>DATJZV010000118.1:0-22176 GCA_035498715.1 Nitrospirota bacterium
TCGGAGAGACAGGCATTGTAGAGATTACGTCCCGCGTTAAGGCGCACCTCCAATATGCGGTTCTCTTTCGGAGTGGTCACGAGTTGAAACTCGTGGATGAAAGACCGGGTTTTCGCCATTGAAGCCATTATAATAAATATATGTTATTACTTGACAAATAGCAACTGAAACAATTCCCGCATTCATCCCCATGGCTAAAGCCAGGGGCTTTCTGCGGTGGTTTTGGTAAAAAATTGCTTCAAATTCAATGGTAAAAATGGCTAGCAGAAAAAACTGAAGGAATGTCATGCTCTGTGCAGCACTGTTCCCCCATTAAATTTCATAAGGGAAACCTCTTTGTGGCCATGCCAAAAGTCAATTTTGCGCATGGGCCTCTCTTTCAAAGCAGCCTGAACAAACAAAAAGGACGAGTGATTGTATCATCTCCCGTCCTCCGGTTTTGATCCTATCGCCGTTCTTCCCGCTACCCTTTGCCCCCTAATATCTGATTGACAATGCTCAGAAGGTCGGCCGTCTGGATGGGCTTAGGAATGTAGGCATTGGCACCTAAAGCAAGGCCACGCTTTCGGTCTTCCTCTGCGCCTTCTGTCGTGATGATGATGATCGGGATGGACTTATGCGCGGGGTCGTTCCGTACCATGGACACAAGCTTCAATCCGTCCATGATCGGCATGTTGATGTCGGTCAGGATGATGTCAAACTTCTGGGTCGAGAGCTTTTTGAGCGCGTCGATGCCGTCATTGGCTTCAACGATCTTGCTCCCCGGTATGCGCTTCAGGGCGAAGGAGATGAGCTGCCTCATCGTCGGGGAATCTTCAACCACCAGAAAATTATGCTCGGGCATTTCCTACCTCCGTTATTTTTCTTTGAGCAGATCGAGAAAGCTCTGGATCGTAGTGAGTTTGCGCTCGGACTGAGAATAGAGCTTCGAGGAAAAGAGAGCCGTGGCGGCATGGCCGGCCAGCATCGAGAACAGCTCATAGTCAACATTCGAAAACTCGCTCTTCTGGACGAGGAGCTTATAGATCACGATCGCGCCGATCACGTGTTCTTTGATCTTAAGCGGGATGCAGACAAGGGGGTGGGTATAGTCCACGTCCTTCAGATTGGTAGGATCACCGTCCCGGTAGTATGCATCGCCGCCCTTTACCGATTGTCCAATGACCCCGTCCCCCACTTTGATACTTGATCGTGCCTCCGGTCCCATTCCCTCCTGGGCCACGATCGACAGCTCATTCGTCTTCTCATCTACAAGCATGATCGAGAATTCTTCCGCGCCGATCAGGTTCATGACGATCTCGAGTATAATCTTAAGCGATTCATTGAAATCCAGCGTGGAATGGAGCTGATAGCTTGCCACATAGAGGTTCGCGAGGTTGTTGTTCTCAGCCTCTACCTCGATGTACCGGTTCGCAAAATCCTTGTTCTCTTCTTCCACCTGATGGTAGCGATCGAGAAGAGTCTTATTCTCGTCCTCAAGAAACTTTACCCGCTCTTCGAGGGTATGGAATTTGAAATTCTCCTCCCTCCCGGAAAACTTGGCGACTTCTTCGAGCTGTGCTACCTTGTACCTTAGCTTCTCGTTCTCCTTCAGCAGTTCCTGTGTAAACTCTTCGCCCTTCCTGAAGACCTGGAGAAACTCTTCAACTTTTTTCGAGATCCCTGTTTCTTTTTCCATCAAAACCTCCTCGCATTCGCCGGGGTTACTGCCCCGCTCACGCCGCATCCATCCGGGACGAAGAGAAAACCTTTCGCGCAACGGTATCCGCGGGTTGTTGCACCGACAGCGGAAAAGGACAAGCTTTCAACAGCAAAACCAAATCAATTTTTTTTATTATAGTCAAGTCCTCTAAAATTATCAAGGTCGAAATCACGATGCGGCGCTCCCGCTGCCGCCTCTGCCCGAACGGCATCGCATGACTATTTCTTCAGCCATCTTACTGAGCGGCAGCACCTTGTCGACAGTACCGGTGCGGATGGCCTCCTGCGGCATACCGAAAATGACCGCGCTCTCCTCGCTCTCGGCGAGGCACTGCCCCTTCTTCCGTTTGATCGCAGTTACTCCCTCGACTCCATCTTTTCCCATACCAGTGAGTACCACGCCGAGCGTGGCAGGACCACAGGCATCAGCGACGGAAACCATCATGCGATCGGCAGAAGGCACATACTTATCCCCCGGGCTCCGTGTAACAAGCTCGGTGGAGAGCCCCGTGCGGTCTTTCCTTACGATCAGATGGTAGCCTCCGGGCGCGATGAGCACCATTCCAGGAGCAATGCGATCGCCTGCGGCGGCCTCGCTCACTATGAGGGGCGTAAGCTTGTTCAGTCGCTCCGCGAAACTCCTTGTGAAACCTGGAGGCATATGCTGCGAGATCACAATGGCTGCCCCGAAGTCGGGAGGCAGTGCAGTGAGAATCGCCTGAATTGCCGGCGGTCCACCGGTGGACGATGCTATGGCCACTATTTCGATAGGGCTTTTCTCGACCAGCTCATCGTCCTCCTTCCGCGCCGGAGGGGCCACACGTTCGTTTGAAATGAGCTCAATCGTTGACTGAACCTTGCCCATTTCCAAGTTCAAGACGGCGTGAACCTTGTACACAAGTTCGTCCCGGATGCTTTCGATGCTCTTTGAGATCCGTGTCTCGGGCTTGGCAAGAAAATCCACGGCGCCGAGTTCCATAGCGCGGAAGACGCTGCGGCTATCGGAGCGTGATGAGAGCACAAGCACGGGCGTCGGACGTTCCTTCATGAGCCACCTCAGGAAGGTAAAGCCGTCCATATTTGGCATTTCAAGATCAAGCGTTATCACGTCGGGCTGGAGCCGAAGCGTCTTCGCAATGGCGTCGACTCCATCGGTTGCGCTCCCGATGACCTCGACCCCTTCATCGCTTTCGAGCATCCGTGTGATAATTGTGCGGTTGTAGGCAGAATCGTCTACCACCAGTGCCTTGATTCTGTTCATCAATGCCTTTCCTGCTTCCTGCTCATTTGCGGACTACACCGCCTGAATGCGGTACTGCTTCTGGTATACCATATCGTTCTTGAGCGTGCGGAGTGCAAACGCGTTGGAAATATTGATCAAGGATTCCGAATGTCCCAAGAGAAGATATCCGCCGTTGCGGAGTTTGTCGAAAAAGCTCTCGATCACTTTTTTCTTTGCCTCTTTGTCGAAATAGATGATAACGTTCCGGCAGAATATGACATCCATGTTGCTGATCAAGCTGGTCTTATATGGATCGAGGAGGTTCAGGTAACTGAACGACACGAGTTCGCGCACCCGGTCAGCGATGCGGTAATTGCCCTTTTCCTCTTCGATGAAATATTTTGACAGCATCTCCGGGCTCGTCACCCGGTGCGCGCTCTTTTTGTAGACCCCCTTGCGTGCGGTATGCAGAACACGTTGGTTGATGTCGCTACCAAGGATCTCCACCTGCCAGTCACGCCACCAGTCCCCGGACTCGAGCAGGAGAATGGCGATGGTATATGGTTCTTCCCCCGTGGAACATCCGGCGCTCCATATCCGGATGACCTTGCGGTCTGCAAGGACCTCGCGCAATTCGGGCAGGATTTCCTCTGAGAAAGCACGGAGCTGTGGACTCTCGCGGAAAAAATAGGTCTCGTTCGTAGTGAGGTTGTCCACAAGAACGGTAAGTTCCTCTTCCCGCTTCCTATCATAACGGAGAAAATGGTAGTACTCTTCGAAACTTCTGAGTTTGCGCTGCTCAAGTCTCCGCGTGAGCCGGCGCTCCAGGAGGAACTTGGAGCCGTCGTCAAAATATATGCCGCAGTAGCCATGAATGAAATCCCGGAGAAGCCTGAAAATATCGTCTGGCAGCGGGATCGTCTGTTCTTCGACCATTTATCTCCCCAATGCGTCTTTCGCCGCCTGCCGCACGGTTGCATCCGGATCTCCATCGGCGATCCGTTCCAGAAGGGGCTCCGCCGCCGCGTCCTTTTTCTGTTTCACGATCTCAATAGCTGTCTTTCTTACGCTCCAGTGCGGATCGGACAGTCGCGAAAGGACGGTCTGATGCACGGACTCCCAACGGTAGCTGGAAAGTGCCGTCAGCACGGTCTTACGCACTTCCGGGTCAGCATGAGAGGCGAGCCCAATGAGCGGTGCAAGCGCACGCTCCGTTCTGAGCTTTCCCACAACGTCCACGAGGGAAAGGAGAAAAATATCGGTCGCAGTATTCAGATGCGCCGTAAGAACTTCACCGGCCTTCTCTCCTGCGATCTTTCCCAGACTGCGCGCAGCAGCCGCCCGGACCCAGAGGTCGTCGTCCTCGAGGAGCGGTATGAGGACATCGGAGATTTCGGGGGCACGGGTCTTCCCAAGC
Source organism: Nitrospirota bacterium (assembly GCA_035498715.1). Taxonomy (GTDB): domain Bacteria; phylum Nitrospirota; class UBA9217; order UBA9217; family UBA9217; genus DASPSR01. The sequence goes on from DATJZV010000118.1 coordinate 4,341, forward strand.
GCTTCAGCGGCAAGCATTCTGACTTCGGGATCATCATCGGTAATAGCGTGGACAAGGGAGCGCAGAGCCTTGTCTCCGGACAAGTTGCCGAGCGCATGAACGACAGCCTTTCTCACGTCCGGCTCTTCGTCCTTGAGCGCAAAGGCAAGGGCATCGGATGCCTTGTCGGTAGTGAATCTGCCGAGGAGGAGTGCGATATTCCTGCGCAAGTGCGCGTCCCGGGACGTAAAGTCCTTCACCAGGTCATCGAGGGCGGAATCGTCACCGATCTCCGCTAGCGCCCGTATGGCCGATTCCTGTACGCTCTCATATTCGTCCGCGAGCAAACCGAGGAGAGGTTTGACCGCCTTCCGGCTTCTCAAATGTCCGAGCGCCTCTGCCGCCGCGCTCCGCACATGACCGTTCTCATCCGAGAGCAACCCGATAAGGGAATCATCGGTATCCCGGTTCCCGACCTCGCCAAGCACCCTCGCCACCGTCCTTCGCACGAGAGCATTATCGTCCGCGAGATAACCGAGGAGGAGCGGCACCCGACCGCCGTCTATGTTCTTAAGCGCCTGCGCCGTCGACTCTTCCATGTCCTCTTCTTTCAAGAGCGCAAGCAGTTTTTGGATGGAGCTTTCCCTCCCGGCCCAGCCGAGCACGACCACCGCCGCCTGCTGGATCTCTCTCGTGCTGGTGACGAGCATCTCTTCCAGAAAATCCACGGCCCGATCATTTACGTTCGCACGCACGATCCTTATCATACGTTCCCGGTCATTCTGCGCGCTCTTCCGGTAAATTGCCGTAAGGGCGATCATGGCGACTTCACGCACGATCCTGAGCGTATCGGCAAGCCCGGCGATGAGCGGCGTGAGTGTATTCACATTACCGATCTTGCCGATCGATTCGATCACCGGCTCCCTCAGGCTGTTCCGGCCGAGCGCTGCGATGAGCGGTCCGAGAGCTCGCTCGTCTCCGATTTCGCCGAGCGCTTCGGCCGCGGCATAGTCAAGCCAGCTTTGATCGTATTGCGTCAGACAAGCAAGCAAGGGATCGACGGCGCGTCGGTCCTTGATCTTGCCCAATGCTTCGGCAGACGCCACACGGATATTCTCGTCGGGATCCTTTTCTAGATTCTCAATCAGGACAGGCACGGCCCGGGAATCCCTGATATCGCCAAGGATGTCGACTATGGACTTGCGAACATCAGCATCGGGCGTGTCAAGGGACATAAGCAGGGTATCAACGGCCGCGGAGCCGATGTGGACGAGGGCCTCGATCGCAGAGTTCCGCGAACCGGCATTATCATCGCTGGAGAGCGACCGGATAAGTCCCGCGATGACGCTGTCGCTGCCGTTTGCCACAAGCGCTTCGACCGCCGTCTTGCGCACCCTCCAATCGGCATCGCCCATGGCACGGAAGAGCAGCGGTGCGGCTTCACTGCCTGCACGGCCGAGATCAACAGCCGCTTCCCTTCGCTCCTCTGCATCGCTGCTCTGCAGTTTCTTGCCTAAGAATTCAAGGTTCGGCATTGCCCGCCTCCGCCAGTGCGACGCGTTCCTGCTGGCTTAAAATCCTCGTTATGTTAAGGAGGATAATGAGCCGATCGGCCACCTTCCCCATGCCCGTGATGAAGTCGGCGCTCGCCCCCATTGCCGCTTCCGGCGCAGCTTCGATATCTTTTTTCGGAATATGAATCACCTCGTTCACGCTGTCCACCACCAGACCGAGCAGTCCTCTGCCATTGCCCGAGGCGCTATGGACAGCGCCCCGCGTGATCATCATGCGCACCTTCCTCGAATCATCGTGAATCGTTGCCAGGGCAAAACGCTTCCTCAGGTCGACAATCGGTATGATGGTACCGCGCAAATTGATCACGCCTTCAATGAACTCCGGCATCCGTGGGAGTGGCGTGATCTTGTGCGGCCGGACAATCTCCGTGATCGAATTAATCTCGAGCCCGTACTGCTCCGTCCCCACCTGAAATGTGACGATCTGTACGGTTTCGTCTGCAACTACCACTTGTTTAGCATTCCTGTCTCTCATGCTTGGCGTCTCGCACAATCAAAGATAGGTGACAAGAGGCAAGGGCCAATGGACATCCCTCTCCAATCGTCTCCCCATTCTATGTCCTGAACTTCTCCATCTCCCTCTTGAGCAGTCCCGTTTGGTCGGCCATGATCTCCACAGCAACATTGAGTCCAGCGGCCTGATTGGCATTTTCTTTGGCGATTTGCTTGATCTGTTCGATCGACTTTACGATCATGTCGCTGCCGGCCTGCACCTCGCCGGTTGCCCTGTTCACCAACCCGATCTTTGTACTCATGTTCTCGACCGCCGCCGTGATGTCCTTGCCGGCCTTTGCCTGCTCTTCGGTCGATGTTTTGACAAAGCGTGTGAGCTCTCGCATTCTCTCGGACGCCCGAGTGATCTGCTCGCTACCCGCTTTCTGTTCATTCGCGGCCTTGGTAATCTGATGGGTCATCTCGCTGATCCGGTCGATGGCATCGCTCACCTGTTTGATTCCCCGTGCCTGTTCGGTCGCCGCCCGGTTGATGCTCTTGCTCATGTCCCGGGAATGATGTGCCCGTTCCAGGATTTTCCGAAGCGCCTCTCCTGCGTCCGTGGAAAGCCGCACTCCCTCTTCCACGATGGCAGCCCCTTCCTGCATGACTCCGACGGCCACTTTGGATTCTTCCTGAACCGAAGCAACAAGCTTGCTGATTTCCTGCGTCGATGCCGCGGTACGATTCGCCAGTTCCCGTATTTCCGTAGCCACAACTGAAAAACCCTTGCCGTGTTCCCCCGCCTGTGCCGCGAGGATCGCAGCATTCAGTGCGAGAAGACCCGTCTGGTCGGTAACATCCTCGATCACGGTAAGAATGCTTCCGATGCTCTCGGTACGTCCGACGAGACGGTTCACCACATCGGCAGTGCGCCGCGCTGCAGCATCGATTCTGCCCATGCCCTCGATGGTCCTCTCGATGGCTCGCATGCCTAGCTGCTGGGCATCGGCGGTAACTGCCTCCGAAAGGGCCAGCGACTGCTTGGCGTTCTCCTCGACCTCTTTAACCGAAGCGCTGATCTCGGATGACGATGCCGCTGTCTCCTCGGCGGCGGCTGAAAGCAACTCTACGTTTTCAGCAATCTGCCGGATCGCGGAGGACATCTTGGTTATGGCCGAGGACGTTTCCTCGATCGAGACCGAAAGCTCGGACACGGTCTGGGCCACCTCGTTCACGGAGGCGACGGTCTCGATCACGGATGAGGAGGTCTGCTCCGATGTTGTAAAGAGGTCTTGAGCGGTTCCCGCGATTTCCTTGAGAGCAAAATGCATCTCGTTCACGGACGATGCTGCCTCCTCCACGGACTCGGCCTGCGCACGGCTCCCCGTGGTTATCTGGGACGATATCCCCTTGACCTCGCCGGATACTGACTCCATATTCAGAACTGTCTGCTGCACACTGCCGATCATGCCCTTCAGCCCGATGATCATGCTGTTTAGTCCCCGCCCGAGCATCCCAAGCTCATCACGAGAGTCGATGTTTACGCTTTGCGTAAGGTCGCCGGCGGCGATATTCGATGCAACGGACACAGCTTCATTCGTCGGTACAACGATCATCTTCCGTGCCATGACATAGACCATCACAACCAACGCAAGCACGATAGCGACGCTCGTTCCGAGCAGCAGGAATACTATTCCCCGGATATTCTGCCTGCTCGCCGTCTTCGAGAACCCCATCGTTACCGTGCCCAGTTTGGTTCCTCCCATTTTGATGTCCACGGGGACTTCGAGGACGTCGAACTGCCCCTTCACCTTCAACGCAAGCACAGGCGTACTGTCCGTCACGTTCTGCGGGAGGAATTCCCGCAGCTCGGGATTCTCCTTGTTGAAACTGACGTAAACATTGCTCAAGGCCGCGCCCGAGGCATCCGTCACATAAGTATAGAGCATATCCCGGGATTTTACCGCGTCGGCAACAAGGCTGTCGAGTTTTATCATGTCTTTTTGGAGAATCGGATCAGTCACTGCCTTGCCGAGGAACAACCCTAGGTCTTTCCCCCGCGTCTCAATATGCTGGTACTGATCGGCCGTCATGATACGAGCCACAAAGAGCGTCCCCAGGACCATGAGCACAAGAATAACGCCTGTTATCACGACGACAAGCTTTAAACCCATGCTTGCCCCGATCTTTTCCTTCAACGCCTGTGTCATATTCTCCTTAGTGCGCATGCCCGGGAGCGACTGATCCGTCACGCGCCCATGTCATGCTTCCCTCTCGTGTTCCTCACACCACTTCCCCCTGTACCCGGTACCCTTTCCATCGCCTTTCTGATCACGTCGTAATCGCTGTCTGCGGCTTCCACAAATCCCGTATAGTCTTGATCGATCAGGCTCAGCAGGTGGGCGTGTCTTTTGTCCATGGAGTTCAGCGCAATGAGCGATTTTTTAATCTGGCCCATTAAATCTTCATTTATGTTTTTCGACGCGCAGATATTGAATTCCGGTATATCAAATGAGGTTTTAATAACCTGGAGACCGCGGTCCTCGAATTTCTTGGCTGTAGATTCACGCAGCCCGCCCGCATCATACTCGCCGGCGAGCACGGCCCTGGCCACATCGTCATGGTGGCCGAGGAAACCATGGTCCTTGAGATCATGGAGCGTGATATCTGCATCGGCCAGCATCTGCAGGGGGATGAGATAACTCGAAGTTGACATCTGATCGCCGAAAGCAAAACGCTTGCCAACGATGTCCTCGACACGCTTGATCCCGCTCCCCTGCCGCGTCACAATCGCCGCATGCGTGAACGGGACTCCCCTCCTCAGGGCCTTCACAAGGAGCAGGGTGCCAAACCGCCTCCTGGCCTCGATATAGGTCGTAGGTGTAAGGAAGGCCAGGTCCGTGGTGCCATCCTCGAGGTTTTTCAGTGTCTGATCGAAGTCCACGGAGATCGACAGTTCCACGCGCTTCCCGAGTGAGCGTGACAGGTAGTCGGTAAGCGGGGTGAAACGGCGGTGCATCTCGGCTGGGGACTCCAGCGGGATGATGCCCATCTTCAAGATTCCGCTCGTCTTCCCGTGAGATCCGCGTCTTACCGTTATCGTAACGAGTTCCTGGTTGAGAAGGTCAGCCTGCTCCCCAAGTGTCTTCAGCGTGGCCGCCATACTCTCCATCCGCTTCACGTTCTCACGCGGGAGGTTCTGAATCCGCTCGATGGATTCCTGGATTTGTCGACTGGCCTGGCGATGTTCCTTGGTGCCGGCAGCTATCTTGGCCGCACGCACGGTCACATTCTCCGCTGCCTCGACGATTTGCTTGCCTCCGCGCCCCTGTTCCGCCATAGCATGCTTTACCCGCCGACCGATATCACGCATTTCCTCCGAGGCGTTAAGGATCATCTCCGTTCCCTTGCTCTGCGCTTGTGTGGCTGTGGCAATCTGCTGCATCATCTGCTTCACGTTCGCAATAGCCTCACTCACCTGCTTGATACCCCGCGCTTGTTCCGTCATGGCCCGTTCGATCAGAGTTGTCATCTCCACAGAACTACCGGAGCTCACCAGGATCTTTTCGAGCGCAGTGCCTGCATCCTGCGAACGGCTGACACCTACATCAACGGCATCAAGGCTTTCGGTCATGGCGGTCACCGCCTCTTTGGCCTCTTTCTGCACTGACGCGATGAGTTTCGAAATGTCCTGCGCCGAGCCGGCGGTCCGATCGGCGAGGGCCTTGATCTCTTCAGCCACGACCGCAAATCCTTTCCCATGTTCCCCGGCCTGTGCCGCGAGGATTGAAGCATTCAGAGCAAGAAGGTTCGTCCGCTCCGTCACTTCCATGATCACCCCGAGTATCGTGCCGATTTCCTCAGAGCGCTTTCCGAGACGGTTCACCAGACTGGAGTAGCGGCCAACGACCTCCTTTATCCTTTCCATGGCGCCCATCGTTTCCTGGATGGACCGGACCCCGATGTCCTTTGCTTCCCGGGATACCTGCTGCGAAAGTCGGGAGGATTCCTTGGCCGTCCGTTCAACCTCGCGTACAGTAGCCTCTATCTGTACGGCCGATGCCGAGGTCTGCTCCGCGGCGGTCGAGAGGGTTTCCACATGGCCGGCAACCTCGCGGATCGCCGTGATCATATTCATCACCGATGAAGTCACATCCTCGACCGAGGCGGTCAATTCGCCGGTATGCCGCGCCACCTCCTGGTTGGAGGCGTTCATTTCGAGGATGGCAGACGAAGTCTCTTCCGCGGAGCTCTGGAGGCTTTCCGCACTTTCCGCGATGGATTGAATGGACGCAGACATCTCGCCGACGGAGGACGAAACATTCACGATGGCGCCGGCTGAGACCTCGGCATTTTTTTTGACTTCACGCGAGTCCGCCATGATCTTCGGGTTCAGATCGCTGATGCGGGAAGCGATCGCGTTCATCTCGATGATGAACTGCTCAAGACGCTCGATCAGGTAATTTACTCCATTCGCAAGCGCGCCGATCTCATCGTCATGAACAGATTCCACCCGCCGGGTGAAATCCTTCCGATCGATCACATCCTTGAGGGCGTTCCCCAATTCCTTAACGGGCCTGGTGATGGTCCTGGACACTGATACGCTGAGAATGACGACCAGGATCATGAAAATGAAGAGGTGCTCTATCAGAGCGCTCGCCGCAAAGGCCTTGAGCCTGCTGTCGAGGTCGGCAGGGTATACGGCGATACGGATGTCACCAAGCCTGGCCTGGCCCGTAGAGATGGGAAGCGGGCCGATCGTGATGCGTTTCCCGGAGAGAACAGGCTTGCTCTCGTGAGCAACTGGTTTCCCGCCAATGTCGGTTATCATCACCTCCTGGGCATCGGGCATGTCCAGAAAATTTTGCACCATGTTATGCAGTCCGCTGAAATCCGATGTCAGCAGATAGGGCGCGGCAAGTTCGGACATGAGCTTACAGGACTGCTCCGCATTTATGCGGATATTGGTCAGGATATCCCTTTCCCCCACGAAATAGCGGTATGTCCCGATCAGGCTCATGGTCAAAAAAAGCCCTGAGATGATCAGGAATAAAAGACGCTGTCGAACGCCAATCTGCATAATGCTATCTCTCTCCGGTTCTCGACATGAAGCAAGGAGTTGAGAACACAGGAAATGACATCGCCAGACCTGTTCCCTGCGTTTGTCTCTCTATGCCCTAACGTCCCTTTTAAAACTTGAAACCTTCCAGTTCGGCCTGGAGCGCTTCCGCCCTGGATTTCAGCGTCTGCACCGCCATATCCATCTCGACCGACACATCGACGTTCTCCTGCGTGATCTTCTGAATACGATTGACCGCATTGCTGATCTGCTGCGCACCGACACTCTGTTCTGAAGTGGACCTGGCGACCTGGGCGGCCTGCGTCTTCACTGAATCGACGGCATTGGCAATATGCCGGCTGCCCGTGGTCTGTTCCTGGGTTGCAGTCTTCATCTGCCGGGTGATATCGCGCATCCTTTCCGCCGCGTTTGCTATCCGCTCGCTTCCCCTCCGCTGCTCCTGCACGGCGCCAGCAATCTGCTCGATCTGCTTTGCGATGTTAACGGCGGCCTCTGTGATCTGGGAAATGCCCCTTGTCTGTTCTGCCGTTGTTCTCTCAATGGCCCGGGCCATATCCGCAGACTGCTTCGAGCTGCCCGCAACCTGCTCCAGCACGTCGCTGGTCACCTGCACGACGGCGGAGCCGGTCTCAACAGCCTTGAGACCTCTACCCATGGCCTGCATGCTCTGTTCCGTTTCTTCCCGCACGGCGGCGATCAGGCTCGTGATCTCCTGAGTCGAGGCTGCCGTTCTCTCGGCCAGATCCTTGATCTCGTCGGCCACCACGGCGAAACCCTTCCCGTGCTCTCCTGCCTGTGCCGCAAGGATCGCGGCGTTCAGCGCAAGGAGGCTCGTCTGGTCCGTGACTTCGTCAATAACCTTCACTATCTGGCCGATTTCCTGGGAACGCTTGCCGAGGCGGTTTATCACATCTGCCGTAGCCTCGACCGTCTCCTTGATGTTGTTCATCCCCCGTATCGCTTCCTTTGCCGCAGTGATCCCGCGGTCCGAAGCCTCGGCCGACACCCGCTCTGCGAGTCGCGCAGCTTCCAGCGCGCGTTGCTCAACCTCTTTCACTGTAGAGCTCATCTCAGTGATGGACGACGATGTCTGTTCCGCAGACGCCGAGAGCGTTTCCGTATTTTCGGACACCTGTTTGATGGAAGCAAGCATCTGCTCGATGGATGAAGCCGTGTCCTCAGCCGCCGCGGAGAGCGCGCCGGCGTTCGTAGCCACCTCTTCGATCGATGAGGCCATTTCCGATGCGGACGATGAGGCGTCCGCAGCCGATTGAGACATCTCGGCGGCATTTTCCGCCACTCCCTTGATCGAGGCGGTCAACTCATTCACGGTCATCGCGGTCTGTTCCGTGGCCTCCTGCTGGACCTTCGCGCCCTCACTCATCTTGAGTGTGGCGCTGGTCATGAGTTTCATTGCATCGCCCAGACTTCCGCCCGTCTGCTTGGTTTTGCCGAGCATCTCCCGCAGGTTAGACGACATCGTATTAATAGCAGCCCCGAGTGAGGCGATCTCGGTCTCTCCCGTGACGGTGATCTCCCGCGAGAGGTCTCCGGCAGCCATAAGTGCAGCCGTCTTCGACATGTCCGTTATTGGCTGGGTGATTTGCCGATCCATAAACAGATTGACCAGGGCCATGGCCACCAGAAAGCTGATGAGCCCTACCACGAGAGACGACAGGAGCAGACTCTGGATCTGCCTGTTGACGGCCGTCTCTTTCAGCGCGAGGCGGAACACGCCAAGCTTCTTTCCATCGGGGCTCATGAGAGGAATGACTTGCTCATAGTGACCCCCGCGGGCATCGGTATAAGAGTGTACCATGGGCCCCGACGCCGCGATCGCATTCCTCGTAGGCCCATCGCTTAGGACCGTGTTCTCCATCGTCTGGTCGCTGGAATAGAGCACCTTGCCGTCCATGTCCATCACCATGGCGCGCGAGATGTCCTTGTCTTCTTCCGCCAGTCCGCGGAGCTTATCCCCCATGCCTTCGAGTGCATTCAGGGGAAGTCCGAATCCAACGGCCTTGGCGATATCCTTCTTCGTTCCTTCGGCAAGTGCAGCAGTCTTGGCGATAAGTGCTTCTTTGTACCTGCTCGTGGCGCTATATATGTTGATCAGCGTATTGAACGCCAGCACCAGCAAGAGGATGCTGGCCGTGACGAGCACGGCCCTGGTCTTCAGATTCATTGAGGACAATATCTTCATTTGATCACCTTTGTAGCGTCTGTAAGTAGATCAATGGGCACCTTAAGCCCCATGACGTTCGCTTCCTTGAGGTTCAACACAAGCTCGACCAGCTTGGGGACCTGCGGCGGAATGCTCGCGCACTTCTCCCCCTTGAGCAGACGCGCGGCGATATGGGCCGCCGCTTCACCTTGTTCCACAGGGCTCGCCGCGAGGGTCAGGATAACCCCCTTCTCGGCCGAACCACCAGTCTGGCTGACCGTCGGGATCCTGTTCTCATGTGCCGATTTCACGATGGACTCGATCGCCTCGTTTGCGGCTGCACTTACGGATACAAGCACGGCATCTACCTTGCCTGCAAACGTGAGCTTTCGCGCATCGTCGACTTTTTTTATCGGCATTCTCACCGTCTGGAATCCGTACTGGCTCTCAAGCTGAACCAGCTCTTCGACCTGTTTCATGGAATCGGGTTCCGATTCATTGTAAACAATCGCAAGCTTCGTAAAAGGGGTGATTTTTTTCAAGTATTTCAACAGACTCGTCATCGGTACTTTGGAACTGATACCGGTCACGTTCTTGGCCACGACGCCGACAGCAGACGGGTCATAAACGCCTGCGTACACGATCTGGATGTCTTTGGTCTCTTTGATCGATGCCAACGACGCAGGCGCACCGTAGGTCACGAGCACATTTACTTCTGCCACCACAAGCTTGCGTGCTGAGTTCGTCCAGGACATCATGTCGGGCGAAGGCATTTGGAGTACCGTGTCGACCTTGCGGTAGTCAAACCCCTCCTTGGCCAAGGTACCTACGAAGGCCTTATGCACTTCCTGGTAGTATCCGATATTCCCTGACATGATCACGCCTACAATCTTGTCCGCTGCTCCGGCTGTCGCTGTGCAGAACATCAGCACAATAGTTAATAACCAATTTAGTCGTCTCATCATTCTCCCCCTTACCATTTCATGGACAGGGTGGCTAATAGGGTTGTAAACGTGCCGTCCTGCGTGTTGTCAACTTGATCATCATACTTCTGATACTGGTAGCGGATTTCGCCGCTCATGTTCCTGCCAAGCTGCATCTCGGCCCCTACAGCGTACTCGCTGTCGACGACCTTCATGTTCGATAACTCAGCGATTCCTCCCACATTGGTCACGCTGCTCGTCCCTGCAAGCGAGAAATCGCCCCGCGTGTAGCTCCTGCTTGCTGATGCGGTGAGATTTAGTCTGTCGATCGGAGCATAGGTAAGGGCAAGCGATCCTACGTTGGCAACGTCTGCGTAAGGAACGCCCGATTCGAGTGACAAAGCGCCAACTCCATCCTGAAAGGTAACGGTCTGGTCGACTTTGTTCAGGAAGTAGGCATAGCTCGCCGTGATCGAAGAGCGGCTGCCGATCAAGAAAGTAACGCTGGCAAGGCCCTGGTTTCGCGTTGCATCCCGGCTCCCACCAGCCAGAGGAGCATCCAGCTCATCCCGCTTCTCATGCACCGTGCTGTAACTGAGCAACGTGTTGACCCAGGTCTTTGGCGACCAAGTGAGCGATGCCTGCGCAGTCTGCTGCTTGTTGGGATCAATATCGTAGGCAGGGTTGTCCACGTTCATGTAGCTATAATCGGCGCGGAAAGTAAGCTTGTTCATGATACGGTAGGTGAGACCAAGCTTTGCCGTGCCTTTAGTGGTCTTCTCCGGCAGGTCCCAGAAGGCCTGGGCGTTTGAAGGAGGTGGCGGCAGAAGGGTCCCCTGCGCTCCCACGGTGCGATCGGTCATATCCTCGACATACTCACCCTTGAGCATCAAACGGTCGGTCGCCCGGTACCGGAGTGTTCCAGTTATAACGTCCCGTGACGAAGAGATCGCGTCCCGGACATTGACGACCGTGGTGCCGAAGGGGGTTACGTTATTAACCATACCGGGGTTGCTTTCATCGATATTGTAGTGCCGGTATTTGAGGACGAACATCACGCTGGTCACGGGCAATAACATAAGATCACCCCCTGCGTTCCAGTATTGCACCTTCGCTCCGCTGTCGTCATTCTTCTTTTCCCCGTTCGTGTATGTGCCGGCTGCAACAATTTTGCCCGAATACGACGTGTGGATTTTTACTGTATCTGACGAGGATTCAAGATCCGGGGTTAAATTATGCGGGACCGGATTGGGCCCTGGCACTGTGTCATACAGTACTTTGTCAGTAAGCGATTGGAACTTCTTTTCCATGTGGCTATAATCGACTTCGATCGGCCCCAGGTGGCTGTTGGCACCAATCCGGACCTCTTGCGTGTGCCAGTCGATATCTCGGGACTGCGAAACCTGGTTAATGCCGCCGGTAAAGCCGTGCAAAAATATCTGCTGTATAGTCCCTTCCCGATCGACGGTCCGCATGTCTGCGTACAGGTGGAAAGGAAAGTCAGGTGTCTTAAAACGGATGAACCCATTATTCAGCCTATTCTCAACGCCATACGAGGCCCCGGGATTTAGGTCGGTAAAGGTGGGGACCGGCGGTGTAGATGAAGGATTATATGGACCGAGGATGAAATGATTAAGATTGTGGAACATGTCTCTCGTGTACCAGTTAAAGAGCACAATATCCTTGAACGCATAATCCGTTTCAGCAAAATAATCTTTGTTGTTTAAATAATAGGATTCGAGCAAAAGACGGTGCGGCAGCGGATCCCATTCCATGTCCAGCGCACCGATCGCAGAAGACTTGAGATAATCATACTCTCCGGCGTGAGCAGGATTCCCGTCCTGATCTATGCTCCGATAGCCCAGGCTGAACCTGCCTTCAAAGGGTACCAGACCCTCCAGCCCCTTGGTCTCCGCTGTGTTCGTACCTGTTACCTGCTGTGCCGCCGCCAGGGAGGCCCAGAGCATCAGATATGCGATTATCAATATAGTCTTTTTCATTTGAGCCTCCTCTACTGTATGAAGTTGCCCTGGCCGCTTGGAGAGGGCAGGTCCGTACCGTGTATCTGTGAATGGCAGTCCGTGCACCGGGTATAGAAAGCACGCTTCTGATCGGCAGTCGTTGCATTGGTGATCGGGTGGGTCGGGTGGCACTGCAGGCAAAGGAACGGCTCACGCAGAATGAGCAGGTTGTTGTTCACTGACCCATGCGGGGTGTGGCAGGAACGGCAATCCTCGGTGAGGTCCGCATGCTCATATAAAAACGGCCCCTCTTTTTCTGCATGGCACTGGGTGCAGGTCGACTTTACTGTCTCCCCTCTCAAGTTTTTCTCCCCGCCGCCGCCGTGCGGATCATGGCAGTCGGTGCAGAAGACCTTCTTCTCAGGAACCGGGTGGTGGTTCGGCAGGGCAAAGGCCGCTTGCACATCCTGATGACACCGCTCGCACATTTCTGCGGTGTCCCTGAGCTTGACCTTGAGGTTGTGTCCACCATGGATTCGGTGGCAATCGGAGCACGACACATCGGCGATATTGTGAAGACTCGAGTTCCAGTTGTGCAGGTTGAACGTGGCGTTGGCCGTATGGCACTTCAGGCAGATGAGCGATTTTGCCTGCGCGGGCAGGTTCTTGATGTCAATAAAGGTCTTGTAGTCGCAGGCCGACCGCTTCCCAGCCTTGGCATCGGCCGCAAGCTTCTGCGGCGTCAGAGTATCGACAGCGAGGCTTCCCGGACCGTGGCAGCTTTCGCAGTTCACGAGCGGCAGTCCTGATTCTCTCGAGAGCTGCGCGCCCATGGTCGACAGGTCGAAATCATGCCGGATCTTGTCATGAAAGTGGCATGCCCTGAGGCAATTGTCTGTGCCGATGTAATCGGCGTCAAGCCGCCCGGCGATCATCTTTTCGTACTCCTTGATCGGCAACAATGGTCTCGACTCTTTGAGCGCCGCACACCCAGCCGCAAAGAAGATGCCCAAGATTCCTATTGCCAGCCATTTCTTTAATTTCGTAAATTGTTCCATCTATCTGTGACCTCCTTTACCTGAGTGTGGGTTAGGGTCGTTCCGCATCGATTCCGTATCCAGCCGGATATATGCCATTCCATTGCGACCCGACTGGGAGAAGATAATCCATTGCTCCCTGGCACCAAGCGGGTGGCGTGGCGCCGCCGCATGCAGCACTGAGCGTCGCACCGACCGAATAATTCATTATCCCGTCATCGATCCAGTCGAGGGAGTCGTAGATCAATCTTTTCACATATCTGCTATTGTGCACGTAGGCCCCCGGTTCATGAAAGAGGAGACTGAAGTTAAAGGCGGCCCCCAGATTGTTTTTTCCGGTTGTGTTGCCCGAAGCATCCGTATCACCGGCGGAAAGCCAGTTTTTTTGGACAAAATACGGATAGTTGACGGAGAACGTATAACTACCCGATGTGGCTAAAGCCAGCTGTGTTTGTAACGCCTGAAGGGCAGAATCAAAGCGGTCCTTTTCATTCTGCACCACCGTACCAAAATCTATGCTTGAACCGGCATGGCAGGTAAAACAAATTGCGCTCGATACAATGATGGTCCCCGAATTCATGCTGATTGGCTCAAAGAGATGATTGCCGCCCATGCCCGTCCGATCCATATGGCATCCAACGCAAGGGCCGTTCGCGCCGGTGTTCGGCGCACTTAATGTGCCGATCTGGTTATGTTTGAACGAAGCAGGATCCATATAGGTCCTTCCGGTATATTCGTATAGCGTGCCTTTGAACATCGTTCCGCCTGCCGTGAGGTAGTGCCCATCGGGGAAGCTCAAATTACTGAAATTCACAGTTGCTGTCTGCCCGGTATTCAAATTATGGATTGCCGTGCCGTTATTACGCCCCGTGTGACAGGGGATGCAGACATTCGAGGTGGATAGATCAGGATACTGAACATTTGCTACCGCGTTCGGGACAGTCCCGATCGTATATTCTGCGTTATAGGCTCCCGGATTTCTGAGGTTGCCCCGATTGTCTATGTGACAGCCCGTGCACCTGAGCATCTCGGGCTTGAAACCGGCACTATACGGTACAAGCGACATGCCACCGTTCCAAATAGTTTGGGCCAATGATTGGTTCCTCGCCTGAAGGGCATCGGCATATGCCGCGAAACCGGTTGCCGTATGACACCGCTGACAGGCGGTCCTGCTCCCCGCCGCTCCGCAGTTTGCTGCATCGCACGACCAGTTGTAATGAGCCCAGGCATCTGCAGCAAGTTTGTCTGCATGCTTCGAACTGGCCCAGTCTCTGTTGATGTCGGCATTTTTATGTGGATTGTGGCAGTCGGTACAGACGGTCTCGCTCGCAAAATTCATGGCGTAACCGGATATATCGTTGATATTCATGCCCCCTGCTCCTGTCCAGTTCCCGGCGGTGGCAAAGTGAGTGTCAGTGATGACGTACTGAGCACCGGTTGGGGAAGGTGCACCTGTGGCATGGGTCGGAGAAGCATTCAGAGCCCCTGTTGACGTATCGAGCAGTTCATGGCAACCCGTGCACATGACGAATTGTCCAGAGACCGCTACGGCGCCAAAGCTCGTTCCTGCCGTGTTCGAAAGGAGGGATATCGGACCGTTTCCCCCGGCATCTGCATGCAGGCTCCCAGGACCATGGCAAGTCTCACATGCGACCACGGGACGCGGGACATTCCCGGTGTAGCCTGCCGTGAGATTGTTGCTGTCCCCGTTAGGGTCATGGCAGTTCTTTGTACAGCTGCTAATCAGACCGATTGTCGGGACCCCGGCACTGTACAGATTTCCCGCCGGATCAAGATTCGCATGCTTGCTGGTAAGCCAGTCGGTCGTCTGCGTGGTGTGGCATATAGCACACGTGTTCAGCCCCGCGGTCGGTGTCGCTGCCGAGAGTACGCTTGCGGTCGCTGGCCCGATACTTCCCGAGTCGGATTTGCCGCATCCGCCAAGCAGGGCGGCCAAAGCGAGCACGATAAGAAAAACAAAAACCATTCCACTTCTCATTCTATGTTTCATGGTTTGTTCCTCCCTAAATGATTTCAGATTGCTGAATCCGGAGCGAGGAATGAAGGCAAACATCCTGGTGTTCATCATTCCGCATTCTGCATTCAGTAAGCCACATACTAGCTCCCCGCCGCTTTATTCAGGTCCAGCAGGATGTAGAGCCTGTCACCCTTGCGCGCGATGCCCTTTAAAAACTCTGCGCCCTGCTCAACGGTCTCTGGCGCCGGGCGAATGGCGTCCGGCGAGATCCGCACCACCCCCGTCACCTGGTCTACCACGATTCCCGCATCCTCATCATCGGGGTTTATGATGATGATCCGCGCCTTTTCATCCTGCTTAGCCGACGGAAGACCGAGCCGCCTGCCAAGATCTATCACCGGCAGCACTGTCCCTCGGATCGAAGTGACCCCGAGAACATGGGGCGGTGAATTCGGGACAATGGTGAGTTCCCTGCTCTTGAGCACCTCCCGTACTTCATCGACGGGTAATACATACTCTTCGCCGCCGAGGAGGAACGAAAGCATCTCGATCTCCTGCGCCTGGATTTCCTCGTCCGTGCCTTCGGGCGCTGGAGCGCTCTCGCTGGCGGGCGCTTTCACAGCAGCATCCTCGACCATCGAACGTTGTATCTCGGCAGCCGGAGATGACTGCACCGATGCCTCCATGCGCGGGGGTTCTTCTGCCGGTACTGGCCTAGCAGGGGACGGCAATCCGGCCTCGACCTTGTTTTCTGCTCGTGCCCGCTCAGTTGCCTTTTTTCGCGCGGATAATATATCCATACGTCGCTACTGCTCCATTGCAGAGTGCAGATCAACGTCCTGTCGTACATTAACATTCATGTTGCACTCTGAAGTCTCAAAATTCCGAATCTTCAATTTACAATTCTTTTCAACGGTCCTTGACCACGCTCTCGATAATCTCCGGGCCGATGGTTTCAACGCCCTTGCCGAACCCCTCGACGAGTGCATTGCCCGCAATGATGTTGATGAGGCGCGGAACGCCCCCGGAATGCTCAAACAATGCCGTGAGCGCTTGTTCATCGAAGAGCGGTGTTTCCCTCCCTGCTACCAGGAGCCGGTGCTTCACGTACTCCCGAGTCTCGTCCACATCGAGCGATCCCAGGTGATATTGCATACCGATCCGCTGCCGGAGGGCCCGGTACGGCCGGCGGTCGATCCGCTCCCTGAGCTCAGTCTGTCCGATGAGCACGAGTGCGAGCAGGTTGCGGTCATCAAGCTGGAAATTCGTAAGCAATCGAAGTTCCTCGAACGTGGCCTTGCCTGGAATGAGCTGCGCCTCGTCTATGATGATGACCGGTCGTTTCTCGGCCTCAAAAAGCTCGTACAGCTTTGCATTGATCCCCTCCAGGATGCCGTGGCGATAACGGGTCAAATCGTCCATTCCGAGACGGAGGGCCACGGTTCGCAGGAGCTGTGACGGCGAGAGCCTCGGATTAATGATAAGCATCGGATGATGGCTCCCATCCAGCGAATCAATGAGCGCTCGGGAAAGTGTCGTTTTGCCCGAGCCGATATCACCGGTCAAAAGAACAATGTCCTGGTCCTCTACCGCGAGCTGCAACCGGGCGAGTGCCTCGGCATGCTTGGCGCTCTGATAGAGGAAGCGAGGATCAGGCGTCTTGTTGAACGGTTTTTCCCTCAGTCCGTAAAATTCCTCGTACATCAATACCCCAGCATCACATTGCAGAAATGCAGTCCAAAATCATTGAATCAATGCTCGCGCGCCATGCGAACAATGACGGTGATTCTTCCGCTTGCTTCCTACTGCCTGCTGATGACGACCGATTTTTTCAGCGCCCCTTCGATGAGCGATTCAACATCAAGCACGAGCACGACGCCTCGCTTGTCTCCCAGCTCCGTAGCCCCTGCAATGCCCGGTATTTCTGAAATACGCTTTCCGAGGGGCTTGATGACGATTTCCTGCTGGTCCCGGAGACCTTCCACCACAATCCCCAAGCGTCGCTCGGCAAGTCCCACGAGGATGAGATAGAATGAATTGCTCCCGGCCTTCGGGGGCAGTTTAAACGACTGTGTAAGCCGAAGAAGCGGGACCGTTTCTCCTCGGATGGCCATCACCTCGCGTGTCTCCACCGTTTCAACCTGATCTCTGGTCGCCTGAATGATCTCCAGCACGGCGCTAAGGGGCACAGCGAAGACCTCTCCGCCGGCTTCCACCACGAGCGCCTTGATGATGGCAAGGGTTATGGGAAGCGTGAGTATGAATTGAGTACCCATACCCGGCTCGGTATCGATATCGATCATGCCGGACAGCTTGGAGACGTTCCGTTTCACCACGTCCATGCCCACACCGCGGCCCGAGATTTCGGTTACGATCTCGCGGGTGGTGAACCCGGGAAGGAAGATGAGGTCCAGAATCTCCTTGCGGTCGGTCTCCGGATCAAGGCCGTGGTCCGCAGGGAGCACTCCTTTTTCCACTGCCTTGGCCAGAAGCTTCTGTGGTTCTATCCCTGCTCCATCATCTTCGACGTTGATCACTACGTGGTTCCCTTTGGGGAACGCCGTGAGCTTCACCACACCATGCTCGGGCTTCCCCTGCGTTTTTCGCATCTCGGGGATCTCGATGCCATGGTCGATGGCGTTCCTGATGAGGTGCATGAGCGGATCGGCAAGGTCCTCGATCATGAGCTTGTCGAGTTTGGTATC
>DATJZV010000119.1:0-25503 GCA_035498715.1 Nitrospirota bacterium
TTCGCCCTGAACCTCCAGGGGCTTGAAGGCGGCATCCTCCAGATGCTGAACCACGGCGTTTCTACCGGCGCGCTGTTCCTTGCCGTGGGTGTGATCTACGAACGGACCCACACGCGGCTGATCGCGGACTACGGCGGGATCGCGGCCAGGGTGCCGGTCTACGCGACGTTCCTGTTGATCATTACGCTCTCGTCCATCGGGCTCCCCGGCACGAACGGTTTCATCGGCGAATTCACGATCCTGCTCGGCGCATTCCTGCACGCCAAGCCCTATGCGGTGATCGCGTCGCTCGGCATCATCCTCGGCGCGGGCTACATGCTCTGGCTCTATCAGCGGGTAGCCTTCGGCAAGATAACGAACCCGCACAATGAGCACCTCGCGGACATGAACCTGCGCGAGGTGGCTGCGGCGCTTCCGCTCGTGGTGCTTGTGTTCATCGTCGGTCTGTACCCGAACGCGGCGTTCGGTGTGATGCACGTCTCGGTATCGAACCTGATACAGCACGTAACTGCCAAGGCCCAGTCAGCTCCGGCTGTCACGCAGATGATCAGCACGGTAATTGGAAATTAAGGTAAGGAGAACCCGATGCCCAGCATGTTTCAAGAATTCGCACGGTCTATCATGCCCATAAACGCCGAGGTTATCGTTGTCACCACGGCACTCATGGTGCTTATATTCGATTTCTTCCTGGAAAAAGAGAGCAAGCAGTATCTCGGATGGTTCAGCCTTGTCGGCATCATCTTCGCGGCAATTGCGACGTATAAACTGATGGGCGCGAACGGTGCGTTCTTCGGCGGGACGTTCCTGCTCGACCCCTTTTCGATGTTCTTCAAGTTCGTTTTCTACGTTGCCTGCGGGCTTGGGATCCTCATATCCATCAACTATCTGAAGATCGAGGACATCCACCGCGGGGAATACTATGCCCTGTTGCTGTTCGCAACGACCGGCATGATGCTCATGGCATCGGCAGGCGACCTCATCACCCTCTATCTCGGGCTTGAGCTCATGGCCCTCTCCATCTATATTCTCGCAGGGTTCATGCGGCGTGACAACCGGTCGAACGAATCGGCGATCAAGTACCTGTTCCTCGGAGCGTTCTCGTCCGGTATTATGCTCTACGGCATGTCGCTCCTCTACGGGCTCTCGGGCACCACGAACCTGGCAGGGATTCTCGGGTTCCTGCGCGAAGCGGACCTTTCCAATCCGGTCCTGTTCCTGGCCATGATTATGCTGGTCGTGAGCTTCGGGTTCAAAGTCGCTGCGGTGCCGTTCCATATGTGGGTACCGGACGTGTACGAAGGTGCGCCTACTTCGGTCACGGCGTTCATGTCAGCCGGACCCAAGGTGGCCGGTTTCGCAGTGCTCCTCAGGGTCTTTACGTACACCCTTGAGCCGATGCACGCATACTCAACGGCGATCATTTCCGGTCTGGCCGTGCTCACCATGGCCGTGGGCAATATCATGGCCCTGTCCCAGACGAACATTAAGCGCATGCTAGCGTACTCGTCCATCGCGCATGCGGGGTACGCCCTGGTGGGCCTCGCGGCGGGCGGCCCGGAAGGCGCCGCGAGCGTCATGCTCTATGTCTGTATCTATGCCCTTATGAACATGGGCGCCTTCGGCGTGGTCATCATGCTCAGGAAGACCGGTGAGCGGGGTGAGGAAATAGCGGACTTCGCGGGCCTGGGCAAGACCAACAGGACTGCAGCGTTCCTCATGCTTATCTTCATGTTCTCGCTCACGGGGATACCTCCGATGGCCGGTTTTATAGGGAAATTCTATATCTTCAAGTCCGCAGTCCAAGCCGGGCTCGTGTGGCTTGCGGTGGTGGGCGTGCTGTTCTCTGCCGTCAGCGCGTATTTCTACCTGCGGATCATCATGATCATGTATATGAAAGAGCCCAAAGGCAGCTTTGAGCTGACCACATCGCCGTCCCTTGCGCTTGCGCTCGCGATCTCGGTGACCGCAGTCATTGTCATCGGCGTGTACCCGACGAACCTTTTGAACTTCGCGCGCGCTTCCATAGCGGGAATCATGTAGGACATCCTTTTATCCCGATGGCGCAGGGCGCGAAACAGAATGGCCGGCGTTTCCATCATCCAATCGAGTTGTTCCAGAGCAGGTCAGGTAGACTCCTGACCTATTTTTTTGGCTTGGAATTCCGTGCCGTGCTGCGATATCCGAATCCTGCAACATATTATGATCCTCCCTTTGCCATCTCGAGACATCAGCTGATATAATTATATTATGAGAATCGAAGCCAAAGGCTATTTCCTGAAGGAATACGGCTCATGGAGCGTCTTGATCGTCGCGTATCTTATCGGTATCGGTGTGTGCAAGACGTTTACCTGGACAGCAATCCCTCTCTTCCTGGCCCTCGGTCTGTTGATTAACTCCAAGCAGGCATACACGAAGTGGAGCCGGCGGACGGAAGACAGGAAATCGCTCATTATTTTCGTCGGGCACATTGCCGCAGCGACAATAATCCTGCTTGCCGTCTTCGGCAGCGACATCCCCATGCTCCTGCCCCTCCTCGTCTTCCCCTTGGCGTACCTCATGATGAACAAATTCGCAGGGGAGCACTCTGTCCTCACCGAGTTGCTGGGCTTCACCCTTCTCAGTCTCTCGGCAGTCCTGGCAAAATTCCTGTTGACTGGAGGGGTGGATGTCAGGCTTTTTGCAGGCACGGCAGCATACTTCACAGCCGGTGTGTTCAAGGTCAAAGCTCTGCTGCTCAAAAAGATGAAAGACAGGATTTTAACGATGCTGGATATCGTTTTTGCTGTGCTTGTCTACCAACGTATGCACATCCCCGTCATTATACTTCTGCCCCTTGTGGACAACCTCATTGCTTCCGTTTTTCTGTACAAGGTCAAGCTCCGGACCACCGGCTGGATCGAGGTGGGGAAGAGCCTGATTTTCCTTGCCCTTTTTATATATTACTACTAAGGTTTTCCCTCTCTGCCCTCCAACTCATCCTTGTCGCGATTTTTCCCCCACGCTAAAGTGGTAAAATATAGTTAGAAAAGCAGGAGGTGTTACATGGCGGTCAAAACACCTGAAATACACCTTACCTCCAATGCCCTGACCGTGCTTACCCGGCGGTATTTGAAAAAGGACGAACAGGGCAGGGTAGTTGACTCTCCCGAGGAAATGTTCCATCGGGTTGCGAACAACATCGCGCAGGCCGACCTCATGTACGACGGCCATGCCGATATCCGCAGCACCGAGGAGGAATTCTACCGTATCCTCACGAACCTCGAATTTTTGCCGAACTCACCGACCTTGATGAACGCAGGCCGTCCGCTTCAGCAGCTCGCCGCATGCTTTGTCCTGCCCATCGAGGACTCACTCGAATCCATCTTCGACGGTGTGAAGAACACGGCCCTGATCCACCAGAGCGGCGGCGGCACGGGATTCTCCTTCAGCAGGCTCCGTCCCAAGGACGATCCGGTGCGCACCACGAGCGGCGCGGCTAGCGGCCCGGTCTCGTTCATGCGGGTCTTCAATATGGCCACAGAGGTGATCAAGCAGGGCGGCACGCGTCGCGGCGCGAACATGGGCATCATGCGCGTGGACCATCCGGACATCCTCGACTTCATCTCATGCAAGGTCGATAATAAAGAGCTCTCCAACTTCAACATCTCCGTGGCCATGACCGAGGATTTCATGCGCGCCGTCGAAGCCGATGCCGACCTGCCGCTCGTCAATCCCTCCACCCGCAAGGTGGTCAGAAAGCTGAAGGCCAGAGAGGTCTTCGACCGGATCGTGGAGATGGCATGGAAGACAGGTGACCCGGGCGTTGTGTTCCTTGACCGGATCAACCGCGATAACCCCACGCCGCAGCTTGGAGACATGGAGAGCACCAACCCCTGCGGCGAGCAGCCGCTCCTGCCGTACGAGCCGTGCAACCTGGGGTCGATCAACCTGTCGCTCATGCTCAGGCAGTACGGTGGCCGATCCGAAATAGACTGGGAAAAGCTGGAACGGACCATCAGGATCGGGGTGCACTTTCTGGACAATGTCATTGACATGAGCCGATATCCGCTTGACCAGATCGACCGCATGGCCAAAGGCAATCGAAAGATTGGCCTCGGCGTCATGGGTTTTGCCGACATGCTGATACGGCTCGGGGTCTCCTACGATTCGGAAGAAGCGGTCCGGACCGGAGAAAGGATCATGCAGTTCGTCAAAGAAAATGGCTGGAGGGCTTCCGAGGAACTTGCCCGTGATCGGGGTGTTTTTCCGAACTATAAGGGGAGCAAATATGATGCGCCGGGCGGACCGAGGCTCCGGAACGCAACGGTGACCACGGTTGCGCCCACAGGCACGCTCTCGATCATTGCTGGCTGCTCGAGCGGGATCGAGCCCCTCTTTGCGCTGTCATTTACGCGCCACGTGCTCGGAGACGTGGACCTTCCCGAGGTCTACGACTACTTCCTCGAGGAGGCGAGAGAACGCGGTTTTTACAGCGATCAACTGCTTATGCGTATCACTGCCGGAGAGTCCATCCAGCGGATGGGCGAGGTGCCGGAAGATGTGAAACGCGTGTTCGTGACCGCCTTTGACATCGCTCCCGAGTGGCATGTACGCATGCAGGCCGCGTTCCAGCGCCATACAGATAATGCCGTGTCCAAGACCATCAACTTTCCGCCCCAGGCCACGAAGGAAGAGGTACGGAACGCCTTCCTCCTTGCCTACCGGGAAGGAGTGAAGGGCATCACGATCTTCCGGAGCGGGAGCAAGAACACGCAAGTGCTCACCTGCGCCGATCCCCTGTACTGTTGACGTGGGCTCGCAGCTGATCCCCTGTGCTTGTTATCATTTCAGCCCGCGCGGTTCGGGAAGGATGCTGCTTTATGCGGTCTGCATGCTGGGTCCCCTCGCTCTCAGTGACGTCAGTGCTGGACGTCTTTTCCGCTCCTTCGCTGCGCGCCCGCTGTCTCTAAATACTTTCCGCGAATAACCCTGTTTTCCTGCATTTCCCGGTGAGGGGAATCGCACAGGAAATGGCCTGAAGTGTTCCGACCGGGAGAACCCGCTCCACTGGTCCTTATCGTGAAGTGAGCCCGCCCGTCTGTCCGGTGCAACGCCGGATGGCAGATTCCCGCATCGCATCAAATGCATACGTAATGACCTGGTGTTCCGAACTTGAGGGACTTCCTATCATATTCTCCTTGACAGCAGTGTTATTATAAAAAAGGAGGATGGAAATGATGAAAAGCATGATGGAACCGATATCAAGCAGTACCGATAAGTCCGAAGGGCTGCAGGCCACGCAGGCTCTTTCGCTCCGTGACGATGAACTGCTTGACGCATATTCACGTGCGGTCGTGACGGCGGCAGATAAGGTCAGTCCGTCGGTCGTGAACATTGAGGTCCGGCAGCCGGCACAGGGCAGGAAAGCCATGCCGCGCTCTTCCCGGGATATGCAGGCCAGCGGATCGGGCTTCATCTTCACGCCTGATGGATTCATCCTCACGAACAGCCATGTGGTTCATGGCGCGGAGGGGATCGAGGTAGCGCTTCCGGATGGCCGGAGGTATCAGGCTCAGATGGTGGGAGACGACCCTGACACGGATCTGGCTGTGATCAGGATTCCAGCGCAGGGCCTGCTGGCAGTGCATCTCGGTGACTCAGAGAGCGTACGCGTGGGGCAGCTTGTCATTGCCATTGGCAATCCCTATGGCTTTCAGTACACCGTTACGGCAGGCGTGGTGAGTGCACTTGGCCGCTCCCTCAGGGCCGGGTCAGGCAGGCTCATCGACAGCGTGATCCAGACCGATGCGGCGCTCAATCCGGGCAATTCGGGCGGGCCGCTGGTTACATCCCGCGGAGATGTGATCGGGGTGAATACCGCGGTGATCATGCCGGCGCAGGGAATCTGCTTCGCCATCGGAATCAATATCGCAAAGTTCGTGGTGGCAAGCCTCATCAAGGACGGGAAAGTGCGGCGCAGTTACATCGGGGTAGGGGGCCAGAACGTGCCGCTTGTTCGGCGGATCGTGCGTTTCCATGACCTCCCGGTCGCAAGCGGGGTCATGGTCGTATCGATCGAAGCTGACAGCCCGGCACTGCGCGCCGGGCTGCGAGTAGGAGACATCATCGTCGGCTTCGGCGGAGTCGCCGTCGCCGGAATCGATGGGCTGCACAAGCTGCTAACACAAGAGAAGGTCGGGGTAACTTTCCCGATCACGGTCATCCGGGGCACGGAAAAGCTGGGACTCCCCATCGTTCCCGGGGAAGTCAAGGCGAGATCATAGAGGTACCGCTTTCTCTCCGGTCCGAGGTCATGAGCTATGATATCAGGGAGGAATGATCATAGATTGAGAGGGCGAAGGGGATCACAATCATCCGGTGCAGGAACGAGCGCGAGACGTTGTACCCCTGCGCCGATCCATTACATTTCTGAAAAAAGGAAGCGCCCAGGGCCCGAGATATTGTTGCAGGCCCGCGCGCTGTGTTCGTCCGGCGTAGTCTGATAACGGACTTTCCGTGACCATGCGTCTGCCCCTTCCTGTGAACTCGAGGTAAGCTGCTTGAGAGACCCTAACCACAACCGGCTCGTAAGAGCTATCCCCGAGGTTCGCCTTCTTTTCGAAGATAAGGCAGATGTCAAGGCCGCTCCGGACATCTCCGCCGGGACCGATCTGGAGGGGGAGGGGGATGGAGGCTTTTTCGTCCCATGGGATCCGGATGGCAGTATTCCTTGCCAGGAATATTTTTTTCTTTCCCTCGGGGATTTTCAGGAGGTAGCGGGGGTCATCGGGAGGAGTAACCCCTCCACGAATCTCAGGGTTCAGGGACTTGATTGTCTCGTAGGTGCTTTCGGTCCAGTATGCGACGATGCCGAGATCTGTGCTTTCCGGAATCACAACCTCGTCATAGCGGAGCGGCAAGACACCGGGAACCCGGAACCCGTATGCTGCGGGGTCTCTGGCGATAAGGGCCGCTGCTATGAACTTCGGCACATAGCCTTTCGTTTCTCTTCGGAGATATGCCGACTGCTTCAGGTCCCAGAAGTCTGTGGACCCTGTCCTCAGCATCGCGCGCTGCACCTTTCCCGTGCCGGCATTGTATGCCGCAAGCACGAGCGGCCAAGAGCCGAAACGACTGTGAAGATCCCTGAGATACTGGGCCGCGGCACGGGATGACTTGATAGGATCTCTTCTCTCGTCGACCCACCGATCGCTTCGTAGACCGTACCGTCGTGCGGTGTCTGGCATTAACTGCCAGGGTCCCGCGGCCTTTGCCACGGAAACAGCACTGGAATCAAACCCGCTTTCGATCATGGCGACATATGCGAGCTCCTCAGGCAGGTTCTTTTTTCTGAATATCTCTTTCATCGGTTGGAGGTACGGGGCGGAATTGTCGAGCCACCGCTGGAACGTGCTTTTCCCGCGGGTGCTGAAATATTCGATATACGCCTCCACGCTGTTATTCAGAAGGACCGGGACGTGATATGCTTTCGCTTCAATCGCTTCATCGGGGGTGGTTGACAGTTCGAAGGGGGTCGGAAACGGTTTTATCGCCGCAGTTGCGGAAGCGGAAGTTCCCGCTGCGACCGGAAGTGCTGGGAGCACGACAACCAGTATGCCAACGAGCAAGGTAAACATATCGCCTCCTGTGCCGCCACGGCATTACGCAAACACAGGCTTCGGCAGAAATCCAGTTTCTTTAATCCTCTGGCCTTTTCCCATGGCGCCGAGGAAGAAACGTAACACTACGCCTTCAAGGCGCCTTCCTGGGTCCCTTATTATATTCTCTTACCACCTCGCTTTATTTCTCCGAACATCCGAAAATAAACGCGCATTCTTGTGCGTACATCTTTATTCTTATGTTAATAGTTAAGCTCAAAAATCTCTCATCTGTCAAGTAAGCTTTAGTATTAGGATGGCACAAGCAGCCTCTATTACACGGATGGGGAAATGACTAGCATCAAATGACCGTCATTTCGTTGACAAAGTGCCTTTTTGTGCTTAATATGTAAAAACAACATGTTTCACATGCTCATGCCCGTGTTATTACATGACAAAAAACGAATTTATCAAGACATTTCCCGTTTTCAGGAACAGCTCTGATGAGCTTCTGAAAGAGCTTCTTGTTATCGCCAGGAAGCAGGACATTCCTGCGGGCAAACAGATTTATTCCGAAGGTGATTCCTGTCCGGTCATCGCCTTTGTCATCTCAGGAGAAATACGGGTGTACAAAACAGGCCAGACCGGAAGAGAGATCACCCTGTACGAGATTGGACCAGGCGAGACCTGTATCCTGAACGCATCATGCATCCTGTCCGGGACATCATATCCTGCGAATGCCGTTACGCTCTCGGATGTGATTATGCTGCTCGTTCCTTCTTCGGACTTCCGCCGACTGGTTGACAGGCATGTGGAGATGCGGGATTTCATCTTTGCGCTCCTCAGTCGCCGCCTCTCCGGCGTTATGGAACTTGTCGAGGAGGTGGCGTTCGGCAGGATGGACGAGCGGCTCCTCGAATACCTGATCGAGAAATCAGAGAACGGGAAGCTGGAAACGACGCATCAGAAGATTGCCAATGATCTTGGTACTTCGCGCGAAGTCGTGAGCCGGCTGTTAAAGGATCTTGAACGAAAACAAGAGGTTAGCCTCTCGAGAAACTCTATCGCCCTCCTTAAAACATAAATTCAAAAATGATTTGACCGGAGATGCCGCGGAAATAACACAGCTACAAGAAGAACGTTTGTTTCGATATCTCTTCATCCCAGGTACTCTTATGTAACAGGTCCTGCTCCAAGTAAAATAGAGAATTCGATTTTCTCCCCTCTTGTCCCGTCCTAATTTTTTCTTTCTCGCGGTGTGCTATGTGACTAAGTCACATACATCCTCCCTTTATTCTAGTATGCTGTGATCAATGAAACGGCGCGGCATGAATGCCCGACGAAAAAAACAGCATTAAGGAGGAATGGAATTATGAAGAAGAACATCGGTTCATGGGAAAGAACATTCAGGATTGTCGCTGGTCTGGTGATTCTCTCTCTCGCTTTTTTCGGGCCTCGATCTCCCTGGGCATACCTTGGAATCGTCCCGTTCCTGACGGGCCTGATCGGCTGGTGTCCGCCCTACGCGCTCTTCGGTTTCTCGACATGCAAAGGGTGCAAATAGGAAAGTAAATACTGTAGACAGGAATAACAGGCTTTATGGAATTGAACCAGGTCACAGGCGCACCGTCTCGCTGACGGTTCGCCTTTTTTTTATTTTTTTTTCAAATGGTGGCATAGCGGAAGGGCTGCGATGCCAGAATTTAATACCATGTTCCCGACTGTGGAATAATACATGTCCTGATTAACTGAACTCGAAAATCCGAGCAGCGCGTGGATTAAGTTATCAAAGAAGCATCCCGTGCCTGTACCCCCCTGCGTCACCTCCGACTGGAGCCTTCCCTAGCCGCCTACGCCGCGGACATTTCATCTAGGCACCGGCACCAAGACGATGAATGTCTAAAGGCTGCCGGGATGAACAACCTCTCCTCTGTCAATTTTCACTTCCTCACAACGCAACTTTGAAGCCATATGAAGCTAACTTTCGTCTTGACAGAGAGCGCTACTGGGTGTATTTTATCAAAGCTTTGACATGGTTTTGCCGTGCCAAGAGCCCCTTTTAAAGGGGCTTTTTTTCACCCTGGTGAGCAAAGGTCGTTTTGTGCGAAACCGGATCCCCTCCGCGCAGCAGCAGGCCTTCAATCCCGCGGCTAAATCAGAAAATACCAGCAGTAGAGAGATTACGAGGTGCAAGCATGTGCCGTTTGAGCGCTATTACATCGAGCGGGTATATTTCTCCCATGGAGAACATCCACGCGCTTGAGACCATGAAGGAAGGGCACGACGGATCCGGACTGGGGCTCATGCTCAAGGACATGGGAGGTCCGTTCGCCGATTTTAAACAGTATCCGACCCTGTCGGCCATCTGCTCGAATACGGGTCTTAACATGCTCGACGACTACATGAAGGCCCAGGGCTTTACGGAAAAGTTCTCCTGGGAACCATCGATCAAGAGCGTCCCCGGCATCGAGCGCCGGGAGCATTATCTCGCGAAGGTCTATGACTACCCCGCCGTGTACAAGGACAAGTCGAAGAAGGAGCAGGAAGACCTGCTCATGCAGACGCGGCTTGCACTCAGGCAGAAAGGTGAGCCCGACGGTTCTCTCTTCGTCTTTTCGTTTTACCCCGATGTCCTGACGCTCAAGGAGGTGGGGGACCCGCTCCAGCTCGGAGAGTTTTTCGGCCTGGAAAAGTCCGGACTCGAGGCGAAGATCGTCCTGGCCCAGGGCAGGCAAAACACGAATTACGCCATCTACCTTTATGCCTGCCATCCGTTCTTTATAGAGGGCTACGCTACCATGACGAACGGCGAGAACACGGCCTTCGTGCCGATCCGCGAGTTCCTCATGGGTAGAGGCAATCCGGGGTACATGGGTTATAATTCGGATTCCGAGGTTTTTACCCATATCATGCATTACACGAACAGGACCCTCGGCTATCCGCTGCGTTACTACAAGGACGTGATCACGCCGATGAAGGATACTGAGATCGCCAAAAGGTCCGATGCCACGGCGCTGCGGCTACTCAAGAGATCGCTCCGGCCGCTTTGCATCGACGGTCCTAACTGCGTGATTGGATTCACGCCCGACGGCACTTGCTTCATGGTCCAGGACTCGAAAAAGCTTCGGCCAGGCGCGGTCGGCGGCAAGCCAGGCAAGTACGCGCTCATGTCCGAGGTCTGCGGTGTGGACCGTGCCGTCCCGGACCGGGACAAATCCAAGGACATCTTCCCCATGAAGTACGACATGGTGATCATCGCGCCTGGTGCGCGGGAGGCTAAGGTATGGAACCAGCTACACGGCTAGATCAGAACCATCAGCTCTCAATAAAAGAGCTTCCCTATATCATTCAGTGGCGCGAGGACCGCTGCACGCGCTGCGGCCGGTGCACGGCAGTCTGCCCCATGAAGGCAATCGAGGCAACGGTCTACACCCAGCGGGTGGTATCATCCGAGGGCGCGAGCCCTGAGCCAAAGGTGAGCCGCCGGCTGACCCACGTGGTGCACCAGTCTACAGAGATCGAGCGCTACTGCATCGGATGCGGTTCGTGCTCGCTCGTATGTCCCACGGACGCCATTTTCCCGGAGTACAACTTCCAGCACAAGCTTTACCACTTCAAGAACAAGGGCGGCATCCCCTTCATGCGCGGCGGCAGACGGAACGATCCGTCAACATCGACGCTCGACAAGCTCAAATTCACGCGCATCTCGATGCTGACGGACCCGGCCCTCGACGCTGGCAGGCACGAGTTCCGCATCAGGACGCTCCTCGGGAGAAATCTCCCGGCAGAGCAGCTCCCGATCAAGGTCGAAGGCGATAAGCTTGCGATCAGCAACCACACCTTCATTCCGCCGGTTCGCGAGATCTTCCCGATCCGGATCGGCAGCATGTCCATCGGCGCTCTCTCACCGCACATGTGGGAAGGACTTGCCATGGGTATCACGTATTTGAACGAGGTCGAAGGCATTCCGGCAGTAATGTGCTCCGGCGAGGGAGGCATGCCGCCGAGCATCCTGAAGTCCCGCTACATCAAGTATTTCATTCTCCAGATCGCGTCGGGATACTTTGGATGGGATGAGATCATCCATGCGCTCCCTGACATGATCGAAGACCCCTGTGCAATCGAGATCAAGTATGGGCAGGGTGCGAAGCCCGGCGACGGAGGCTTGCTCCAGGCCTATAAGGTGCTCGGACTTATAGCGAAGATCCGCGGAGTCCCCCAGTTCGTTGACCTGGCATCGCCCCCCACGCACCAGACAAAATACTCGATCGAAGAGGCTGTTGCAAAGATGATCCAGTCCATGTCGATGGCATGGGGATTCCGTGTTCCGGTTTACCCGAAGATATCCGGCACGAAGACGGCCCGTGCCGTGCTCAATAACCTTGCACGTAACCCGTACGCCGCCGCGCTCTGCATCGATGGCGAGGACGGCGGTACCGGCGCAGCATACAATGTTTCCATGGACAAGATGGGCCATCCCATCGCATCTAATATCAGAGACTGCTACCTCGACCTCGTGAAACAGGGAAAGCAGAACGAGCTTCCGCTCATCGCCGCTGGCGGCGTTGGCAAGGGCGGCAATCTGGCTGCGAACGCAGCAGCGCTCATCATGCTCGGCGCGTCAGCCGTCGATATGGGCAAGTACATCATGCAGGCAGCGGCTGGCTGTTTCGGCGATGAGTACAACCGCTGCAACGTCTGCAATCTGGGCAAGTGCCCGCGCGGCATTACGACGCAGGACCCGAAGCTCTACCGCAGGCTCGACCCGGACAAGGTCGCTGAGCGCGTGGTCGAGGTGTTCAAAGCGGCGGACGTGGAGCTCAAGAAGATCTTCGCTCCGCTCGGCAGGAGCACGGAGCTACCGATCGGCATGTCCGACGCTCTGGGCGTCGCTGACAAAGAGATCGCGGACCGGCTGCAGATCAGCTACGTGTGTTAGTCATTTGCCACAACGATGCAGAGACACAACGAATAAATGAAGCCTTCGACGCTCTAAGATCTTGA
Organism: Nitrospirota bacterium; assembly: GCA_035498715.1. Taxonomy (GTDB): domain Bacteria; phylum Nitrospirota; class UBA9217; order UBA9217; family UBA9217; genus DASPSR01. Next base: position 12,582 of record DATJZV010000119.1, read on the forward strand.
TTCCTTATGATTCCCGCAGCGGAATCATGAGGCACGGCGTTAATCGTTTTCAAAAGAAGGGTAACGTCTCAATGTCTCTGTGGCTAATTAATACGTTTTGAGGAAAAAATGATAATCAAGGGCAATATCAACGGCAAACGGGTCTCCTCAAAAGACCTTGAAGAGCAGGTCCAGAAAGCCATCAAGGACGGTGCTAGAGAGATTACCGTCCAGGCCGACGGCCAGCACGGCATCGGCGGACGTATCTGGCCGCGTGGCGAGAAGGTGAATGTTGTCATCGAGGGAACGGCCGGCCAGCGTGTTGGCAGCATGGGCATGGACAACACCGAGATCGTCATCAGGGGATCATCGTCCGACGATACGGGCTGGCTCAACTGCGGCGCTACCATCACCGTGCTCGGGGATGTGGCGAACGGAGCGCATAACGCAGGCGCCCAGGGCATTCTTTACGTGCAGGGCGGAGGCGGAGCGCGCTGTGACACGATGACCAAGAAAAATCCCCGATTCCCCGACCTTCAGTCATGGTATTTCAGGGGCGTGGGAGACTCCTTTGCGGAGTTCAAGGCAGGCGGTATTGCCGTGGTCTGCGGCGTGAACCCCCGCGATCCTGAGAACATATTAGGGTACCGTCCCTGCGTTGGCATGGTGGGCGGCACGATTTATTTCCGCGGCCCCATCAAGGACGAGTACAGCAAGGCAGATGTTCGGGTCGTAGACCTTACGCCCCAGGACTGGGAGTGGCTCACTACGAACATGATGCCCTATCTCCAGGCCATTGACCGCACGTCCCATTACAAAGAACTTACCAAGGACGTGAACGCATGGAAGAAGATCATCGCCTACACGCCAGCGGAGAAGGCGAAGATGAAAGGCAGGCTCAAGATGGGCCTGACCGACTTCCGTTTGAACATATGGGAGAAGGAAGTGGGCAGAGGGGGGATGTTCGGCGCGTACCTTACGCACGACCGCACGGTGCTTCCATACATCACCACCGGTGAGGACCGCCGTTGGATGCCGGTCTGGAAGAACGACAAATATCTCCCGCCCTGCGCCTATGCCTGCCCGTCGCGCATCCCGTCGCACAAACGGGCATCGCTCATACGGCAGGGAAGAACAGCAGAAGCGCTTGCACTGGTGCTCCAGTACAGCCCGCTTCCGGCAACGGTCTGCGGCACGGTCTGCCCGAACCTTTGCATGACCGACTGTACGCGCGGCAGGGTTGACGAGCCCTTGAACATCAAGGAGTACGGTGCTGCCGCTCTCAATCTCAAGGCTCCGAAGAAGGCAAAATCAACAGGATACAGTATCGCTGTTATCGGCGGCGGACCTGGCGGTCTCTCAGTAGCATGGCAGCTCGGCCTTAAGGGTCATACCGTCGATCTTTTCGAGGAGTCGGCCAAGATCGGCGGAAAGCTCGAGATGTGCATCCCGCGCGAGCGTCTGCCTAAGAAGATCCTGGACACGGAACTCTCGCGCTTTGCTGAGATCGGCGTGAATGTCCATACCAAGGTTGCGGTGGACAAGAAGAAATTCGAAGCCATCTACAAGAACCACGATGTGGTCGTCGTTGCTGTCGGCGCTCATGAAGGCCGCGTTATCCCGTTCCCCGGCCACGAGGACGTGGTAAAGGGCATCGACTACCTCAAGGAAATAAACTTCGGCAAGCCGAAGAACCTGAAAGGTAAAAAGGTCGTGGTGATCGGCGCGGGCAACGTGGGCATGGATATCGCATGTCAGGCCTATGACCACGGCGCGGAGATCGTGACCTGCGTTGACATACAGAAGCCTGCGTCCTTCGGCAAAGAGCAGGAAATGGCGAAGGCGAAAGGCACGCAGATCCTGTTCCCAAAGGTGACCGACAAGTACGATGCCAAGAAAAAGAAGATCTATTTCAAGGACGGCTCGTCGCTCGACGCCGACATGGTGATCATTTCCATCGGCGAGAAGCCGGTGATAGACTTCCTGCCTGCCGAGATCCACGCCGAGCGCGGCTACATTGTCGTGAACGATCTGGGCCAGACCTCGGATGTGAAAGTCTTCGCTATAGGCGATGCGACCAAGCCCGGCCTCGTGACGCACGCCATTGGCCAGGGCAAGGTTGCTGCCGACGTGATCAATGCCCAGCTCATGAACTATGACTACGTTCCTGAAGAGCGGCAGGTAATTCCCTACGAGAAGGTAAAGACCCAGTACTATGAGGTCTGCAGGCTCGAAGGTAAATTCTCGGCGAAGAAGGAAGCGGACCGCTGCATGAGCTGCGGCTCCTGCCGCGACTGCGGCATGTGCGAACAATCCTGCTACTATGGCGCTATAGCGCGCAAGAAACTGCCGAACAAGTCCTTCGAGTACACGGTGGACGAGTCCAAATGCATCGGCTGCGGTTTCTGCGCGGGCATCTGTCCCTGCGGTGTGTGGGACATGGTGGAGAATGTATAGCCAAGGCCGTCCAAGAGGAGGCGCTTCTGAGCGACACGGATTTGCGCGAATAAAGACAGCAAGTTAGCCACGAATAAGTGCGAATTCATACGAATTCAAAAGCCTGCCGGGGAGATCCGGCAGGCTTTTTTTATCAATTTGCGCCGTAAAACCCCGTCACTTCAGGTCGGGGAGGATGTCAAATCGGTTTAACTTAGGGTAAATGACATGAGGCCCGGTCTCTGACCGGGCCCTTTTTTTTTGAAGGATAGAGGATGCAAAAAATATATGTATCGTGACCTGGGGGTCGTTACCACTTAGTTGCATATTGTGCTTAATGCGGTCAATCGATGATAGAGATACCCACGTGGCTTATACAGGCGCGTGAAATTTTTCCGAAAGCCAGGCACGACAAGAAGATTAATTACTACTCTTTCCGATGGGTAACCTTGACATCTTTATGATACGGTGATACCTTTTAATGGGAAAAATCCCGATAATACCGAACCTGCCGTGAGGGAGGGGCGGAAAGCAACGGGTCTTCACTTTGCAAACCACGAAGACAGCCGGGCTGCCGAAGGATAATTCTTTGGTATGCCCGTTTTTTATTAGATCAAGGGTGCCGATCAGGAGGATGCGATGGACAGCATGAGAGATTCAGGAACAAGGCCGTCGGCTGAATTCCCCTTCACGAGCCGATTCGTCAGTATCGGAGGATACCGGATCCATTATGTGGAGGAATGCACGGGGGACCCCATCCTCTTTGTCCATGGGAACGCGACCTCATCCTACCTCTGGAGAAACATCCTGCCGCAGGTAGCGCGGAAAACGGGAAAGAGGGGCATCGCACTGGATCTTCTGGGTTTCGGCAAGTCAGACAAACCTGATGAAGTAACCTATACCCTGCAGCTGCATTACGATATCCTTGAAGGGTTCATCGAGCATCTCAATCTCAAGAACATCATCCTCGTACTCCATGACTGGGGAGGTCCGCTCGGGACCTATTATGCAGTCCGGCATCCCGAGAACGTCCGGGGAATGGTGCTTATGGAGACTTTCCTCTGGAACATGTTGTGGGATGACTTCGGAAAATATAAACAGGCATTCAAGCTCTTCCGTTCCTCGGCAGGTTATCTCGTGATCCAGGTGATGAACTTCTTTGTGAACAAGGTGCTTCCGGGATCGGTCGCCCAGAGAAAGAATATGACGAAGGATATCATGCACCACTACCGGGAGCCTTTTCCAACTGTCAGGTCGCGAAGGGCGGTGCGGGCATTTCCGCAGCTTCTGCCGATCGAGTGCAAACCGCCGGAAAGCTATGAATTCATCGAGGCGATCGAACAGAGGCTTCCGGCTGTAAAATTTCCGGTCCTGTGGATAAAAGCGACGCCCGGGGCGATCATCTCGGAAATCACGGAATACCATCTTATCACACTGAAGGCGAGGTTGCCTCAGCTTGAGGTTAAGGAGTTTGGTCCCGGCCTGCACTATCTGCAGGAGGATGACCCCCGGAAGGTCTCCGAATTGATCGTGGAATGGATGCGCACGAACAAGCTGGCAGGAACAACGGGGTCCAACCCCAGGGTGATGCGCGAGGCAGCGTAACCATCACGCTTCTCAATGAAGGACTCCCGCAGTTCCCTTGTCGTGTAGACAAGGTTGCATGAAAGACGAGGGTTGACAAGTTCATCTGTCCTACGAGGTAGATACATCCTCTCATCTGATTTGTAGGGCCCCCAGTATTATGCTCGACACACGATCTGCATAAATGCGAATCGCTGCAAATTTAACTCTTCGTCTGAAATAAGAAAAGAGGATTTGCTGCTTATCAGAGTCATGACAAAAACTTGACTTTTACATTGGTTCCCGATAGACTTCACTATCAGGAAAAATTGACGATATGAGATGATCGTTAAAGTTCCAGGGGGAAATATATGGCGGAATTCAGCACTAAGACGAAGATCAAAGCGATCCTGATAGGAATAGGCATTTGTATCGTGATGGTACTATATAGTTATTTTGTTTCAGACACGATCGTAACGAGGATAACCGATGCGCAAATGACGAAGGTGGACGGAAGGTTCATGATCGCTACGGAGGCGCGGCCCTTTGTAAATTTCGATGCTAAATACCGGTTCAAGTTCAATTCCGGCACGGTCCAGAACGACGCCATCAGATTGAAAGGGAAATTAGTCAAGATCCACAAGTATGGATGGAGGATCCCGTTTTATTCCCAGTACGAGAACGTTGTGGAGATCGAAGAGGTAAAGTAGCGTGTTATGGGAAGGGGAGATACGCCGAAGATATAAAAAGTTTACGTGAGCAATTATAGCCTGTCGCAAGGATTCAGCAGTAAATATGTCTAGGAGAGAATAAAAAGCCTGCCAGAGAATGACCTGACAGGCTTTTCTGTTTGTTCCTCACCCCAGTCATTAGTGCGGTGGAGGCAGGGCAGGAATGGAGGCGGGAACCAGGTTTTTGACCGGTTTGAGACTCTTGAGATAGGCAAAGATCTCCTTCATATCTGCGTCCGTAAGTTTCCCATATTCTTGCCAGGGCATCGGCGGCAAAATGTTGCGGCCCGATCCCATAAACTTACCGGTTCGCAATATCTGTATGAACAGTTCTTCATTCCAAACTCCTGAACCGGTTTCCGCGTCAGGCGTAAGATTGGAAGTATAGCTTGTCCCCCACGGACCGACCCACCCTGTTAAGTTGTTGTTGGTTACGGCACCCCATTTGTCCGGGCCGAAGATATTAGGCGGAACCTCGGGCAGTTTTTCATCGGCCGGATGCCCGGAAAGTAGCCGCGCCTCATCCGGCACGGGGCCGTTCGGTGTCATTTTTTTGGGAGAGTGACAGTCGTTGCATCCTGCGATCGTCACAAGATAGTGACCTCGCTCGACCATCGCCTTGTTACTGTCGGTTTTTTTTTGTTCTGCGGTGAACGATGACCCTGGCGCCAGGAAGATGCTGCATAACCCCATAATGACACACCCTGCAATGGTTATTGTTCTCATGCTATACGACCTCCTTTCTCGAGAAATAAAAATTGCGCACGTATGTTAAAACAATGCATAATCCAAGTAATATCAATAAAAGGCCACATCCTACCATCATATTCGGGATAGTATCTTCTGCACAATGCCTATGTCTTACCAAATAAGCTTAAAAAAAGATAGCGCAAGGTTACACGGCAGTCAATGTGTCAAAGGTATGATAATTAAGCAACTCGTGGTTGCCTTCAGCAAAAATCACTCTTTCTTGACGCTTTCCAGCATCATTTGACATCAAGGAATTATAGAAATACAATTTAAATATAGTTCGAGTCTGTTCCTGGAACTGGCAGGTAACGGATTTTCCATACACCTTAAGGTCTACAGAAAGAGCGGAAATGTTGGGCATGGTTTTGATCGGAGGTGCATCATGTTCGGAAAGCGCATAACCCTGTTTAAGCTCCTCGGATTCGAGGTGCACATCGATCCGAGCTGGCTTATTATCGTACTGCTCGTCATCTGGTCGCTTACCAAGGGGTGGTTCCCGTCCAACTACCGGGATCTTGCCCCTGCGACCTATTTATGGATGGGTCTCTGCGGTGCAGCGGGACTGTTCTTTTCAATCGTATTCCATGAGCTTTGCCATTCTCTCGTTGCCAGGCGGTTCGGGCTGCCTATGAAGGGAATCACGCTCTTTGTTTTCGGCGGCGTCGCCGAAATGTCCGATGAACCATCAAGTGCGAAGGCGGAATTCCTCATGGCCGTTGCCGGCCCTCTTTCGAGCATCCTTCTCGGGCTTATGCTCTATGTCGTGACCGCGCTTGGCAGCGAGGTGCTGTCCACTCCCGTGGCCGGCGTGATAGACTATCTTGTGGCCATCAACCTCTTCCTTGCCGCGTTCAATCTGCTGCCTGCGTTCCCTCTGGACGGGGGCCGGGTCTTGCGCGCGGCCTTGTGGCAATGGAAGAAGAATATGCGGTGGGCGACGCGCATCGCGTCCCGCATAGGCACGGGGTTCGGCATCTTCCTGATCTTAGTTGGCATCTTCTACGTCGTCATGGGCAACATCATCAACGGGATCTGGCTGTTCATGATCGGCATGTTCCTCAGAAACGCGGCCCAGATGTCGTACCAGCAGGTGCTCATCCGCAAGGCTCTTGAAGGAGAGACCGTCCAGCACTTCATGAAAAAGGACCCGGTCACGGTACCATCCTCTATTTCCATCAAAGAGCTCGTTGAGGATTACATTTATAATTACCATTACAAGATGTATCCGGTCGTGGAAGGGGGAGAGCTTATCGGCTGCATCACCTCGCGCCAGGTAAAAGATATCCCGCGCGATCAGTGGGCCGCCCGCACGGTGGGGGACGCGAAGATCCGTTCCTCTCCGGAGAATACCATCGCCCCGGCTGCAGATGCCCTGCAGGCCTTGTCTGTCATGAGCAGGACCGGCAACAGCCGGCTGATGGTAGTCGACGATGGCAGGCTGGTCGGCATTATCACGCTCAAGGACATCTTGGGATTTATTTCAATAAAACTGGCGCTCGACGAGTATGAAAAATAGGTCAGCCGGGCATCGAACATTCCGGATGCGGATGCCAGGCGGCGGATGCCTGATGCATCATACCCGATGCGTCATGTATGAATGAGTTGTAGAATCGCCATGCAGGACGAAGGGGACATCATTCGGATGAGTCTTTCACCCTGGAGGAGGATCACAAAATGACAAAGACGCCTACGTGGTTCGTGCCCGCCGTGACGGCTTTACTCTTATGGGGCGCATGGGGATTGTTTCAAAAGCTAGCCACGAACCAGATGCCGCCGCGCAACGTCTATCTTGTCGGTGCCGGTGGCGCACTTGCCGTCGTTCTTGTAATGCTGGCAACAAGCGAGTTCCCGCTCCAGGTTAACACGCGAGGAATCCTCTTTGCCGTTCTCGCGGGAGGCTGCAGTTCTCTGGGCGGCCTGCTGTTCCTCCATGCGGTGAGCAAGGGGAAGGCTTCTGTCGTGATTCCCTTCACTGCGCTCTATCCGCTCATTACGATCATCCTCTCATTCACCATCCTCAAGGAAACGATCACGGCACAGCAGGGCATGGGGATCGTTCTGGCTCTTATCTCGATGGCACTGCTTGCCGGTTAGCCAGATGTGGGATACCGGATGCTAACGCGCGGTTCGTGATGATTTGATTTGTCTTTGCTCGGAAGGCGGAGAAAAGGGAAAGGGGAGTGAGCCCAGGACAGGACGCTATGCGGAGCGGTCTTTGTCTGGACTCTTTTGCATGGTGGAATAACACTCGAAGGCGCCGCGCAAAGGGACAGCGACGCGTAAAAAAACCTGCCTTCTTTGAAAACACTTCATTAACTATGATATAATTTCTTTCAAAAAATGAAAGGAGTGAGCTTATGAATGCATCTCATCGTTATTTTGTAAGGAGTTTTAGCGCTGTCGCCCTTGCGCTTCTTGCAGCAGGGTGCGCTGCTCCCAAGACGCGCGAACAGGCACCCGAGATCCCTGTTTTCCGCTATGAGCAGTACGTCCACAATGAAGGATTCCGAGGGAAGTTTGCTTTTGAATCACATGATGTAACCATGCTGACTCCTGACCGCAAGAAGACCGACAGCACCTTCAAATTCACCGGAGCCGTCCTCGGGACGTTGACCAGTGAACAACGGAATGCGACGATTGTACGGCTCGATAAAGACCTTATCTGGCAGATCAATCTCAATAAGAACAGCTATCTGGAATATCCCATCAAAAGAGCTGCATTCCAGGCAGGGGTCGTGCTCGACGACCCGTCCGGGGAAACCGTGTACGTCGAAGAGTGCTGCACCGTCAAGACCAATATCAAGCGCCCCGGGGTAACGAAGGTCGTGAACGGGTATGATGCAGAAGAAGTGATCCTTACCATGTCGTCGACGTGTCAGGAAGGGACAGGGCAACAGCCGAACAAAGTCACTTTTACCCTCGATGTCTGGCTCGCTCCGAAAGTTCAGGTAGAAGATCTCGAAACTTTTGATATGGCATATGCCAAGAAGGTTGGTATGGATGTTCAGATGTTCCAGGCCATGGGCGAACAGTTCATGAAGATGTACCCCGGCATCAAAGACCTTGCCCTTATGATGAACGGTCTGAAGGGATATCCCATCTTGAGCACCCTGTCGGTGGAGGATGCAAACTACCTCAAGAAGCAGCAGGAAGAGAGCAAGAAGAAGGACCGCGAGAAGGGAACAACCACATCGGGCAGTTCCCCCAAAGAGCTGGTATCCGGTTTATTTTCTAAGAAAGTGGCCGAGCATGAAGAGAACAAGCAAAAAGAGGAAGACCTTAAGTGGGGCAATGTCATATGGCGTGTTTCGTGGGAATCTCGGAATTTCCAGAGGACGCAAATTACGGCTGACGAGTTCGAACTTCCCGATGGCCTGAAGAAGGTCGAGCAGAAGGAGAATCTCAAGGGAGAACAGGGGCAGGCGGTCGTTGAGGAAAAGCCGGCGCATTTCGTCAAAACATCCTGTCTCGCTGGACTGACGAAGGCCCAGTTGGGAACCCAGATATATCCGGGTGCAAAAGCCGCCCATTCACGGCCCTATAACGCGAGCGATCATAATACCCAGTGGTACTACAAGAATAAGAACGACTACCGTGTCCGGTTTTCTACGGCCGATTCCATGGAGAAAGTAACGGCCTTCTATGCAAAAGAATTCAAGACCAAATGCGCGGTGGCGACGCGGGAGGAGGGAGGAAATTCATTTAAGGAGGCGGTATGCACCCAGTCCGCCGGCCCCGGTCTTGTCCGCGAGTTTAAAATGAGTGAAAAGCCGCTCGAGCTTCAAATGGATGTCGGCGCAATGCCTGATGTTTCCGAGAAAGAACCGAAGAAACTTCTGGGGTTCGAGTTGAGCGTTGGCAAGACAAAATGATAATGAGTTGGAGAGCCCCGCAGCAGCTTTGCGGGGCTCTCCTTGAATCAGTCCCTGGGGCCATACATATGGCCGTATCAATGATTTCAAAGGACTGGAGATCACGGGGGAGACCGTGCCTTCCGGGTTGTATGATCCAGGGATATAGGTGAGAAGACCGGCGGGTGTCAGCAGATGTACGATACCCGCTGCCAGGTTAACCCGTAATTTCCTGCAAACTGCTGCCGGGTTCGCTTTTTCGTCATTCCCACGCAAGCCGGAATCCAGAGACGCTGGATTCCTACATCGGGAGGAAAGACGCTACAGAAAAAGAATTTCATGCCGAGATTCTCCGTAACTGCTGCGGGAAGGTTCATTGAGCGTTCTTCGATGTCATGCGTTCAAGTTCCTCCAGCAAACCCGCCTGCCCGTGATTGATCTTCTGCTTCGCCTCTTCGATATCGAACCATGCTGCGCGGTCTACTTCCGGGAATTCCTCTTGTTTGCCGGAGCGAGGGGGCCATTCCATCGAAAAAGTATTGCTCTTTATCATTCCGGGGTCGCAGTCGCTTTCAATTGCCCAGGCCTGGACCACTTTGCCGCTTCTGAGCTTCACAGGTCTTAAAGGAATGAATTGCCCCAGGACGGTGAACCCTGTTTCTTCCTGAAACTCGCGCTTCGCCCCCTCGAGCGGGTTCTCACCCTGATCCACCAATCCCTTTGGAATGGACCATACCCCGGCGTCTTTTTTGGACCAAAGCGGACCGCCCGGGTGGACAAGAAATACCTGGAGACTCCCGCCTCTCTTGCGGTACAGGAGAAGACCGGCGCTGATAATTGGCATGTTTTTATTGTAACAGAAACCTTGGTGCCGCGCACAGCTCACCATGCCGATTGGAGGTTAAACTCAACAACCTTGTGGCGTGAAGTGAAGCGGACAAGAGACATTATTAAACGACCTTGACAAAATCATGATACGTGCTATCTTCAATAAATACCGGAAAAATCCCTGAGTAACATTGCTATGAAACGTATTTCCGTCATTGCCACGGTATTTTTTTCTGTCCTGCTCGGCGTTGGAAGCATTGTGCTTGGCTATGAGGCCTCCGTGAAAATAGGGAAGGCCCTCTTCAATGACCCTGAACTCGGCTCCACAGGGTCATCCTGCAATACCTGTCATACTGACGGTAGAGGTCTCGAAAATGCCGCTAAGAAAAAAAAATGGATTATCGGAGGAAGAGTGCATTCGACCTTGGAAGAGGCAATAAATTACTCGATCGTCACAGGACTGAGGGGCAGTGCTCTGAACGTTGAATCAGCCGAAATGCAGTCACTCGTCCTTTATATCAAGAGTCTTGGCGGTAAGAAGGCAGCCAATCCAAGGTGAACGCCAATGAGTCGCTGAGAAGACTGTCTGGTCCCCGAAACAGTAAGCCCCCCCAAAAAATCACGGCAGCTCTCATTGTGATGCACGATCCCCGATGATCTGGCTCGGAAAGTAACATTGCCCCCGGAGGGGTATGACAGAGTGAAACGATTTGCGGACAAGAAAGTACTGGTTGCCGATGACTCCCAGACGATGCGGATGTTCATCCTGTTCCACTTGATCAAGTTGCTGCCGGGTGTGCAGATACTGGAGGCGGAGAACGGCGTCGCTGCAGTCGATAAAATGATGCGGGAGGATGTCGACCTCATTCTCACAGACATGAACATGCCGGAGCTGGACGGTGCCGGGGTCATAAGAGCGGTCCGTCAGGGACTCAAGAAACTTACGCCGATCATCGTCATCACGACCAAAGGCGAGAAGCGGGACCGGGAGCGGGGACTGGCCCTGGGCGCCAACGGGTATATCACGAAGCCGCTCAATATCCGTGAGTTCAGAGAAACGGTCCTGAAATTCATCTCTTAATCCGGCTGAACGTGAGGAAGGTTTCGGCATCTCTGGTACGAGAGGTGCATATTTGTTCATTCCTGCTTCTTTCTCTTTTTCAAGTCCATCACGGAATAGAGATGGTAGGCACAGTCCGGCCCGACGAGCCTTCGGGCAGATTCAAAAGAAACCCTGACCTTGCCCCGCAGGATGAGATGTCTGTACAGATAGCGGATTCTGATCTCTTCGGTCCTTTTTCCCATACGGTTCCGTCTGTTTTTGCTCAGCCAGAGGAAGCCCCCGACTCCTGCCGGCGGTATATTTTTATCTTTTTGGGGCAATAGAATAAGACCGCCAGAGGGTATCGTTGGAGGACAAGGTCCTCTAACGGATTTTCTTGCAGATATTGTAAACGCCTAAAGGCTTTGAGGCAAGAGGAAGTTATCCCTGCCGGGTCTAGCTATACCAGATGCTTTGCTGCTATGCGTGTTGGCTCTTGACTTTCCATTCGTATTTGCCTATCTTGAAAGAAGAAAGCCTTTTTCTGCATTACCTGTTGTGACCTGTGCAACCATACTGAGTGCCTCCGTGCCCGCACTCTTTCCAGGAGCAGCGCTTCCTTTGTTGTATAAACCAGACCGGAAATATGCCACACGTATTATTATGGGGGTAGTTCTTTACCCGTTTGCTGTTGCTTTAATTTCTCTTTCGACATGCGAATATGCGTCTCTTGTCACCGTGCCGTTCGTTTCTGATGCATGGGCGCAGCCTGCAGAGCCCGCTCAGCCTGTAGCGCCTCCCGCGCAGCAGGAAGCACAGAACCTCCCCAAACCGCAGCAGGAACAGGCCGGCCCGAAACCTCCCGAAGCGGCTCCCGCTGGACCAGCACAGCCGCCTCCGGGGCAACCTTCCCCTGAACAAAAGCAGCCAGAACAAGCGCCGAAAGGACCGGAAGAAGGACAGGAACAGATAACCATCTTTGACCTTCTGCTACCGCAGGAATTGACGGGGCCGAAGCCGCCCGAAGAGCCTAAAAAACCGGCAGAGGAGCAGGAAGAGACGACCATCATTGATATTCTGCATAGCTGGACAGACAGAAGCATTCTTACGTCCGCCACCTGGCTTGACTCATTTTTCGGGAACCAGCGCTACTTGGCCGAATCCAACCAGTCATACATACGGGTTCGATACAATGTATTCCTGGAACACGAGTCCCCAATGCTTATAAGGCCTGACCTGCAGATAAGGATAGTCCTTCCCCAGTTGAAGGAAAGGACGCATCTGGAATTCGCCGGGACGCCGAAGGAAACGACTAGTCTCAACGTTACCCAGGCGCCCGCTGCGACCGATCAGTTCACAAATCCGGGGGATAAAAATGTCACCGCGGGGGTGTCGCAATTTATCCGTGATACCAATAGGGTAAGTTTCGTCGTGCGTGCGGGCCTCCAGTGGCACCAGGGGGGGCCGGTTGTGATATTGGGGCCGCGGCTCAGAGTGCAGTTCCCTCTCGATCATTGGACTTTTCGGTTCATTGAGGAGGACATTTTGAGAAACGACAGCGGCTGGTCAGCGAAACACACCTTTGACCTCGAACGACCGCTCTCGAAAACACTATTCTTTCGTGCCACTAACGACTGGATCCAAACCGACCACGTGGACGGCTTCATTTATGATTACGCTTTCAACATTGCCCATCCGTTGAGTCCCAAGAAGGCGCTGGAATACGAGTGGGTCAACATATT
>DATJZV010000120.1:0-19711 GCA_035498715.1 Nitrospirota bacterium
CAAACGGTGTTAGGTCTCGTAGCTTCCGGACTGGGAGCCTGCCTCCTCCCCGATTTTATAAAAAATATCAGACGGCCAGGAGTGCAGTATATACCCTTGTCAGGATCGCCCCCGGAGGTAACACTCGCCGTTGTCTGGCGCAGCGATAATGCCTCCATCCTTGTAAAGTCATTTATAAATTTAATTGAGTCTTACTCGTATTTCGACTGGGAGCGTTGAAAACCCCTTTCCCCATCATGATCCGCGCGTCAGATGAGGACCGCGACAAAGGGGAAATAGAGGTATTCCGCAACGGGGCGGAGCTTTCCCGGTACCCAACGAGCATTTCGAACAGACGCGGGGTCGGCGCATTGTTTTCTGACACTTCGTGGCGGCACGGCTCACAGGCGAGAAAAGAGAGCAGGATTATCGGACGCTAAAGAACAAGCAGATCAACGCGCAGAGAGTGAATTAGTAAAAATTGAATTTTTCAACGCACACTATTGGGTAACGATATCTCAAGGCACACTGCGATTATGCAAACCCCTCTAAACATATCATTCGCGTGCGATTTATAACCTGTATTCTTTGCCATCGTAAAACATTGGCAGTGCAAGATTCGCTCATTGCGGAACCTTGCCAAGGGAAATGGCAGATTAACTATAGGCGGGCAAAAAAAAGCGGAGCACGTACTCTTTTCGGTAAACGCGCCCCGCACCGGCATCATCTATGGTCCTATGCTGCCCGACGATGCCTATCTCGCTCTTTCAGGAATGCATCCTTTCCTGCTTCAATAGCGCCTACAACGGCTGTTTTGCCATCCTCGTACAGTGCTTTGCTCCTGTCCACGGTCGTGTCAATGGTCTTGGAAATGGAATCTCTTGTCCGAACCGCGAAATCTACGAGATCTTTCCTCATTGCCTTGCCGGATTTTGGCGCCATCAGGAAAGCTATTCCTGCTCCCACCACCCCGCCCACCAGGAACGGGACCAAAATTGATCTTTCATATTTTTCAGGTACCTCTTTTTCAAGAATCTCCTTCATGGTCTTCACTCCTCCTTTCCTTCAGATTACGAACCAGGGTCACTACTCCCGTTGAAATGCCGGCCTTCAGCCCGGCGACATTTGCTTCGGCAGCAGTGGCGAATTCATTCTTCACCTTCCCGTAGAAGTTCTCTAACCCTTTCTCCACACTCACCACCCTATCGGTGATATCTCTTACATCGTGCGTTATACCGCTGACATTCGCCGTGATTTGATTCATGTTTTCGAGCGTATCCCTCAATTCTATCAGCGCGGCGTTCAGATTTCCTTCTGTGTTCCTTAAGAAGTCACGGAGCGCATTGCTCGTACGCCGTAGATCCATGAAATAGGAGATGCCAAATGCTGCATAGACAATAAAGGCTACCACACCGATGAGCAAAATCGCCTGGATCATCCTGTCCTCCTGTTATTTATAGTATACCACAGGCATATTTCGACCGTTCGTATGGACAAGCTGTTCCTTGTGGATTGGATTCTCCCGATCATGCATTGTCCCCCCATAGTCAATTCAGTACATCGCGATACATGGTAACGTGCTCAGTACGGCAAAAGAGCAGGTACGCCAGGCCATAGAGCGGTGAAAATAACCATTAATATTGGTTTATACAGAAATTATTATCTTGACATATCCAGAAATAATAGTAAAATTACATATAGATAATATTGTGCATATACTACTAAAGGCTGAACGAGGCTTGACCTGTATAAATTAACCGTTTTATTTCAAGATATTACAAGTTGCATAGAATCACAGGTCAATAAGGCCTAAATAGCCGTGATTGCTCCTGGCTCATGATTATGATCGAAATTATAGCCATGGATGACTGCCAAGGCCCTATCGATGCGGCTTCACAAGAAATTACTGAATCGTGACTCTTAAAAGCGACAGGTTGCGGATCCTAAGGATGGCCGGCGCATGAAACGTAAAATCATTCTATCCCTGATGTTTCTGTTTATCCTCTCAGCTCTGGGGGTCACATTTGCAACCGTCCATGTAAAGAACAACACCGCCACGCTAAGCAACCTCATTAAGCTCCATCAGATCGCAGACCTGCGGCAGCATCTGATCATATCCATTCAAACAGTGCAGTCCGACCTCCATACCCTGCACACCACACGCGGTCATAAGCTTGACCTGATTGCAACCAATGTGGCGGATCTGGAAACGACTGCTCAGAAGTGTTCTGGCTGTCACCATACGCCTGATGTGACGAAAAAGATTGAGGAGGTTCAGTCGCTCATCCTGTCCTATCAGAAAGGACTGATCCACTCCATAACGGCTCCTGAGAGCTCGCATCTGACAAAGAAGCTGAAACTTGATACTGCAGCCATCGGCAACGTGCTCCTCGTGAAAACGGAGGGAATGTCCATTCAGGCAAGCGACAAGCTTAAAGCCATGACGAGTGACGCCATGCGGAAGATACAGCAGGCATGGATTATCCTCTTAATTACCATGCTCCTGATCTTTCTCGCTGGCGCCATCGTTGCGGTGAACCTGACGACATCCTTAACCCTTCCCATTCATGCCTTGGTGAACGCAACGAGAATGATTGCGTCGGGAGAGCTGGGGCATACGGTCTCATTAAAGGACAAGACAGAGTTCGGAGAGCTTGCCTCGCATTTCAATTCCATGAGCATCGCCCTGAAGAACGGGTATGCAAAGCTCACGAAAGAGATCAGCGACCATAAGAACACGGAAGCCGCTCTCGTGAAATCCGAAGCGTTTCTCAACACCATATTCGACAGCATCCATGATTCATTTTGCATCATCGACAAGTCCTACCGGATCGTGCGGGTCAATGAGGCTTATGGAAAGATAAAGAATGTCGATCTCCGGGGACTTTCTGGAGAACCATGCTATACAGCACTGCACGGCAGGAGCAGCATATGTGATGACTGCGTCGTACAAAAGACATTCCTCTCAGGCAGTTCCTGTGCGAAGGAAAGAGTCGTGCTCGACCCGCGGGGGACGAAGACGTGGTTCGAGATCAACACGTATCCTATCTTCGACAATGAGGGCAACATATTGCATGTCGTTGAGCACTCAAGGGACATAACCGAACGCAAAAAGGCCGAGGAAGCGCTCCGGGAAAGCGAGGAGCGCTACGCCCTGGCCGCCCGCGGGGCCAATGAAGGGCTGTGGGACTGGGACCTGAGGAACAGCAGTGTCTATTTTTCCAATTGCTGGAAATCAATGCTCGGGTATGAAGAGAAGGAGGTTGGTAACCATCCCGAAGACTGGCTGGGTAGGATTCACCCCGATGATCGTGAAACAGTAGAGGCGAAGATAGTCTCTCACCTCATTGGCCATAATCCTCACTTCGAAAGTGAATACCGGATACTTCACAAGGACGGGACGTACCGGTGGGCGCTCAATCGAGGACTAGCAGTAAGGGGCAATGATGGGAAAGCATATCGCATTGCCGGGTCACAGACGGATATAACAGCACGTAAGACGGTTGAAGAGCAATTGCTGCACGATGCGCTTCACGATCCTCTTACGGGGCTCCCCAACCGTGCGCTCTTCATGGATCGTCTGGATCATGTCCTCAGAAGCTCGCAGCGATACTCGGGGTACCTGTACGCCGTACTCTTCCTCGATATGGACCGCTTCAAGGTGATCAACGATAGCTTCGGCCATGCCATCGGAGATAAGCTTCTCATCGCCATCGGCCAGAAAATATCGAACAGCCTCCGTCCAGGCGATACGGTCGCACGCCTTGGAGGCGATGAATTCGCGATCCTCCTCGAGCATATCGGTCATTTGTCCGATGCGGTGGAAATCGCCGAACGGATACGGACGGAACTGTCGTCACCATTCTCTCTTGAAGGGCATGAGATATTCTCAGGCGCAAGCATCGGGATCGCTCTCAGTTCCGGGACCTACGAGCGCCCGGAACAGATACTGCGGGATGCGGATATCGCCATGTATCAGGCAAAGGCGAAGGGAGCTTCCTCCTATGAGATATTTGACGCGAAGATGTACGTGAGTGTCGTCAAACGTTTGCAACTGGAGGCTGATCTGCGGCGGGCGATCGAACATAAGGAATTCCTCCTGCACTACCAGCCGATCATCGACCTGAAGAAAAATTTGATCATCGGCTTTGAATCTCTCGTCCGGTGGAACCATCCGATACGGGGACTTCTCTACCCAACGGAATTCATCCCGCTAGCGGAGGAAACCGGCCTGATTTTTCCACTCGGCGACTGGACGCTTCGGGAATCCTGCCGCCAGTTGCGGGCGTGGCAGGAGGAGTATCCGCAGGATCCTCCTCTGACAATGAGCATGAACATATCGGGCAGGCAATTCTCTCAGCCCGATCTGATCAACACGCTTACCGGCATTGCCAACGAAACCGGCATCAATGCGAACAGCCTGGCAATCGAGATAACGGAGAGCATTATCATGGAGAATGTAGAGGCGGCGGCCGCAATAATGGCTCAATTACGGGAGATCGGAATCCATATATACATCGATGATTTCGGCACGGGTTATTCGTCGCTGAGCAATCTCCATCGTTTCCCGATCACTGCCCTGAAAATTGACCGTACCTTCGTGAGCAAGCTCACCGCGAACGGGGAAAACAAGGAGATCATCACAACAATAGTGTCGCTCGCCAAGAGCCTGAATCTGGAAGTTATTGTCGAAGGCATAGAACTGGTCCATCAGCTGTCACGAATCAATAACCTTAACTGTCATTACGGCCAGGGATTCTTGTTCTCCGAGCCCATGGAAGCCGAAGCCATGCATGCGCGGCTGGAAGCAAAAAATCTTTTGCCGACCTGAGAGATGGGAAAGGATATGAGGGTTCTGATGGGTCAGGCGAGGCCCTTATCCTTTTACTGCATGAGACGGCCTCCCTGACCGTTCGCTCATCTGATCTGTCTTCCCGGTCAAGTCGCTGACGAGCAGCTGCCTCCCGGTCCGGACGGATGTTTGCGAGGCCCGGTTCTTGAATATCGTCCGCAACCCATGCACTGCGGAACACGGCAAGATCTCGGCTGCTGCTGTGTCTCCCGGGCCTCCTGTTCTGGGTTCTCGCAGACGGAAGCAGGGCATTTGACCTCCGCTCCGGCCTGAAGGCTCGGGATTGTCTTTTTACTGCCGATGTCACATGGTGGAGTTCCTGTCCTGTACATGACATCAAAAAAAACACTTCTCCCTTCGGTATCGATCCCCCATTATGATGCGTCCGCAATCGACCGGGTGTCATCCTCCTGCCTCTTGATGACAAACGGCTCCTGTTCAGGTAACATGGGTACATGAAGCTTTTTCGAAATATCTTTACCGCCGCATTCAAGGCAAGACCGAATCGCTTCGTTGTGGAATGCACGAGAAGGGGTGGGTCGGTGATGGCGTACCTTCCGAATCCCGGCAAGCTCCGGGAACTGCTGCTTCCGGGACGAAAACTATACCTCGTAAAACAGCCGGTCGTTTCCGGAAGGGAGATTCCCTACATGGCGGTGGCGGTGGAGAGAGATGGCTGCCCGATCCTGCTCCACACGCACCAGAACAATTCCGTGGCCCGGCACTTGATCGAGCACAGCCGGATCCCGGGACTTGACGGCGCTGTTGTCGTCAAGGCCGAGCATACGATCGGCAGCAGCAGGTTTGACTTCCTCCTCCGGAAAGGAGAAAGGGACATGGTGCTTGAAGTCAAGTCCTGCACCCTCTTCGGCAGGAGCATAGCAATGTTTCCCGACGCGGTCACAGAGCGGGGGAGGAAACACCTCCTGGAACTCGCCTCCCTCTCCCGCCAGGGAATGGACACGGCGGTATTGTTTCTGGTCCACACAACGATCCCTATCTATTTTATGCCTGATTACCATACGGACCTGGAATTCTCACGCGCCCTCCTGTCTGTGAAGGATGATGTTATGGTCAAGGCCGTTTCCGTGGAATGGAAGAACGACCTTATTCTCGGCAACAGGGTCCGGGAACTCGCGATCCCTTGGGAACTCATTGAACGGGAAGCTCATGACAGTGGGTGCTACATGATCCTTATGCAGCTAACAAGGGACAGGGAACTCGAGATTGGAAGTCTCGGCACGGTACGGTTCAGAAAGGGGTTCTACCTGTATACAGGTTCAGCGAAAAATAACCTGACGCAGCGGATAGCGCGGCACCGGAGCAGGAGAAAAAAACTTTTCTGGCATATCGATTATCTGCGGGAACATGCGGATTTCTGCGCGGCCCTCCCGGTACGGGCGAGTGTGGACCTGGAATGCGAACTGGCTGGTGTGCTTCGGGGCATCGCATCTTGGACCATCCCGGGCTTCGGCTCATCGGACTGCTCCTGTGAAAGCCATCTCTTCGGCATGGTTGAAGACCCCCTTCACGAACCGCCGTTCATTGAGATGCTTCAGTATTTCCGGATCGATCGACTGGAGAGGGAACTGCCCTGCTGGCACGGAGAAATGTAAGTAATGGTCTTTGTTTATAATCGTTCAGGCAGCTGCCTGAATGATGTCTTTGAGCTGCAGGATAAAATTCTCTCTGCCGGCGCTCGCCCTGTAAAGGCCAACGACCATGTCCCTTTGCGACAGGAAGCGTGCATAGCCTGCTTTTCGAGCCTCTTCTATCAGGTCCCAGTTTTCACTACCGAGAAACTCTTCGTGCGCATGCTTCATCTCGGGATAGAGGACTCTCCTGAACCCTTCCATGAGCGCGATTGATAGGCTGAGGGCCCCGCGGTCCCTGGTATCGATAATCTTCTTGTACGGCCCGTGTTCCGACGTGTCGGCAATCAGGTCCTTGATGGCCCTCAGGTAATGCTCCGCCTTCCGGTCCCCGTCGAGGGAAGAAAGGATATCGTGCCACTCCGGAGCATCTTCTTTTGCCTCGGCCACCTCGTGGCAGAGGAGGACGTCTGCGTAGCGTTCCGCCATACCTTCCAGCCTTTTCCCGAGGATATCGTCGATGATCTGTCGGTGCCGAAAACCGTAATGCGAAAAGGCGTCCTCGAGTGCGGAAACACGCCGGGCGTTCAATTCCGAGAATTTGTACATGAGAAGCATGGTGAGCGGTTCGAGCCTCAGGAATATGCTTCTCTCCTGGAACATCCCGGCTGACGTGAAGAGGTCCCGTACATATTCTTTCCCCGACGTGTACACCGTGAGGCCGGAAATCTCACGCGTCGTACGGAGCTCTGCAAGGAAGAAGGTAGGCTTCATGTACATCCCGTATCCGGCGCCGTAGACGAGGCCCTGTCCACTGAGCATATGATTAATTTCCGAGATGTCGAAGGGATGGTATTTCTTTCCACCGATAGCGAGGTCCCTGAAGTCTTCCTGTTCCAGTTCCGGCCATCGGGATTCCTTTTTTGCGATCCATTCCGCGATGTCTTTCCGACTGATTTCCACCCAGGGCTTAAGGCCCTTTTCCGAGCGATACAGATCCCGGTATCTCATTAAGAGACCGCACACGGAGAAAAAGCCCCAATACTTGGCATCAGATATATCACAGTTGAATTTTATGTCGTGTATGAATGGATGATCCACGGCATTGATACCCCTGTCTTCATGCTGTCGCATTATTCCCCAACAAAAGGGAAAAGTAAATATATTAATCATCAGGACCGGTTACGGCCAAAAAGTCCTTGCAACTCCTTAAAAAATAAACTATAATTACCAATCCTCTCGAGGCAGGTTGTCGTTTTATGTCCACATCAAAAATTCAGGAACTGCGGAAAAAGATCGATGAGCTCGATGACAAGATCGTCGACCTGCTGAACGAACGCGCCCGGATCGTTATCGAGGTCGGTGACATCAAGAAATCAGCGAAGCTCGACTTCCACGCACCTGCAAGGGAAAGACAGATCCTGGAGCGGCTGCTGTCCCGCAACAAAGGGCCGTTCCCCTCGGATACGCTGAAGGCCGTCTACCGCGAGATCCTCTCATCGTCTCTCTCGCTGGAACGTCCGCTCCGGGTAGCCTACCTTGGGCCGCGTGCCACGTTTACGCATATGGCGGGAATGCAGCAATTCGGCCTTGCCGCCCAATACCTTCCGGTGGAGACAATCAAGGACGTGTTCAGCGAGGTGGAACGGGGCAGGACGGACTTCGGCGTCGTACCGGTGGAGAACTCCACCGAGGGCGTCGTGAACTACACCCTTGATATGTTCATCGACTCGGACCTCAAGATCTACGCTGAGATCATGCTCGAGGTCTCGCAGAACCTTATGAACAAGTCCGGCAAAATCGAGGACATCACGAGGATCTATACCCATCCCCAAGTGCCGGGACAGTGCCGGGGGTGGATGGAAAAGAACATGTCCGGGGTCCCGGTCTTGAACGCCCCAAGCACGGCCAAGGCCGCGGAAATGGCGGCAGACGACCCGACCGCAGGCGCTATCGCGAGCGAGACGGCTGCAGTGCTCTATGGACTGCAGATCGTTGGCAAAAATATCCAGGACAACACGAACAATTATACCCGCTTCCTCGTCATTGCCGCCAAATCCCCCCGGAAGACAGGCCGGGACAAAACCTCGATCATGTTCTCCATCAAGGACAAGGTCGGAGCGCTCTATACCATGCTCGCGCCATTTGCAGAGGCGGGCATCAACCTGACAAGACTGGATGCCCGGCCTTCTGGCAGGAAGGTCTGGGACTATGTTTTCTTCTTGGACATGGTTGGCCATCTTGAAGAAGAGAAAGTGTCTTATGCCATCGAACAGCTGAAGAAAGACTGCCTGTTTTTGAAAGTACTCGGGTCTTATCCGCGAAGCGGGTAGCAGGAGAGAAGACTGCAAATAGGAGAGGGGTAGGCGAGAGACTCAGAAGCAGAAGGCGTTCCCCGGCGCTGATATAAGACAGACGATAGTCACGGAGAGAGAAATGATATCGGTTTCGGAAAACATTAAAAACATCACACCCTACAAACCGGGAAAGCCGATCGAGGAGCTCGAGCGGGAGTTGGGAATCAGCGGCAGCATCAAGCTCGCTTCTAATGAGAACCCGCTCGGCCCGTCATCGAAGGCTGTTACGGCGATAAAAAAGGCAGTTGCAGGATTGAACCGTTATCCTGACGGCAGCGGGTACTACCTTTCCCAGGCGCTTGCCAAGAAATATGATGTGGACATCTCCCAGCTCGTTCTGGGCAATGGCTCGAACGAGCTCATCGAGCTGGTGGTCCGCACCTTTGTCCAGACCGGAGAGGAAGTCATCTCGGCTGATCCGTCGTTCGTCGTGTACAAGATGATCACACAGGCTGCCGGCGGGACAAACGTCATCGTGCCGCTCAAGGACAACCGGCACGACCTTGATGCCATGGCCGACCGTATTACGGAGAAGACGAAGATCATGTTCATCGCGAACCCGAACAATCCGACGGGCACGATGAATACGTCGGCTGAGATGGATCGGCTCATGAACCGAGTGCCGGACCACGTGATCGTGGCCGTGGATGAGGCGTATTACGAGTATGTCACGCGGGCCGACTATCCCGATTCTTTGGATTATCTGAAGGCGGCCAAGAATGTCCTCGCGCTCAGGACATTTTCAAAGATCTACGGGCTTGCCGGACTGCGCATCGGTTACGGCATCACGACGCCGGAGATCGCGGAACTGATGAACAAGGTGCGGCAGCCATTCAATACCAATTCCCTGGGGCAGATCGGCGCCCTGGCGGCGCTTGCGGACCGGAAGCATGTGGAGAGATCGATCGCAATCAACAGCGAAGGCAAACAGTTCCTGTACCAGTCATTCGACCGGCTTGGCATTTCTTACCTCCCGACTGAAACAAACTTTATTCTGTTTGAGGCCCCCGTTGACGCCCCGGAGCTGTACGGCACCCTCCTCAAAACGGGCGTGATAATCCGCCCCATGGGCGGGAAAAAGCTTCGGGTAACGATCGGACTGCCTGATGAGAACAAGCGGTTCGTGAACGAGCTGGAAAAAATTATACATCCTTGATTTTTTCACCGCTGATGGCGCGTAGAGGGGAAATGGCAAAGCGCCAAGGGCAGAGGCCGGAGAGCTTATACGCTTAACGCCATACGAGCAGAGCCATGCTGCAATAAAGACTCTCCGTCCCGTGTGGAAGTTTCTGGCTCTGGTCCATCCGCGGTAAATTGAATCCGAGAAAAGGGGAACCATGATCATCGTCGTAAAACCTGACGCAACAGCGGAGCAGGTCGATCACATCATAAAAAAGATCAAGGATCTGGGGTTGCAGGCCCATGTATCGAAGGGTACGGAGAGGACGGTGATCGGCGCAATTGGCGATGAGGCCATCCTCCAGAGTGTTCCGCTTGAGGCCATTCCCGGCGTGGAGAAAGTGCTCCCGATCCTGAAGCCCTTTAAACTGGCGAGCTGGGAGTTCAGGAAAGAGAAAACGGTCATCAGCATCGGCAGGGAACAGGTCGGTGGTGCCAGGATCGCGGTCATGGCCGGCCCCTGCGCCGTGGAGAACAAAACACTGCTCATCGAGATTGCAAAAGAGGTCAAGAACGCCGGTGCCAATTTCCTCCGGGGTGGCGCCTTCAAACCCCGGACATCTCCGTATGCCTTCCAGGGGCTCGAGGAGGAGGGGCTCAAGTATCTTGCTGATGCCCGCGAGCGCACGGGGCTCCCTATCGTGACCGAGGTTATGGATCCCCGGGACATCGATATGATCGTTAAATACGCTGATGTGCTCCAGATCGGAGCCCGAAACATGCAGAACTTCCGGCTGCTCAAGGACGTGGGGCTCTGCAAAAAACCTGTTCTCCTGAAACGCGGCATATCGGCCACGATCAAGGAATGGCTTATGTCGGCGGAATACATCATGTCAGGCGGGAACCATTCCGTGATCCTGTGCGAGCGGGGTATCCGTACATATGAGACCGCCACGCGGAACACGCTCGATCTCTCGGCTGTCCCGGTCCTCAAACAGATGACTCACCTTCCGGTCGTCGTTGATCCCAGTCACGCTGTGGGCAAGTGGGATCTTGTTGCTCCCATGGCGAAGGCCGCCGTCGCAGCGGGAGCCGACGGCCTCATTATCGAGGTGCATTCCAACCCCGAAGAGGCGCTCTGTGACGGTGAACAGTCCCTGAAGCCCAGGAGTTTCAAGCAATTAATGGATGAGCTACGACCCATCGCGAAGGCGGTGGGGAGGGAAATATAGAGAATAGATTTCAAATCCCCGGCATGATCAAGGCCTGAATAATCTCAAAATCCCGATGACCAAAATCATTTTGAGTTCTTATTGCTGTGACATTGTTTAGAATTTCGTATTGAGCGGGTTAGGATTTCCCGGAAGGAATATGGCTCACTTTACCAACGTCACCATCATCGGCGTGGGGCTTATCGGCGGCTCCCTCGCGAAGGTCCTCAAGACGACCGGGCTTGCCGGCACAATCACGGGCGCGGGCAGGAGCAGGGAAACGCTCGAGCTGGCGCAAAGGATCGGTGTTATTGATCGCATCGGACAGAGTTCGGCGAGATCCGTTGAAGGCGCCGATCTTGTGATACTCGCGTCTCCCGTCGGCACATTCGAGGCAGCCGTCCGCGAGGTGGGACCGCATCTGAAAGAAGGAACGATCCTGACGGATGTAGGGAGTGTAAAGGGAGAACTCGTGCGGAAGATCGAGGGTCTCCTGCCGGCACGAGTGCATTATGTCCCGGGCCACCCCATAGCCGGAAAGGAAAAGTTCGGTGTGTCTGAGGCGACGGAGACGCTGTTCCGCGGCGCGAAGTGCATCCTCACCCCGACGCAGAAGACCGACCGGCAGGCGCTGGATGCGGTCAAGGAAATGTGGAAGACTGCCGGTGCGAAGGTGATCGTGATGGACCCCGATGTCCACGATAAGGTCTTTGCCGCTGTGAGCCACATGCCGCACGTTGCGGCGTTCGCCATGATGTCCGCCGTAGCCGAGCTGAATACGGGTACCGAGGACTACATCAGTTTTTCCGGAGCAGGGTTCAGGGATTTCACGCGGATCGCCGCAAGTTCCCCCGAGATATGGCGGGATATCTGCCTCATGAACCGCGAGAACATCGTCCAGATGATCGAGCGGTACCAGTCTTCCCTGAATAGGCTCAAGACGGATATCCTTGAAGGGGATGGCGAACGTCTGGAGGATCACCTCACCATGGCGAGCAATGCGCGGAGGGGACTGAAGTAAATGTCGGACCTCGTGATAAAACCCTCATGCGGCCTCAAGGGATCACTGGTCCTGCCGGGAGATAAATCCATCTCTCACCGGGCCGTATTGTTCGCTGCCATTGCAGATGGCGATACGGTCGTCACGGGTTTTCTGAACGGCGAAGACACGTTGAACACGGCTCGGGCGGTTCAGATGCTCGGCGTTCCGATCGAGGGTCTGGGAACGGGGGCGGTCCGGCTTGTGGTGCACGGGAGGGGCCTTAACGGCCTTTCTGAACCTGCAGGGGTGCTCGACCTGGGAAACTCAGGTACAGGCATGAGGCTTCTCGCCGGACTCCTCGCTGGCCAGGATTTTTTCTCCGTCTTAACAGGCGACCAGTATCTCAAGAAGAGGCCTATGGCCAGGATCGTGGAGCCGCTTCGTCAGATGGGCGCAATGATCGACGGCCGTTCCGGCGGGAAGCTGGCTCCGCTCGCGATCAGGGGAGGCGGCCCGAGGATCAGGGCGATCAACTATGCGAGTCCTGTTGCCAGCGCCCAGGTAAAGTCGGCTATCCTGCTGGCGGGGCTTTATGCCGAAGGGGTGACATCGGTACGTGAGCCGTCAAAATCTCGGGATCATACCGAGCGGATGCTCCGGTTCTTTGGCGTCGAGGTATCGGAAGAAGGCGGCCGTGTCAGCCTCCGGGGCAGACAGAAGCTTACGGCACAGGGATTGCTCGAGATCCCTTCAGACATATCATCGGCGGCGTTCTTCATGGTTGCCGCGTCCATTGTGCCGGGCTCTGATCTTACGATCAGAAATGTGGGCGTGAACCCTACGCGCACCGGTATTGTCGATATTCTCACTGAGATGGGCGCAGATATCGCTCTTCTGAACCGGCGTGAGCAGGCGGGAGAGCCGGTGGCGGACATCCGCGTACGTCACAGAAAGCTGCGCGCCGTGCAGATATCCGGGGATATGATCCCAAGGGCCATCGACGAGATCCCGGTGATCTCCGTTGCGGCATCATATGCGCAGGGAAGAACAATTATACGGGACGCAGCTGAACTCCGGGTCAAGGAGTCTGACAGGATCGCTACCATGGCTTCTGAGCTCCGCAAGATGGGGGCCAATGTCACGGAGCTTCCCGACGGGATGGATATCACGGGCAGTGATTCGCTTTCTGGAGCCCTGTGCGAGAGCCACGGCGATCACCGGGTCGCGATGTCGGTTGCCGTGGCCGGGCTTGCTGCCAAGGGAGACACCACGGTGCGCGACACCGGATGGATCGACACCTCCTTCCCGGGATTCGAGAGGCTGCTGAAACAAACGGCATATTCATAGCGGTCGGTATGTATGACGAAAAAGAAGAATGGGTTGGTCATTGCGATCGATGGCCCGTCGGGAGCGGGCAAAAGTACGACTGCGCGGCTTCTGGCGGAGCGCTTAGGGTATATCTATATCGATACCGGGGCGATGTACCGGGCAATCGGCTGGAAGGCGAAGCGGGAGGGTATTGACCCGGCAGATGAACAGGGATTGGCATGGCTGTGCTCGCGAACCGAGGTCACCATCAAAAAAGACAACAAGGCCCCGAGCTTCTTCGTTGACGGCATTGACGTGAGCGGCGAGATCCGTACGCCGGAGATGGGGATGCTGGCGTCGGCGGTGTCGAAATCTCCTGCGGTTCGAGGACGGCTCTTAACGCTCCAGCGGGAGCTGGGCGAGAGCGGCGGCGTGGTCATGGACGGCCGGGATATCGGCACCGTTGTGTTTCCCGATGCGGACATGAAATTTTACCTCGATGCGAGCGCCGAGGAACGGGGACGGCGGCGCTACCTCGAACTCAGGGCAAAGGGAATGGACGTTGATCGTGCACGGATAACGCAAGAGATCGAAGAACGCGACAGGCAGGACAGCGGACGAGAAATTGCCCCCCTCAAACAGGCCGATGACGCCCTGTTGATCGATTCGAGCTCCATGAGCATCGATGAGGTGCTCAGCAGAATGATATCAGAGATAGCGAAGGTGAAATAACGGGATATGAAAGTATTTTTGGCTGATAAGGCCGGATTCTGCTTCGGTGTAAAGCGTGCGATCAGCACGGCGTTCAAGGCTGCAGACGGCGGCAACGTATATTGTCTCGGACCGCTCATCCACAATCCCCAGGAGGTGGAACGGCTGCGTCAGGCCGGTGTAAAGACCGTCGAGGATTTTACCTCTCTTAAGCCCGGAGACTTTCTCATTATCCGGTCGCATGGCGTGCCTCCTCGCGTGCTCGAGCAGGCCAGTGAAAAAGGATTGCAGATCATCGATCTCACCTGCCCGTTTGTCGGCAAGGCCCAGCGTGATGCTGAGTCGCTTCATAAAGAAGGGTATCAGGTTGTGGTGGTCGGAGAGAAAAGACACCCGGAAGTGCAGAGCATCCTCGGTTACGCCGGAGACAATGCCGTCGTGGTTGAAACGGCGGAGGAAGTAGAGGGATTGTCGCTTCTGAGTCGGATCGGTATCGTCGCACAGACCACGCAATCGTATAGCAATTTTTCAGAAATTGTGCTAAAATTACTAAGTCTTTCCAAAGAATTAAAGGTCTTCAATACCATCTGCAACTCAACAAAAGAACGCCAGGATGCAGCGCGCCTTCTTGCCGGCCAGGTTGATGTCATGCTGGTTGTGGGGGGGCGCAACAGCGCCAATACGAGCAGGCTGGTTTCCGTATGCAGAAAGGAAGGGAAGCCTACGTATCACATCGAGGTAGCTGATGAGATACAGCCTGCCTGGCTTGAAGGGGCGACCACAGTAGGGGTCACGGCTGGTGCGTCCACGCCCGATTGGGTCGTGGAAGGCGTCCTGAAGAAACTGGCGGAGGGCAAGGTCAGCCGGTAACCTTAAGGCCGGCCATATACTTTCGGGAGGTATGGTATTTTAATGGACGAAATGCGCGAAGACATCGAACACGAAGAGAATGACACGGCTGGTAAAGAGGATCACCATACAGAGTTCGAAAAACTCTATAACCAGTCGCTGAAGAGCTTTAAGGCAGGTTCTGTTGTCCGGGCAAAAGTCCTGCAGGTCAGGTCCGGGGTTGTGATGCTGGATCTCGGGTATAAGTCGGACGGTATTATTCCCGCAGAACAATTCACGGAAGCAGAGCTCAAGGCACTGAAGCCGGGCGACGAACTTGAGGTTTTTCTCGAAGCGGCGGAAGACTCGAACGGCAACCTGATCCTCTCAAGGGAAAAAGCGAAAAAGCTGCAGGTATGGGACAGTTTGAATCGGGCCTATCAGACCGGTGATGTGGTGAAAGGGAGGGTACTCTCGACGACCAAGGGAGGACTGAACGTTGATATCGGAGGCGTAACCGCTTTTCTGCCAGGATCACAGGTCGATACCAAACCTGTCCAGAACCTCGGCCAGATGGTCGGCCAGGTCCTTGAAATGAAGATTATCAAGATGAACTCCGGACGCGGTAATATCGTGCTTTCCCGGAGAGCTATTCTTGAGGAAAAACAGAATGCCCAGAAGGCAGCAAGACTCGCGACACTGGCTGAGGGCCAGATCATCGGCGGCGTCATCAAGAATGTCACCGAGTATGGAGCCTTCGTTGATCTTGGTGGCATTGATGGACTGCTCCATATCACCGATATGTCCTGGGGCAGGATAACCCACCCTTCCGAGATGTTCAAGGTCGGGGATAAGGTTGAGGTGGTCGTGCTCAAGTACGACCGGGAAAAGCAGAAAGTGTCCCTCGGGATGAAGCAGAAGACGCAGGATCCGTGGCTTGCAGTTGCTGAGCGATATCCGATCGGCACCAAGGTGCGCGGCAAAGTGGTGAGCCTGACGGAATACGGGGCGTTCGTCGAACTGGAACATGGCGTGGAAGGTCTTGTGCACGTCTCCGAAATGTCCTGGACCCAGAAGATCAAACACCCTTCAAAAATGGTTGCTGTCGGCGACATTATTGAGGCGATTGTGCTTTCCGTGGATCCGGCAGCCAAACGCATTTCACTCGGGATGAAGCAAGTGAACCCCAATCCCTGGCAGACTCTTGGAGACCGCTATCCCGTTGGTACCACCGTCGAGGGAAAGGTCAGGACCATCACCGATTTCGGCGCATTCGTCGGCATCGAGGAGGGGATTGACGGTCTCATCCATATTTCCGATATGTCCTGGACAAAGCATGTCAAGCATCCATCTGATATGCTCAAAAAGGGTCAGACGGTCAAAGCCGTGATATTGAGCATTGACCCGCATAAGGAGCGAATCTCGCTCGGGCTCAAGCAGCTGAGCTCTGATCCCTGGGAGAAGATCATCCCTGAGCGGTACAAGGTGGGGCAGGACGAGACGTTGAAGGTGACGAAAAAGACGGATTTCGGCGTTTTCGTGGAGCTTGAGCACGGGATAGAGGGCCTGATCCCGGTCTCGGAAATGCTGAAAGACGCGGAAGAAGTGAAGGAAGGCGATGAAGTGACCGCCCGCGTCATCAAGGTGGACAGGGCCGACCGCAAGATAGCGCTGTCGATCAAGGCGCATGTCAAAGGGAAGGACCGGTCGTCGCTGCAGGAATATATGAGCCAGCAGCCGAAGCCGGACACCACGCTCGGAGCGCTGCTCAAGGAACGGAGCTGAATCTGCATGAAAAGAAATCCAGTCCTCATAATTCTGCTGACGGCGGCCGTGCTCGGGGGGATCTTTTTTGTGGTGTTGTTTCTCACCTCCAGCCTCGCCGGCAGGAAAAACGCTGACGGCCTGTCGGTGATAGGAACAGACCGGGTGGCGATGGTCAAGATAGAGGGTATACTTCTTTCATCGGAGCATGTCGTGGAAGAGTTGAACGACTACGCCGATGACTCATCGATAAAAGCGATTGTCATCCGCATCGACAGCCCCGGCGGCGGGGTGGTCGCTTCCCAGGAGATATACAACGCCGTCAAGAATGCGAAAAAAGAGGGCAAGAAAATCATCGTCTCCATGGGGTCCGTTGCGGCTTCAGGGGGATACTATGTAGCGGCCGCAGCCGACAAGATCGTGGCAAATCCGGGCACGCTCACCGGCAGCATCGGCGTCAAAATGGAGTTCGCGAATGTAGAAAAACTGCTCGAGAAGATCGGTGTCAAGGGCATGGTCGTGAAGGCCGGCGAGTTCAAGGACATCGGTTCCCCCTACCGCGACATGACGGCGCAGGAAAAGAAACTCCTCCAGGACGTGATCGATGATGTTCACAACCAGTTCATCAAGGCAGTCGCCGAGGGACGGAATCTGCCGGAGGCCGAGGTGCGGGCCATCGCGGATGGACGGATCTTCACCGGTCAACAGGCACTCGCGCTTAAGCTTGTGGATCAGCTGGGAGACCTCGGGGATAGCATCCGCATTGCGGGAAGTCTGGCGGGGATCAAGGGGAGGCCAAAGGTGGTTGAAAAAAGGAAGAAGATTCCCTTCTTGGAGTACCTGAAGGAAGAGTCGTCCACCTGGGTTGCGAATGTTATTCAGAACGGCATCGGCAAGAGTTCTGTAAACTTACAGTATCTGTATCGCTGATCTGCATGAAGAGGAGGGGGACTGCATGACGAAGGCGGAGTTGGTAGACAAAATATCGGAGAAAAAACCCGGATTGACGAGAAAACAGGTCGAGGTGGTCGTGAACACGGTTCTCGAAGGGATCAAGGACGCCTTGTCTCGCGAGGACAAGGTTGAGATACGGGGATTCGGGAGCTTCCGCGTCCGTCATCGCCGCGCCAAGGAGGGGAGAAATCCCAAGACCGGCGAGGCAGTCTCCGTTCCTCCGAAGAAAGTGCCTTTCTTCAAGGCGGGCAAGGAAATGCGGGAAATGGTAGACGGGAAAATCTGATGCATTTCCATCACATATCGATCTTTATGATCCCTTTTTGAATCGCGAACTTGATCAGTCCGGCGCGGGTGTGGATATCGAGCTTTTCCGTAATATTGGTCTGGTGCGCAATGACGGTCTTGACGCTGATGCTCAGCATGTCGGCCACTTCTTTATGGGTGTGTCCTTCCGCAACGAGCTTTAATACCTGTTTTTCCCTGTCCGTCAGCTTTTCATACGGGTTCTCCACATCGACGCGTTTATCCCCGCCGAGGTAACCCGCAACCACTTCCGAGGCGATCGAAGAGTACAGGTATAATTCTCCCCGCCCAATCGCCTTGAGGGCCGTGACAAGATCGCTTCCCACGGCCTTCTTCAGCAAATATCCCGACACGCCGGCTTTGAGAAACCGCGATATATATTCACGGTCCTCGTACTGGGTGAGCACCAGCACCTTGATCTCGGGATACATCTTCTTGATCTCGACGGTGGTCTCAAGCCCTCCGAGCCTGGGCATGTTGATATCCATGATGATGATCTCAGGCCGCAGCTTCTTGGTTTTTTCTATGGCCTCGATGCCGTCTGACGCCTCCCCGACAACCTCGATGTCGTCCGAGAGCTTCAGAAAGGCGACGATGCCCTCCCGCACCAGTGCATGGTCATCCGCGATCAACACTTTCATTTTATGTAGCATATGCAGCCTCCGGTGGTTTCAGGGGGATTTTGACCACGACCTTGGTTCCAATGCCGGGCTGTGAGCAGATTTCCATTGCCCCCCCGATCAGAAGCGCGCGTTCTTTCATCCCCATGATTCCCAGACCGCGGCGGTCCCGAACGTCAGGCGCATGCTTAATTAAGGAGCTGAGGTCGAAACCGATCCCGTCGTCCTCGATTTCTGCATAAACCGTAGTCATGTCGCATTTGAAGAGAATGAAAACATTTTCCGCTTGCGAGTGTCTCGCAATGTTTACGACGGCCTCTTGAACGATCCTGAAAAGAATGATTTCCACTTCAGGACGGAATCGCTTGTCCTTCAATCCCGCGGTGTTAATGAAATACTGAATGCCTCTCTCCCCGAGGTGCATATTGAGGAGTGACTGTACCGCCGCTATGAGTCCCAGATCATCGAGCAGAGATGGTCTCAAGTTCTGCATCATGGATATCAACCCGTCATAGGCCCTCGTGATGATGCCACGGATGACATCGATCTTGTCCATCGTGATCTTCTCGGGGTTGAGACGGCAGATATCGATTTTCATGAGTGCCGCCAGCATCTCCTGGAGCGTATCATCGTGCAGCTCACGCGCAATCCTCCTACGCTCCTCCTCCTGAGTGGAAATAACCTTTTTTAGCAATTTCTCAGCTCTCTGTTGGCTATCGTTGATCTGCCGCGTCCGCTCTTTGACCCGCGTCTCGAGTTCTTGAGTATGACGCCGAATCTTTTCCCCCGATTTAACGAGCTTTCGCCGCATGGTCTCGAAGCTCTTGCTCAGCATCCCGATCTCGTCGCTTCCCTGCGGTGCAATAGCGTTTGACAGATCGCCCCGCGCAATGAGATCTGCTCCGTGGATGAGATCCTTCAGTGGATCGACAATGCTGCGGCTAATGCCGATGGTCAGGATGAACGCAGTGCCGAGGAATATGAAACCGAGACCGATGAACATCTTTTTAAGGTTCGCCGCAGAAGCGAAGACATCCGCTTTCAGTTCCTGTATGGATATTCCCCAGGGGGCGGTTTCGAGGGGAACGAATGCAAGAACGGTCGCGAGCTTCTCTTTCTGGTTTCCGG
>DATJZV010000121.1:0-22865 GCA_035498715.1 Nitrospirota bacterium
CTGAAGCAATACCGTATCCGATACGGTATGGGGAGCGTGGGGGGAGAGACCGACCCTTACAAGGTTGGTCGAAGGACGGGATACGGGTGAGGGAAGATGAAAAATCGGAGAAGAAGGATCCATGCTGATAATTTCGTGATAAACCGTTGCCCGCAGGCCGCTCTGTTTGAGAACGCCGGGACTGATGCCGTGCGTGCATATCTCTCCAACGGTGGTTGTGCCGCTTTGTATAAGTGCTCGGACATTCTGTTTCGCCGCGATTGTATATCCCTTCATGTCCAGTTCTCTTTTCGCCTGTATGAGGTTCAGGACCCAATCAGGAAAGGTTCTGGCCCGAACAGCATCGAGGAGGGGCGGAAGTTCGAGATGTGCATGAACATTGATAAGCCCGGGCATGAGAACAGCGTTTTCAAGGCGGTATATATGGCGGCCAGTGTGCTTCTTCAGTATTTTTTCAGTCGCGCCTGCGTCGACTATGGTTCCCCGGCTTAATACAACAGCACCGTGTTTTACAATAGAAGCATTATCCCGTAAAATAATTAGCCTGTCTGCAGTGATTATCATGATCGGATAGTTAGCAGATGCTACCACCGGCCCCATGGAATGTCAAGAATGGTGGCAACTGACATTTTTTGTCGCTTATACTGACGGTAAACGGATTATTGTCACAATATCATAGCTGTAATGCCTTGAAATCATTATGAAGACATGATGGCATGCATTCTGCAATATCAAGGATACAGAACTGAAAATGCTTAATGCCTGTGGAAGGAGGTGAGGTTGTCCCTAAAAGGTAACAAGCATTAGTAAAGTAGTATCATGATGGAATTTAACTTAACAAATTATGGAGGAAATGATATGTTTAAGATGAATCAGAAAGGTTTTACACTTATCGAGTTGTTGATCGTGGTTGCCATTATCGCGATTTTGGCGGCCATCGCCATCCCGCAGTTTTCGGCTTACCGGATCAGGGGATTTAATGCTTCTGCCAACTCTGACTCAAGGAACCTTGCAACAACGCAAGAGGCCCTGTTTGCTGATACCCAGGCGTACGGAGAAGCTTTCCAAGCTATGTTACCGGCAACAACACCCGCCGCCACAGCTGGTCCACAGCTAGTGACTGGCCCGAAAAACCCGGCATCAGCTACTGTAGTGGGTGCGTACATTTCTAATGGACGGGGTTCAGCCGGATTTTCTATAAGCAATAGTGTTATGGTTGCTGTTAGTGGTGTAACCGGAGCAGCGCCTCAAGTACCTAATATAGAATATATAATTGTAGCAAGGCATAGCGCTGGCAATGCATGTTACGGAAGGGATTCTGACAGCACGGCATCATACAGGGCTACCACTACCGTTGCTGCTCCCTTTGTTGCAGGCGATGCGATTGCTGGTACAGCTGGAACAGACGATTTTGCCGGTGGTTCTGTGAGCTCAACAAACTGCACGAATTTTGTTGCTCAGTAAAAATAGTTTCCCCTTGTGCAACCGCCCGGTTTTTTTGCCGGGCGGTTTTTGTCGACTTACGATGAATAGAGCCAGGATAAGAAATAAAAATGAACTGCCTAAGGAGGAGATTTGCGCTTCCTCTCCAGATGCAGTTTTTAATGTCATTGTCTTTATAATATTGATCATCATTCCCTTCTCATTTGCAACATATACCAGGAACAGGATATGGAAGGAAGATCTCACATTGTGGCAGGATGTGGTTAGGAAGGCTCCTGAGAAGGCAAGGGGATATACTTTGCTGGGGTTTGCCTTTTTTAAAAAGGATCAGCTGGACAGGGCTATAGAAAACTATCTTATATCCTTAAAGCTCGATCCAAATTTTGTTGAGGCGCGTGTAAACCTGGGGAATGTTTATTCCAAACAAGGCCGACTGGCTGATGCTCTCAACGAATACAGCATTGCTTCACGATCCGGGTCATCCTCTACGAAAATTCAGAATAACCTTGGGCAGGTCTATTATCAAAAAGGCCAGGTGGAGGAAGCGATAGACAGCTACCGCGCGGCGTTAAAGCTGAACCCCGAAAATCCTGAAGCTCATTATAATTTAGGGAATATCTTTACCGCACAAGCCAGATCAGACGAGGCAATAGAAGAATACAAAATAGCTTTAAGAGTAAACCCTGATTTTGTGGAGGCGCATAATAACCTCGGAAACCTCTATCTTGCCCAAGGTCGGCTCGATGAGGCGGCGCGTGAATATATTGCCGCATTAAGACTCAATCCTTCCCTCGAAAAAACCCTTTATAACTTAGGCAATATCTATGCAAAACAGGGCAGGTTGGATGAGGCATTAGAAAAATACAAGGCGGCCTTGAAAATAAATCCTGACAATGCCGAGGCTCATAATAATCTGGGGTCTGTATTTCTCAGCCAGGGCCGATTTGACGATGCTATTGAGGAATACAATCGAGCATTAAAGCTCACCCCCGACTTTGTAGAAGCTCACGTCAATCTTGGGAGAGCATATTCTAAAAAAGGATTAAAAAAGGAAGCCTTGACAGAATTTAAAGTAGCTTTAAGGTTAAGGCCGGGTTTTCTTCCGGCCCAACAAGCTATTCAGTCTCTTGATGAGAAATTATAAACTGCCATATCGCAATTCGAGGTCCGGGAATATTAATTTTTGAGCTATATTCTATTGACAATTCCGGATCAGTTATGTATAAATAGTCCGCATGATAAAGATTGAAGAGATTTCGAAAGAGTTTAAAGAAGGCATCCGCTCTAAAAAGATCAAGGCCCTCGATGACCTCTCTCTGGAGGTCCATAAGGGAGAAGTTTTCGGTTTTTTAGGCCCCAATGGAGCCGGCAAATCAACGGCGATAAAGATACTCGTGAACCTCATACGCCCGGACAAAGGGAAGGCCTTCATAATGGATAGGGATGTGAACGATACCGGTGTAAGGAAACACATCGGCTATCTGCCGGAGAACCCTTACTTCTATGATTATCTCACCGCGGAGGAGCTTCTTTGGTTCGGTGGTAAGACTACAGGGCTATCGTCTCTCACCATTAAGCAGAGAGCAGATGAACTTTTCCAGAAAGTCAATCTTCAGGGCGCCCGGAAAAGGCAGTTGAGAACTTACTCCAAAGGCATGGTGCAGAGGGCGGGACTTGCGCTATCTTTGATACATGATCCGGATGTAGCCATTCTGGATGAGCCGATGAGCGGCCTAGACCCTCTCGGAAGAAAGATGGTCGGCGATATTATTCTTGAGCTGAAGGCGCGGGGCAAGACAGTATTTTTCTCCTCCCATATCCTTACCGACATAGAGCGCTTTTGCGACAGAGTGGGTATCATAGTTGCCGGGAGATTGAGATTGGTTGACAGGCTGGATAATCTCCTGATCGGGGAGAATCGACTGGAGGATACATTTTTGAGAGAAGTTGAGAAGGCGGGAGGAGGTATGGAGACATGATTGCCCTCTGGCCTCTTGCGGTGATAACTTTTAGGGAAGGTGTGAGGAACCGAGCACTCTACGGGATCACCCTCCTTGCGCTTTTATTGTTTATTGCTAATTTTCTCATCTCCGGCATGTTCATGCAAGAAATCGGAAAGGTTGCCGTCGATATTGCTCTTTCGGCTGTTTCCTTGAGCGGCCTGCTTCTCGTGTTATTCGTCGGGATCAATTTAATGGCCAAAGATTTGGACAAAAAAACCATTTATATGGTTTTGTCTCGTCCAATCTCAAGGTTTCAATATATTGTGGGCAAGTTTCTTGGGATGGCCCTTCTTATAGTAGTCACCATGATCTTCCTGAGCATGTGTGCAATGCTGTCAATAGAAATCATCAAGTTGGCTTATCCAAATTATTTCCAGAGATTCTCTTGGCCAATGATTTTTTTGGCCCTGTCTTTCAGCACCCTGACCATGCTCTTGCTTTCTGCATTGGCATTTCTTTTTGCTTCATTTACATCAACATCGTTCATTACCTTGGTACTGACGGTTATTGCCTATATTATCGGGCAGTCTCTCAGTGATGTAAAGGCGCTTGTGGAGGCGCCGCAGAGCGTAGGCATTCAGGTTTCTTCTGTCACCGTGAAATTAGTGCAAATAGCCTATTACCTTTTTCCCAACCTATCTCTCTTCGATATTAAAACGCAGGCCGCTCATGGTATTTTCCTGACGACGTCATATGTTTTCTGGGTTGTCAGCTACGGACTGGCGTACATCACGCTTTCCATTACGTGCGCAGCGCTTATTTTCCAGAGGAGGGAGTTTCCATAATGTGGAGACTGCCGACGGTCATTTTGTGCATTACCCTCGTTATGGTCCATATCGTTTCATTGGGGAAAATATCCGAACAGGTAAAACTTTTACCCCAAGGCGAGGATACCGCCTATGTTATCCCGACACCGATTCTGAGGATAACCGCGCTTGAGTTTCGCGGCCTTGCTTCCGATTTTTTGTTCTTAAAAGCGCTCGTTTTTTTAGGCAGCACTAACGAGAGAAAAGAAAAACCCGGTGTCAAGACTTGGGAGTGGAAGTGGCTCTATCATATTCTTGATGCATCAACCAGCCTCGACCCGTATTTTTTTGATCCTTATTACTTCGGGAACGCAAATCTAACCTGGGGCGGTGGACTGATTGAGGAAGCAAATATGCTGCTTGAAAAAGGCATCCGCCATCGAAATTGGGACTCTATCTTACCGTTTTATAAGGGGTTTAACGCGTTTTATTTTTTGCAGGATAATGAAACAGCAAGTGAATCTTTGATGGAAGCTTCACGCAGGCCGGGTGCGAGTCCGATTTATGCGAGCCTTGCTGTAAAACTGGCATATAAGGAAAAAAGAACGGAAAATGCAATTACCTTTCAGGAATTTATATTACAACATACTGAAGACTCGCAGTTGCGTAAAGAATATGAAACCCGCCTCAATGCTCTTCGTGGTGTGCTGTATCTTGAAAAAGCTGTAGTGGAGTATAAGCTGAGATTTGGCAGAAATCCACAAAAATTGGAAGATCTAATAACAAAACACATTATTGATAATCTTCCCCCAGAACCATATGGTGGAAACTATTATATCGATTCTCATGCGCAGATAAAAACCACAAGCGAATCACAATTAATACCGCATCCTCATCAGCATTAAATTTTACGTCCTTCTCCTCGGTCAAGCCGTACTACGCATTGGCGGCCGCTCATGAACCGGGATGATCCAGGACGATCTTTTCGGTATACTGAAACGGCTTCGGCATTCTTTCTTTTCGTTTGATCCAGCGTCTCAAGTACTTATCTTTCATGGTTGCAGCTATCATGGCGCTATTTCAAGAGTGTGCGATATCAATACTTTGAATGTTCATGAAGTAAAAGCCGTACATAAAGACATGTTGACATATTTTGTCACTAAGATATGACTGATTAGCGCCTTTTATCGTTTGTGAGGTATTTAACGTGCTAATAAAATTATAATTTATTGTGGTATGCATAATGCAAGGACATAAGTGGAAAACTTAAGAACCTTGAATGGAATTGAAACCTCCTAAGGGGGCCTTGAGTAAGCAATATACATCGGTCTTCGATTTTTTGAGGGAAAACAGTGAAAATAAAGAACGGCCAAGGTTTTACCCTTGTTGAACTGCTCATCGTCGTCGCCATCATAGCGATTCTTGCCGCCATCGCCATCCCGCAGTTCAGCGCATACAGAATCAGGGGATTCAACGCCGCAGCGAACGCCGATGTAAGAAACGCTGCAACAGCCCAAGAGGCCCTTTATGCGGATACACAGGCGTATGGAGAAATTGTTTCAGCTTTTTTACCGATAACAACAACCGCCTGCACAGTTGGTCCAGCAATGGTGACTGGCCCGCTAAACGCGGCAACACCTACTGAAATAGGTGCATACGTTTATAATGGACGGGGTGTAACTGGGCTTTCTGTAAGCAATGGTGTTAGTATTTCTGTTAGTGGTACAGTCCCGGGAGGAATTGTAGTGCCATGCAACGCTTATATAATTGTTACCAAGCATGTAGCCGGCAATGCATGTTATGGAAGGGATTCTGACACCGCATCATCATACAGGTCTTTCGCTCTCGCTGGCACAGCCCTTGTTGCAGGCGATGCTCTTATTTCTAACAACGATGCAGACGATTTAAAAAATCAAAGCTCAACAAACTGCATAACTTTTGCTTCTCAGTGATAATGGTCTTCTCTTGTTGTCAACCGCCCGGCTCTTTATCGGGCGGTTTTTTGTCACCTTACGATGAATAGAGCCAGGCCATTATCGAAATTGGGATTTCTTGTTGCCGTCTTACGTTGGCTTCAACAATTTCTATTTTTTAGATGACTATGAAAAAGTAAGTCAATTCCTTGTGAAAGCGGCGCGCAGGCC
The DNA here is from genome assembly GCA_035498715.1 of Nitrospirota bacterium. GTDB lineage: Bacteria > Nitrospirota > UBA9217 > UBA9217 > UBA9217 > DASPSR01. The sequence continues at coordinate 6,337 of DATJZV010000121.1, forward strand.
TGGCGCGAGTCCCTTCTACGTGGACCTCGCAGTAGTGGCCCTCTACTCTTGATGACTGCCGTTGCTGCCCTATTGATTTACCGTTGATTCCCTGATTCTACGCTTAAGTGAATTCCTCAAGATGGAAAACCGGTCCATCGGTTTTATGCGATCGCATCAGTATCTACTGCTTCCTCCTCCGTTCTTCATGCATGATGTCGAGTTGTTTCAATTGCTCAATGCTTTTGTTGAGATGCTCGATGTTTTGTTTATATTGCTCGATGCTCTTGTTGAGGTTCTCATTCTCCCTTTCCAGTTCGACGATCGTGCGGAGCAAGGACCGCCACTGCCGAGCCTCATTTGCCTTTTCATTGTCCGGATACATCTTAAGGAATTGATCGAATTCCAGGTAGGCGGCAGTATAATCCTTCAGAGAGTTATCATAATATGCCAGAGCCGATGCAAGCGCGAACTGGGCATGCGCGGCCCGCTCTGGATCGGCGGTGTCTTTCGCAATCTGTCTGTAGGCATCGATCGCTTCAGGGTAGTCCCGTTCCCTGAGCAAAGTTTCGGCGCGGTACATCTCGGTGTCCTGCCCCCCGATGATGCGGGCGCAGCCCGCCAGGCTGATCGCTAATAGCAGGGCCACCATCAATCTCGTCACGCGCCCCTCCGTTTATCCACCACGAAGACGCTCTTGGGGATTGTTTTAGCATAGTCCTTGAGCTCTGCCGCGATCTCCGAGGCTTCAAGCGGGTTGGTGAGTTTCCGGCGCTCGTTCGTCACGATCGCAATGGAGATGGTCATGATGGGGAACTGCATCTCGACACCCTGTCTCGTTTTCCCGAGGATATAGCCCCGCTCCCGTTCGACCGGATCGTAGAAATCGGGCATACTCCGGTCGAACTGATTGATGACCTCGGTCGCGATCTCACGCATGTAGTCGGGTGTGGTGATGACCACGAAATCATCGCCGCCGACATGGCCGATAAAATCATCGGGCGATCCTTTGGCCTTGACGGCATTCTCGATGATGTGAGCTGTCTCCTTAATGACCTCGCTGCCGTTCGCATACCCGTAGCGGTCATTGAACGCCTTGAAATTGTCAAGATCGAGAACACTGAAGGCGATCGGCTGGCCCGATTCGAGCCTCTTTTTCAGAACGTTCTCGATGGCAATCCCGCCCGGCAGTCGGGTGAGTGGGCTCGCATCGAGGTACATCTCTTCGAGCTTTCGAAGCCTCTTCCCCATGCTGAGAAAGGCTTCCGAAAGGCTACCGATCTCGTCTTTAGTCTTGATATCCGGGTCAAAGTCGAAGTTCCCTTCGGCAATGTGTTCCGTAGCTACCTTTAAACGGTTGATCGCCGAGGAGATGTGATGGGTGACCACGAGTCCGGCAACGGCACCGGCGACGATGCTGAAAATGCAGAGAAGGGACGTGGTGAAAAAGGCGGCGCCGCCGATAGTGCTGATCTGCTTCATCTTGTCGTCCTGTGATGCCTTGGCGGATGACGACATGGTCCTGATCGTATCGAGGAGCCTATCGAGAGTGTTTTTTAAGTCGCTGTTTGAAAGAGCCGATGCCTGCTTTATCTTGTTCATTCGGATCAGCTGTATCTCCTCAGTGAAAAGGTCAGTATACCGTCCGTAGAGGGCATCAATTTCGGCGATCGGGACCCCGCTCTTTTCTGGCAGTTTCCTGAGAGCGGAACGCCATAGGCGGAATTCATCGCCGCGTTTCGAGAACAGAATGCGCATGTCCTCACTCCTGAGGATGAGATAGCGCTTTTCGTACGTGTCCTGAGCGAGGAGAGCGTCAAGCATCTTATCGGCTGTTTCCTGGACAACGATATCGACCTGTACAATGCTCTTGTTCAAACTGTTGATCCGCTGCAGGCTGATAAGGGCGTATACGACGACGATGACCGTTAGCACTACGAGCGTCATGTATCCGAGAAGCATTTTACTTGCTATATTCAGCCTGTTAAAGAGTTTGGTGGGGACGAGCATGTCCAGGATCGCGGGGGGTATTGGGATGCGATTTTTCGATGGCTGGAAACTCACGTCTTGAGATTAACAAACAAACACAGTATTGTCAATACTATTATGGGGTTTGGGGCGCTTCATCGTGAATCTGCGGTTCTTCGACGACGGAAGCGGTAGCTTCATCGCAGTATCTTCGAGGCTCCGTGCCCGGCAGGAAGGCCTCGCGGATGGAAGATGAACAGCTGTCCGTGCTGAGCAGGCCGGTCTTGGGGTCGACTTGCTTGAAGATGATGCCCTCTGGCACGGAAAAGTCCTCGGCGTCGCGCTCGGCATGCGCTTTTTTCATGAATGCGAGCCAGATGGGAAGCGCGGCGCGAGCACCGGTCTCTTTCGGCCCGATGCGTCGGTGGTCATCATAGCCGACCCAGACGCCGGCAACGATGGTTGGTGTGTACCCTATGAACCAGGCATCACGGTAATCATTGGTCGTACCGGTTTTTCCGGCAGCAGGCCTGCCGAGTTCCCTTGCCTTCCATCCCGTTCCCCGTTCTATCACGCCTCTGAGCAGGTTGGTTATAAGGTAGGAGGTTTCGGGTTTCATGACTTGGACCGGAAGCGCGTCGTTCGTGTAAAGAACGCGGCCGGAACTGTCGGTGATCATACGGATAGAGACAGGGCCTAGTTTCGTGCCGTGGTTTGCGAACACGGTGTAGGCCGAAGTCAGTTCGAAGAGCGTGACATCGGAACTCCCGAGGGCCAGGGAAAGGTAGGGCGTAAGGGGACTCCGGATGCCGAATTTTCTGGCATACTGGATCGTTTCATTAACGCCGATCTTTTCCAGCAGTTTCACCGTCGGGACGTTAAGCGACTCGGCCAGCGCATTTCTCAGGGTCACGGGGCCTTGGTAGGAGTGCGTAAAGTTTTCCGGTGTCCAGTTCTTATTCCGGTCCACCTTGATCGTCAGGGGCGAATCATCGAGGATATCGGTCGCGCCGAAGCCCTGTTCCAGCGCAGCCGCATAGATGACCGGCTTGAATGCCGAACCGGGCTGCCTGAGTGCCTGCGTCGCACGGTTGAACTGGCTCTTACTGAAATCACGGCCCCCGACCATAGCCAGGATGTGGCCGGTTAGCGGTTCGATGGCGATGAGCGAAGCCTGGAGCGGCTGTGAGACGCCCGTTCTCCGGTGCCGCGCTTCAACTTTTGCAAGGCCATCCTTCACGGCCTGATCGGCGTACGTCTGGAGCTCATCGCTGATGCTGGTGTATATATTGAGCCCACCGGAGTACAGAATGCTCGCTCCGAAGCGTTCTTCGACCCTCTGACGGATATACTCGACGAAGTAGGGTGCCGGTCCGACCACTTTGACGGTAGGCTGCGACGGGAGGGGCGCCCTCTTGGCATCATCGGCTTGCGCCCTGGTAATGCTGCCCGTTTCGACCATCCGGTTCAAGACATAGGCCCGCCTGCCGAGGGCGCTCTGCGGCGCCTTGAACGGTGAATAGTATTTAGGAGACCGTGGCAGTCCGGCGAGCAGGGAACATTCGGCAAGATTCAGGTCCTTCGCAGATTTTCCGAAGTAGATCTGGGCAGCCGCCTCAACACCGTATGCACCGCTACCGAAGTATATCTGATTCAAATAGAGCGAAAGGATCTCCTGTTTTGTGTACCGCTGCTCGATCCTTAACGCAAGGGCCATCTCTTTGAGCTTGCGGGTGTAGCTCCGCTCCGGAGTGAGGAAGAGAACTTTCGCGAGCTGCTGCGTGAGCGTGCTCCCTCCCTCCAAAACCTTGCGGGCGCGGATATTCCGGACGAGGGCTCGGGCGATACCGCGCAGGTCAAGACCGTGATGGCTATAAAACCGCGCGTCCTCGGCAGCAATAAGGGCATTGATCAGCATGGGAGGTACATCGGTGAGAGCCACTGGCGTGCGGTTTTCCAGGAAAAATTCGGCCAGCAGCTTGTTGTTATCGGAATAGACCCGCGACGTAATGCTCGGCCTGTACTCTTCGAGGGTCCGGATCTCGGGCAGGTCCCAGATCGAGTACATGAGGAACCCCGCCGCTCCGCCGATGAGCAAGGCAGTAAGGATCAGGAAGAGATAGAAGATCAGGGACTTTCCTTTCATCATTGACGTCATTATACCCTTGCGTCAATGTAAAAGTAAAGTGGATGAATGTGTTTCATGACTTGAGTTTTGGGGAGTAAGATGCTATGATAAAAATACGTTCGCTTTATCCTCAGACACCATAACAATAATCATCGATCATCAGGAAGGAGGAACACATGTCGTACACTGCCAAGGATTACAGTGCTTTAATCGGGATGAAGGGGTTCAGCGACACCTTGCTCAAGAATCATTTCACGCTCTACCAGGGATACGTGACCAACACTAACAAGGTCGCTGACGGCCTCGCACAGATGCTCAAGGACGGCAAGACCGGCACGCCGGAGTACGCGGAGCTTAAAAGGAGGTTCGGGTGGGAGTTCAACGGCATGCGGCTTCACGAGCTGTATTTCGAGAACCTCAAGGGCAGCGGTGGCATCAACAAATCGGGAAAACTGGCAAAGAAAATGGAGAAGGACTTTGGCAGTGTGGAGGCGTGGGAAAAGGACTTCAAAGCCTGCGGGACCATGCGGGGGATCGGTTGGGTGGTGCTTTATCATGACGCCGCAGGAGATCGGCTGTTCAATTCATGGATCAACGAGCACGATGTTGCTCACCTCGCAGGTTGCATTCCGGTCCTGATCATGGATGTGTTCGAGCACGCCTATATGACTGACTACCAGCTCAAACGCGCCGATTACATCGAATCGTTCTTTGCGAACATCAACTGGAATGGCGCGGAGTCGCGGCTAAAATAAAGCGGTACGTCGGCCCCTCTATCAGGCGATTTACTCTCTAGGCGGCCACGTGCCGAAGAAGGTCCATCCTTTTGGCGGTACGCCGAGGGCACAGGAGGGGCAGGGCATACGCATTGTGCAAGCATTCTGCTCATCCGGCCATATTCCCCGAAGGAGCTGATACTGAAAAACGGATTGGTTATAATTTTTACCGGAGACGGCAAGGGGAAAACAAGCGCGGCCATGGGGGTCGCGCTCCGGGCAATCGGCCATCGGATGTATGTTTCCGTGGTGCAGTTCATCAAGAGCAGGAGTTCCTCCACCGTCGGCGAGGCAAGGGCAGCGGAACGGCTCGCGCCCGAGCTCGAATTTGTTTCGCTGGGCAGGGGTTTTGTAAGCTGCTGCGGTGATACGACTCCGTTGGCCGAACACAAGAAAACGGCTGCAGAAGCGATGCAGCACGCGCGTCAACGGATGTTTTCCGGTGCTTGGGACCTGCTCATTCTCGATGAGATCAATACGGCGGTGGCGCTCGGCCTTGTCGATATCGCAGATGTTCTCGCCCTGGTCCGGAGCAAGCCGCCGAAGCTTCATCTCATTCTCACTGGCAGGGATGCGCATCCGGACCTCATCGCTGCCGCCGACCTGGTCACCGAGATGCGCTCCGTCAAGCATCCTTACGAAAACGGGATTCCCGCACGGAAGGGAATAGACTTCTGACCAAAACAAATATCGAAAACGCAAATTGACTTTGCACAGTCACAATGCTAGTATATTTTTATACATACAGGCATGGATAGGCGCCTGTATCCCCATGCAATGAAAACTGCCGCAGTAAGTATAACCATAGAAAACGAGCTATCGCTGCCGAGTCTCTTCGGAGAAATGGACAAGAACCTCAGGCTCATCGAGAACACGTACGGGGTGATGCTGCATGCCCGGGGGAACAAGATCCAAATCGAGGGAGAGGAAAAATCCGTAGCAAAGGTCGAACATCTCATCAAGCAGCTCGCCGCCATGCTGGAACGGGGGATCATCAGCCACATGGATGATGTGAGCTCCGCCATACATGCATACGCGTCCGATCCATCGGCCGCATTGAAGGACATCTTTCAAAAAGCGATCCCGGTATCGAGCAGGAAACGGCCCGTTGCTCCGAAGAACGAGGCGCAGCGCAGATACATCGAGGCGATAAGGCAATTTGACATCGTCTTCGGCATCGGACCGGCCGGAACCGGCAAGACTTATCTCGCCATGGCCACGGCGGTTTCTGCTCTTCTGCGGCGCGAGGTGAGCAGGATCATCCTCGTGCGACCCGCGGTGGAAGCGGGCGAAAAACTCGGTTTCCTGCCCGGAGATCTGTATGAAAAGGTCAATCCCTATCTGAGGCCGCTCTATGATGCTCTCTATGACATGATCGAAACAGAAAAGGCGAACAAACTCGTGGAACGCGGGGACATCGAGATAGCCCCGCTTGCGTTCATGCGCGGGCGGACCCTAAACGATTCGTTCATCATCCTCGACGAGGCGCAAAACACCACCTCGGAGCAGATGAAGATGTTTCTGACAAGGCTCGGTTTCAACTCGAAGACTGTAGTGACGGGTGACATTACCCAGATCGACCTTCCGAGCGACAGAAATTCTGGCCTGATCGAAGTGCAGAAGATCCTTGAGGGCATCGAAGGCATTCACTTCATGTATTTTACGAACCGCGACGTTGTGCGCCATAAGCTGGTACAGCAGATCATCAAGGCATACGAGAAATACGAGACAAGCGATGAAGAGCAAACATGAGACCGCTGGCAAGCTCCTTCCCAAGCTCCGGACCCCCGATCCCGACAGGGAAGAATTTCCAGAGGAGATCACGCACAAAATCATACTCAGGAATGTCGGACTCGCGCTGATAACGACCCTCCTGCTGGCATTCGTGCTTCTGCCGAGAACACCTCTCCTGGAGCGGGGAGATGTGGCGGCGAGAAACATCGTAGCCCCCTACACGCTGTACATTGAGTACGTGGGACAGGACGAGATCCCTCTTTCGTACAAGGTCATGAAGGGCGAGGTCATCGTGGAAGCCGGCCATCGCGTTACGGAGCGGGCCGCGCGGATCCTCGAAGAATTAGGGCGCCGGGAGGGCATCGGCAACAGGTTGTACGCCTACTTCGGGCTCTGCCTGCTCATCCTGGTCCTGTTCTACTTGTCCTATCGCGACATCAAGCGGTATCGCCCGTCGCTGATCACGGATACGAGGAAGATGTTTCTGCTCTCATTCCTGCTCCTCGTCACAGTGGTGGTATCGCTGTTCTCAAAATATATCTTCTTGCTTGTTGCGGATAGAATCTGGTTAGATACAGCCACCATCGGGTTTGCCCTCCCCATTGCCGCCGGCGCCATGCTCACAAGCCTCCTCCTCGATTTTCACCTGGCCCTCGGGTTCTCCTTTATCGTAAGCATCCTGTTCGGCGTCGTCTTCCGGGGCGACCCTTTCATGCCGCTTTATTATTTCCTGGGGAGCATCGCATCGGCACTTTCGGTGTTCCATTCCAAGAGGAGAACGGCGGTGCTCAGGGCTGGCGCGCTCACGGGACTCGTCAACATCATCGCCATCACCGGAATAGACCTTTACAAAGGAGAGCTTCTGTTCCGGGGCACCCACGACATGGCTGCGGGGTTCTTCGGCGCGGTCATCGTGTCCATCATCGTCTCGGTGACGTTGCCGTTTTTTGAGACCCTCTTCGATATCGCCACGGACATCAAGCTCCTCGAACTCCTCGATCCCAACCAGCCGCTCCTCAAGGAACTCGTTTACAAGAGCCCGGGGACGTACCATCACAGCATTGTGATCGGGAACCTTGCCGAGGCAGCGGCCGAGTCCATCGGTGAGAACCCGCTCCTCGCCCGCGTCGGGGCGTACTATCACGACGTGGGCAAGATCCGGAAACCGGAGTATTTCATCGAGAACCAGCGCATCGCCGAGAACAAGCACGATCATCTCATGCCGTCCATGAGCAGCCTCATTATTGCATCGCATGTGAAGGACGGTGTGGAGATCGCGCGTGAATACAGCCTGCCGTCGGAGGTCATCGACATCATTCAGCAGCATCACGGCAAGTCGCTCATAACCTATTTCTATCAGAAGGCAAAAGATCTCCAGCCCTACCTCAAGATCGCGGAGGAGGATTACCGCTACTCCGGTCCCCGCCCGAGGACGAAGGTCGCCGCCATCGTGATGCTGTCCGACTCCGTCGAGGCCGCATCGCGGACCCTTGAAGACCCGACGCCGCAGCGGATCCAGACGTTGACGAACAGCGTCATAACCCGCATCTTCCTTGATGACCAGCTCAGCATGTGCGACCTCACGCTCAAGGACCTCCGCGTCATTGCGCGGAGCTTCAACCTCATCCTTACCGGCATATTTCACCACCGGATTGACTATCCCGGCAAGGAATTTTCAGGAGAAAAAAGGCGCGGTGAACATCAGGATAAAAAGCAATCTGAAGAGCAGAAGGCCGGCAATGGCTCCGCTCAGGACAAAACTGCGGAAACTGTTACGGAGCGTCGGCCATCCTGACGCCGAAGTGAGCGTGCTGTTCACCGGAGACCGGGCCATGCGATCCCTCAACCGTCGGTATCGTGGCAAGGACATGACCACCGACGTTCTCTCGTTCGCGCTCCGGGAAGGGTTGTTTCCCCACATCCAACCCACAGTCCTCGGCGATATCGTGATATCCTTACCTGCCGCCTCCCGCCAGGCCGCGGAAGCGGGGCAACCTCTCATCCGCGAGATCGAACGTCTCCTGGTCCACGGGCTCCTCCACCTGCTCGGGTATGACCACGAACAGGGACCTCACGAGGCCATCAGAATGGAGCGGAAGGAGCGGAAACTTCTGAAAGGCCTTTCCCGATGAAACCGAAAAAATGGACCGAGAAAGCGAACGTGGCGATCGAAGGGATCATCTACTCCGTCAAGACCCAGAAGCATATGCGCTACCACATGTTCGCCGCGCTGGCCGCACTTATCCTCGGACTCGTTCTAAACATCACGAGGACGGAGTTCATTCTTCTCTCAATGGCTATCGTGCTCGTGCTCGCCACGGAGATGCTGAACACCGCAATCGAGGTCACCGTGGACATGATATCCGGCGAGTACCACCCGCTCGCAAAGATCGCCAAGGACATCGCCGCAGGCGTCGTGCTCATCGCGTCGATTGGTGCGCTGGAGCTGGCGTACCTTATTCTCTATCCGGCGTTCCGGACATCGGTCCTCAAGGGGGCCTGGCATCTCAAGAAGGCACAGAACGATGTGGTGGCCTTCGTATCGCTTGCGTCAGTCATTATCATTGTCATTATCATCAAGGCGCTTCTCGGCAAGGGAGAGCCGCTGAGGGGCGGCATGCCGAGCGGTCATGCAGCGGTATCGTTCTCCATCTGGATGGCGTCCCTATACCTGGCGCAATCAACACCCATAGGGGTCCTGACTTTTCTTCTGGCGATCATGGTAAGTTGGAGCAGGTGGTCGAGCGGTATCCACCGCCCTATTGAGGTCGTGGCGGGTGCGGCGCTCGGTGCAGGCCTGACAGCACTGTTTTTCTGGCTGTTCAGCGCCTAGCGGAACAGCGATGGAGGCAGTAGTGATCGATACGATCATGAACAATCTGATATCATCCGTGAATGGCGCGCAGGCAGCGATCTTTCTGGACGGCGACGGAGAGTCGATCTCGCAGGTAGGGAAACTGGACAAGGACATGCAACTGCTCGGTGCATGGAAGGAGATCCACCTCGACCGGATCAAGGAGATATCGGCACGGCTTGGACTCGGTACGGTCCAGGCAGTGCTGTTCTCGCTTGAAGAGGGGAATGAACTGGTCGCGCCGGTTGCCGGCGAGTACTGCATCCTGCTCTTTCTGTCGGCCTATGCCAGTCCTCAGGATGCCATGGTAGAGCTCAACAAGGCGATCGAACTGTTGAAGCAGGATATCGGATAGCGGGCTTAAATCTGGTCGAACGTCCCGAGAGTTCTGAATTTTTCATACCGCAGCCTGACGAGTTCATCGGGCTGCATGTTCCTGATCTCTGCAAGGTTCCTTGTCACGGCCTCTTTTAGCAGTTCGGCGGCCCTCCGCGGATCACGGTGCGCGCCGCCGACGGGCTCTTCCACCACTTCATCGATAACCTTAATCTGGAAAAGGTCCTGCGCCGTTATCTTGAGCAAATCGGCGGCCTCATTTGCCTTAGAGCCGTTGTTCCAAAGGATTGCCGCGCACCCCTCGGGAGAGATAACGGAGTAGGTCGAGTGCTCAAGCATAAGCACGCGGTCTGCAATGCCGAGTGCGAGTGCGCCGCCGCTCCCGCCCTCGCCGATCACCACAGTCACGATGGGAATCTTGAGACCAGACATCACGAACAGGTTCCGGGCGATCGATTCTCCCTGCCCGCGCTCTTCGGCTCCGATCCCGGGGTAGGCTCCCGGTGTGTCGATGAAGGTAATGAGCGGCTTCTTGAATTTCTCGGCGAAGCGCATCACACGGAGCGCCTTGCGATATCCTTCTGGGTTGGGCATCCCAAAATTGCGCTGGATCTTCTCCTTGGTAGTCCGGCCTTTCTGATGTCCGATAACGGTTACGGGCATGCCGTCGAGTCTGGCCATGCCGCAGACGATGGCGGGATCATCGGCGAAACTGCGGTCGCCATGCATCTCCATGAAGTCCGTGAGCATGGCCTCTATATAGTCCAGGGTATAGGGGCGATTTGGATGACGCGAGATCTGCGCTTTCTGCCAGGGGGTGAGCTTCGAATATATCTCGGCGCGTAGCTGGTCAGACTTCTTATGGAGTTTGAGGATTTCTTCTTCGAGGTCTATGCTTCCGCTGGAAGTAAAGAGCGTGAGCTCCTCGATCTTTTTCTCAAGATCGGCGATTGGTTTTTCAAAATCCAGGTATTCCGGCGGCAAATCGTACTCCTCTTAACTGATTAAGATGCAGAATGCAGTGACTTTGTCATGCACCGGCATCGAAAAAGACTGATTGTGGACAGTAGCGTGAATAGACAGTATTATCGGATATTAACACCCTATTGTCAAGGATTTGTTCGGATGATGTGGGATGAAAAGGTCTCCAAAAGGCTGAATATGGCTTGTTTTCCCCACTATCGCATATTCTCATGCCTAACACACATCAAAACATACATGCCCTTATCATGGAATAACGCACCCTGAAAAGCAGTTCTGACTCTTGATCCTTACAAGTTTAATCCTGGTATCTGCAGATGCGAGGTTGAGACTTCTGCCGTTCCCGAGTTTTCTTATTAGAGAGCATTGAACGGGAGCGGGAAAAAACAGTGCGTTTCATATAGCCATAAAGCCAGGTGATCGAGTAACATCCTTCTTAAAATCCAGTGGTCTTATAGGTTGTTCACTGATTGTATCGTGCGTCGTGTATTACATCCCATTCTTAAATCCTCTTGCGTTTTCTGCTGAGTTATAGTACCTTTTTCATAAAGGGGAGACGTAGCGATGTACGCCTTTCTTATTATGGACGCCACTCTCGAGCGCCATGGAAAGGATTTACCGGCAGGCCGAGATAAATCGCATCTCCGGCCTAGTGAAGGCATATGGCAGAATGCAAAAACGTCGCCTTTGGAAGCGCATCTGAACGTAACAGCCGCTACCTGCTGATCGTGGACAGCGACGCCGATGAGCTGTATTACACGGCGATGCTTCTCCAGCGGTTTGAATACAACATCTGCACAGCCAGGAATGCTGACGAGGCAATCGAGATGGTGTCTGTTGCCCTGCCCACCCTCATCATCAGCGAATTTTCCCTGACAGGCATGAATGGACTCGAACTTCTCAAGCAAATGAAGGAGAACCCCCGTTCCGCCCTGGTACCGATGGTCATCAAGGCCTTGGACCCATCGCCGGAAGTTGTGAGGAAATGCCTTCAGGCAGGCGCAACGCTCATCAAAAGGCCGGTCCAGGCCGAGGATCTGTACCGCATCGTCCAGTCGACGATCGAGAATACCCCACGAGAAAATATCCGCATCCATACCCGGTTGCCTGTGATGGTGAACAACAGGCCGCTCGACTGCGGAGGGGAAGGTGAGTGCGCGACCGTGCTTTCTCAGCACGGTATGTATGTGCGGACGCTCAAGCCCGCTGCCGTTGGGTCGAAGTTTTCTCTGCAGATCGTCGTCAAAAACCGGACCATTACGCTCGAGGTACAAGTCCTTTACAGCTACCGCTTCGGCGAGGGACCTTTCAAAGAGCCGGGTATGGGACTCAAGTTCACCAGCATCGCGCCCAAAGACCAGGATTTTATACAACAGTTTATCAGGGAAGAGGTCACGAAGGGCATAAAGCCGGCCTGACACCACGATCTTAGCAGTGCGAAGACCATATGAATATGTTTTTTTCCAAAAGGACCGGTTCCCAAAGAGTCACGTTCTAATTTCGAGCCCCTGTTTTTTGGATCAAGGAGGACAACCATGGATTATATTGCTCGCAGGATCATAGTGCGGCTGGTTTCACTTATGATGGTCGCAGGGATCATGGTTTTGGCAGGATGCGAAGGCGGTCCGCCCAAGGTGAGCATCGAAGGCGCACGGGCAGAATTGTCGTCGGTCATGCGCGATGAAGGGATGGTGTACCTGAAGATCATGAACGCAGGTGGCAGCGACACACTCATCGGCGTAAAACCCGGCATCGCCGGCGCCAGCGCGGATCTCCACGAGATGAAAGGCACTATCATGGTCATGACGAAGGCTATGCGCATCCCGGAAAAGAGCACGGTGGAGCTTAAGCCGATGGGGTCGCATATCATGATCATGAATATGCCCAAAGAGGTTAAGGAAGGGTACCGGTTCACCCTCACGCTCCTGTTCAAACGATCAGGTGAGATGCAGGTGCCGCTCGAGTTCATGAAGGCTCAGGAGCAGCCCATGACACACGAGCACCACATGTAGGCCCTCTAGTGAGAGACCTGTCGGAGATTGCTCGCTCAGTATTGCGGGCAGGAAATGCAGTTTGCGAATAATGGTATGCCCCGATCGAATAGGTTGGGAAAGCGCATATCTCTGCCACATCTCCATGAGGTGGATCCGAAGTCTGTTATTCATGTTGCGGGAGCCAACCGGTCCCAAGACTTCTCTGGAATGAGTACCAGAGGGGAGAAACCATGTACGACACATCGTCGGACGCAAAGCACCGAAGGAACCGTTACATCCTGATCGTGGACAGCAAAACCCAGGAGTCGTTCTCTACCTCCCTGCTTCTTCAGCGGTTCGAGTACCAGGTCTGGTCCGCGAACACCGCAGGCCAAGCCCTTGAGATGGTCTCCGTTGCAATCCCGGCCCTCGTCATTTCCGACCTGGTCCTCCCGGGCATGAGTGGCATGGACCTCTTCCATCTGCTGAGACAGGATCCGCGCACCGCCTCCCTTCCCGTCGTTTTCCTGATCACCGCCGGTGATCACATTGCAGAGACACGGTGCCGCGAAGCGGGAGCCGCCGGCTGGATCTCGAGGCCTATCCAGACCGAGGACCTCTACCGGGCTGTCCAGAGGGCCATCGAGCCCAATCCGCGCAAGCATATCCGTATCCAGACACGGATGGCAGTGTCGGTGAACAACGAACCGCTCAAGTGCATCGAGGGCCAGTGCGCTTCGATTCTGTCCGAGCATGGTATGTACGTGCAGATTCCCCGGCCGTATCCGAGGAACGAACATCTGTCCGTGCAGATCGAGATTAATAACCGGACTGTCTCTGCCGAAGCCACGGTTCTTTACCGACACGCCTACGGTGAGGGCCCGTTCAAAGAGCCCGGTATGGGGCTCAAATTCATCAACATCGCGCCCAAAGACCAGGATTTTATACGACAGTTCATCAGAGAAGAGGTCACGAGAGGCGTTAAACAAGAGTGAGCGCCACCAAGGGGAACTGTGCGTGAAGACCATCATTCCCGGATGGCGTCTCAACTAACAACCATATGGATCCGACTAAGGGTGGTGGACCTGATCCCACAAGGTCCCTGTTTTGGGGGGAAGGACAATGGCTGAAATAACAAACGACAAAAAGGAGATCATGAACCGATTCATCATGGTTGCGGACGGAGACACCAATGACCTGGTCTACACTTCCATCCTGCTCCAGCGCTTCGAGTACCACGTATGCACCGCGAAGACTGCTGCCGAGGCCCTGGCCATGACAGCCATTGCCCCGCCGGTCCTCGTGGTAACAGCGCAGTTTCTTCCCGATATGAGCGGCTACGATCTTTTCCTGAGGCTTAAGCTCGACCCTCGGACCTCCGAGGTACCAGTCATTGCCATAACCCATGCGGGGGACCTCCTTACGGCGCAGCGGTTCCGGGAGGCAGGTGTAGCTTCCTGTCTCGACAAGCCTGTGCAGGTGGAGGCACTGTACACGGCGGTCCAGGCCGCAATCGAGTCGAAGCCCCGCAAAAACCTGCGGATTACCACCGTACTTCCGGTGACCGTGAACGGCGTGCTCCTGAGCAGAGACGCGGGCGAGTGCGCAACGGTCCTCTCGGAACACGGCATATACATCCGAACCCTCAAGCCCGCTCTGGTGAACACACGGCTCCAGCTAACGATCCTCGTCAAGAACAAGCTCGTTTCCGTAGAAGCCGTGGTCCTTAACACCTACGGCCAAGGCCAGGGATTGTTCAAGGAGCCGGGCATGGGCCTCAAGTTCGTCCACATCGATCCCGAGGATCGGGAGTTCATTCGACAGTACATCCGCGAGGAGATCACGAGGGGCGTTGCACCGAGCGCTTCGGATCGTCAAGTGCTTCCGGACAGCAAGTAGCAGGCGCATGTATCATGTATAGGGGAGGCGTTTTTTTTCCATGCCGGACCCGCTGAGAGACAGAAGGTGGAGGAAGGTTTATGGATGAGACCACACGCAGCACGGCATCAGTCGGCTATGACCGAAACAGCCGTTTTATGCTGGTCGTGGAAAGCGACGCCAACAACCTGTTCTACACATCCATGCTCCTTCAGCGTTTCGATTTTCGTATCTGCATGGCCGCGACTGCCGAGGAGGCCCTCGCCATGGTGCCAGTCGCCGTGCCGTCCCTCGTCATCACCGCGCTGGATCTCAAAGGCATGAACGGTCTTGAGCTTATGCAAAAGCTCGCTGGGAATCCCGCTACCGCCTCCGTTCCCGTTATCATCCTGACCAAGCAGGGCGATCTGGTCGGCGACAAGCGCTGCCGTGACGCCGGTGCAGCCGAATGCCTGGACAAGCCGGTCCAGGCCGAGCAGATATTTAGGGCCGTCGAGGCGGCCGTAGAGACAACTCCGCGGTCCAGCATTCGCATCCGGACACGGCTGCCCGTGACCGTAACCAACATGCCGTTCATTGATGCGGAGGGCGCGAGCGTTTCGGTGCTGTCGGAACACGGAATGTTCCTGAGGACCCAGAGGCCTGCTCCCCCGGACACACGACTCTCCCTCCAGATCGGCCTCAACGACCGGATCATATCCATCGAAGCCGTGGTCCGGTCCAGTTACCGGATTGGTGAAGGGCCATACAGTGAGCCAGGCATGGGGCTCCAGTTCGTGCGGACGTCGCCGCAGGACCAGGAACTTATCAGGCAGTTCATACGGAACGAAGTCACGCGGGGCATCACACCGATGTGAGGCCTTGGGGGAGATGATCCGGTCTGACTTATTATCAATTTGCGCTGTAAAACCCCGTCACTTCGGAGCGGGGATATAAGGCGCTGGTTCTGAAGCAGCCAGAGTCGTGCTGACCTCAATAAGTAGTGGACAAACGTTCACTTCATTGATATAAGTTAATTAGTGAAAGGATTTACTGAAGAGACCGATCTGCAAACAATGACTGCTGTCGTGATGCAGATCGGCGGACATTCACGGCGAACAAGATTGTTTTATCCGTGGAAATCCGTAGTTCAATCTGCTATAGCGCGCCAAACGATCTTATCATTGATCGTTAAATATTAAATATCTGGTGGATTCTATGTGTGACTTCTGCACAAAACACGGGGAAGGAAAGATCTGGTATAAGAACGCGAGAAATTATGCCGATGATCTTCTGTCCGATCTGCAGCGCAGACGCTATATCGAGAACTTCCTAACCTCTGCGTTCAAAGAAGGATTTGAGACACTCGGAAGGCTCGAAACCATCTACAGGAAGAAGGGCAGGCTGCCGGAAACCGTAAAGGCCGCCCTAGTCTCCAAGGCAAAAGCGGAACATTTCGGCCAGGTACTGCCGATCGAGGAGATCAGCGAGGTCGTCAGGCAGGCTAGGACCGTGGTGCGCATGCCTTGTGCCTGCCGTTGGAATATCGAAAAGAAAGAAGAACGCTGCTGCTACGCGGTGAGTTACGGTCCTGAGGCTTGGTACAAAGACATTGATATGGGTTACTTCGGTAAAGCATCCGATGAAGGCTTGGAATCGCTCACGCCGGGCTCCGCAATAACTCAGATGAAAGAAATGGAAGAGCAGGGCGCAGTCCATACCATCTGGACAATGATGACCCCGTTCATCGGTGCGATCTGCAACTGTTCTCCGGAGGAATGTCTTGCCATGCGGACCCTGTCCCGGACCAGGGTTGAGACCATGGAACGGGCCGAATATGTGGCCAGAGTAGATGAAGCGCTCTGCACTGGGTGCGGGCTGTGCGATACGCGATGTCATTTTCAAGCGATTGGCAGCCGCATCGGGACCGGCGGATCCCTTGC
>DATJZV010000122.1:0-6041 GCA_035498715.1 Nitrospirota bacterium
TCTTCTATCTGCTTCAGCGAAGGGATGGCAGCCGCTCTGGCGCTCAGAAGCGGCGCTGCCGGTGCCGCTCCCTTGACTTTGCCTTCGAATTTTTGAAAAAAAATTTTTACCCGTCTGCCTGCGCCAAGCGTGGTCGCTATATTCAAAAGCTCAGACGAGGAGAGCAGGCTGCCGCTCACCCCGAGTTTTTTGACTGCCTGCCCGACATCAAGAATCCCATCGAGTGGCGGTCTTTCACCGATCTGCAGTATTTGAGTAAACTCTCGGGCTTCCCTCAGTCGCATCTTGACGGTCTGAACATCTGCGGATGGTTGCAGCTCCATAACTGCCGCTCTACCCGCTTCCGATGCGGCATACACAGCAACAATATTTTTTACTTTGTCAAATTCCAGCACCCTCAGGGTATGTTCATTCATACAGCGTCAGGTCAACCGTTTGACCCGTCTAAATCCCGAACACTCGAGCACTTGAAGCGGTGTGCGCTTTTCAATGGCATCGAGGAGCAGGTTTAAGCCAAGTGAATCGCTTGATATGTGCCCGGCGATCACCACATGGAGATGATGTCTCTCCGCTTCCTTCCGGTGATCCTCGGACATGTGCATTCCCACGATGGTCCCCACGCCTGACTGGGAAAGCCTCTCGATCGTTTCCTTCGAGCCGGATGTGCCTCCCGTCATGTCCACGAATATTTTCCCTGTGCGCTGGTCGTCGGAGCCGATAAGGATCCGCGGACCGGCATTGTTCCTAATCGCCTCAAGGTACTCGGGGATGTCCTTCAGGAGTTTGACAACGTCTTTGAGCCTGGAAGGCGATTCTCGGTCGACCCGCGCCTGGAGATAGCTCGAAACCATATTATCCGCTGGAGTGTGAAGGCAGATATAGGGGATGTCAAGAAGACGCGCGGCGTCAACCGGTCGCGTGTGGTTCACCGGTAGGAGGCTGCGCTCGACCTCCTTCATCCTGCTGCTCAGTTGGCTCTCAGCGACATTGATTGGCACTCCGAACCGGTTGAGGATATCGGCCTGCATCTTCATCACTTCATAAAAATTCGCATACGCACGGCCTTCTGGGTGATGCGCAAGCACGAGGTCGATACCAGCGCCCTTCTGGTTCAGCCGGTCGGCAAGGAGCATTTCCGGCGTCTCCATGTCGATACCGACAAGAATTTTCTTCACGTTCCGGTCCGGATTTCCGTGCAGGATCCTGCTGTCGGCATAAGGGTTCTTGAGCCTCTCGGCATCAAAGGTCTCTTTTTCGTCGGATTTGAGCTCGTCGAACGCCTTGCGCGTTTCAGTTAGTTCTTTTTCTACCGCTGCTCTTCCGCGGGGATCGGCTTCAATGCCGGATTGAATGGCCAGTTCGTAGAACTCCTGAAGTGTCAACGCGCAAACTCCTAAAAAAAATCAGGGGGCCCTTTTCTTCATGGCCCCCTGTTCAGCCCTGTAGCTAAGAAAACAGACGTAGTGTCTGAAACAGGTAGTTATCCCAGCGCATTTTTCACAAGCTCACTCACAAGCTTTCCGTCTGCGCGTCCTCCCACCATAGGAATCAGGGCCTTCATGACCTTGCCCATATCCCTGGCGCCTTGTGCGCCTGTCTGGGATATGGCATCACGAACCATGGCCTCGAGCTCTTCGCGGGCCAATTGCTGCGGCAGATACATCTCCAACACGGCGACCTCGGCGGTTTCCTTATCCACGAGGTCCTGTCGGCCGCCCTTGGCAAACTGTTCGATCGAGTCCTTCCGCTGCTTGATGAGCGAGCGCACGGTCTCGATCACCTCTTCTTCGGTGAGCGGTCTCCGTTTATCTATCTGTTTGTTCTTGAGTGCTGCGTTCAGCATTCGCAGGGTAGAAACCTTATCTTTTTCACCGGACTTGAGGGCCGCTTTCGTATCAGCATCTATCTTCTCTCGTAATCCCATCCTGACCCTCTCCCCACAAAACTAGTCGCATACTGCGCGATCAGCAGCATGCTCCCGCGAAAGCCCGTTAGCTCTGCCTGAAAATGCGCGCTGTTTTGGCCGCCTTTTTTCTTGCAGCCAATGCCTTCTTCTTACGCTTTACGCTCGGTTTTTCGTAGTGTTCCCTTTTTTTGACCTCTGAAAGCACGCCTTCTTTTTCGATACTTTTTTTAAATCTCCGGAGTGCGGCCTCAAAAGGCTCATTCTCTCGCAACCTTATACTCGGCACCCTCGCTACACCCCCCCTCATGTTGTACCTAATTGTAATATAAATACTTTTTTTGTAATTTTCTGATTAAAAAACGCTGTGCACCTACAAAAAAAACATTAGGCCGTTCTGTTTACGTGATGGCGGCATAATCATTAAAATTAACAACTCCATCACTGAATGTCAAGAGAAATTTAGGCTAAATTTTCAGGTATTTTACGGAATACTGGTGTGTCCCGATGCAGGGGTGCGCCCAGTTTCTGTCAGCCCCGGTATGAGGCATTAATCTTTACATACTCGTATGACAGATCACAGGTCCAGATCGTGGAAGAAGCCTTTCCCTTGTGCAGATCAATGATTATCTGAATTTCTCGCTGCTTGAGTGCCAGCGCCGCATCACGATCCGCAGCCTTTCCCTGGCCAAGGCCCTTTTCAACAAGCTTTGATTTGCCAATATAAATGTCCGTCCTGGCCTCGTCCATTTCCACGCCTGAATTGCCCAAGGCTGCCATAATCCTTCCCCAATTGGCATCTTCACCGAAGAGTGCGGCCTTAACCAGACTGGATTTGGCAATAGCCATGGCGGCGCGTTTTGCCTCGACGGGACTTTTTGCACCGCGCACTACAAGCTCTACAAATTTGGTAGCTCCCTCGCCGTCGCGCACTACCCGTTTTGCGAGGGAAAGTGTCACTGAGTCCAAGCATGCCTGAAACTTCCTCAGGTCCTTGCTCCCGGTAGCCGGTCTCCTGTTGCCGGCCGCGCCGTTCGCCATGCAGAGAATCATGTCGTTCGTGCTCGTGTCTCCATCAACAGTAATATTGTTGAAGGACCGTTCCGTAGAGGTAAGCAGGGCCTTTTTGAGCATAGATGACGATATGTTCGCGTCGGTCACTATGAAGCAGAGCATGGTCGCAAGGTTCGGATGAATCATGCCCGAACCCTTGGCGACACCCGCAATCGTGACCGTCTTTCCACCGATCTCCTCCTGCACGATTGACAGCTTGGGATAGATATCGGTGGTCATGATAGCCTCGGCCGCCTGCTCCCAGCCCGTACTCGACAGCAATCCGACCGCTGTCGCAATACCGGTCGCTACCTTCGGCATTGGCAGAAACTCGCCTATCACGCCGGTCGACGCCACGTACACGGCATCAGGCCTCACGCCAAGCTCTCCGGCCGCGATCTCGGCCGTGGCGCGCGCATCGGCTAATCCGCGTTTTCCGGTACAGGCATTAGCGCAGCCGCTGTTCGCTATGATGGCTCGCCCTTTTCCCGACTTCACCTTCGACGTGTTTAGGTGTACGCATGCCGCCTTCACCCGGTTCTTCGTAAAAACTCCGGCAACCACTGCATCGCGGTCGGAATAAATGATCGCCAGGTCCTTTTTCTCATTCTTCTTGATCCCACAGTGAATGCCCCATGCCTTGAATCCCGGCACGGAAAAACTTTTTGTGTCTAGAATCCTCATATTAGTCTACCTCTGTCAGGTGTATTGTGAACGCACTGCTATCACGGGAATAATCCCGCAAACTTAAGTCCCGAGGTCTCGTCAAACCCCATCATGAGGTTCATGTTCTGGACTGCCTGGCCCGAGGCCCCCTTGACGAGGTTATCGATCGCTGTGACCACGACCGAGCGCCCTGTTCGGGGGTCCGCGATCATTCCGATGTCGCAGAAATTAGAACCCCGAACGTTCCGTACGTTCGGGAAGTGTCCCGCTGGAAGCACCCTTACAAAAGGCTCATTCTTATAAAATTCCCGATACAGAGAATGCAACTGACCCGTGTCCGTCTGCGTTGCCACCTTGGCGTAGATCGTTGTCAGAATGCCCCGGTTCATGGGAACAAGGTGTGGCGTGAACGAAAGCGTTATCTGTGTTGCCGCCAAGCTCGAAAGTTCCTGCTCAATCTCAGGTGTATGTCGATGCGTACCGACCTTGTAGGCCATGAATCCCTCATTCACTTCGGGGTAATGGTGGGCGAGCGCTGGACTGCGGCCTGCACCCGAAACGCCAGACTTGGAATCGATGATGATACTCTGCGGATCGATAATGCACTTTTTCAGAAGCGGAGCTAGCCCTAGGATTGCGCCCGTGGGATAGCACCCTGGGTTCGCGATGAGCGAAGCCTTTTTTATCTTCTCGCGGTGCAATTCCGGCAGTCCGTATACCGCGAGCTTAAGAAGTTCCGGGTACTGATGGCAATGCTCATACCACTTCTCGTACAGTGCAGGATCAGCGAGGCGATAGTCGGCAGAAAGGTCTACAATTTTTTTCCCAAGCTTATGAAAACGAAATGCCGCCTCTTGGGCCGTCACGTGCGGCAGTGCTAGGAACACGAAGTCTGCTTTCTTCGCGACCGTTTCAGGGTCAAGCGGCTCACAAACAAGCGCGGTCAGCCCCGCAAGATTGGGGAAAACGGAAGCAATGGGCTGACCCGCCGATTTTTCCGATGTGATGGCCGTTACCGACACATCCGGATGGCTGATGAGTAGCCGCATGAGTTCGCCGCCAGTGTATCCACTCGAGCCGATGATGGCTATGTTTAGTTTTCCGTTACCCATCATTACCCCTGCAGTCATGCTCCTTGCAGAGAGCTTTGAACAAAAATAAAGGGAAGGCATCTCTACCTTCCCTTCTTCTTAACAGGATCTGCAACACAATGTCACACAGAATAGGTATATGATCCCTTATCTCTTCGAGAACTGGAACCGTGCCCGGGCGCCCTTCTGACCATACTTCTTACGTTCTTTGGCCCTTGGGTCGCGGGTTAGAAGCCCTTCCTTTCGCAACTTACCCCGGGACTCAGCATCCACGATGAGGAGTGCTTTGGATATACCATGCCGGATGGCGCCGGCTTGCCCTGAATTTCCGCCACCGAGCACACTCACAAGCACATCAAACTTGTCCAACGTTCCAGTAACTTCGAACGGCTGGCGGATGATCATCTTGAGGACATCCCTGCCGAAATACTGGTCCATGGGCTTATCATTGATTGTAATTCTGCCGCTGCCAGGCATCATCCACACCCTAGCGATGGAATTTTTTCTCTTTCCTGTTGCGTAATATCTCGAAACTGTTGCCGCTGACATTAAATCCTCCTCACGAATCCCGTGCGTTACTCCTTACTTAACCTTCATTTCCACTGGCTGCTGTGCAGTATGCGGATGCATTTCCCCGGCATAGACCTTGAGCTTGCTCAGCATCTGCTTGCCGAGTCTGGTCTTGGGCAGCATACCCTCGACCGCCATCCTGATCACCTCTTCGGGCTTTGTTTTCATCAACTTACCAGCAGTGACGGATTTGAGCCCGCCGGGATATCCGGAGTGGCTATAGTACGTTTTCTGGTCGAGTTTCTTACCGGTTAAGTGCACTTTGTCTGCGTTCACAATAATCACAAAATCGCCCGTGTCCACATGGGTGGTGTAGATTGGTTTGGTTTTGCCTTTGAGCACCGAGGCAACGACCGTCGCCAGCCTGCCCAGGGTTTTGCCGTTGGCATCAACGATAAACCATTTTCTTACAATGTCTTCTTTTTTAGCCGAATACGTTGCCATAACCGCCCGCCTTGTTGGTATAAGTATATTTTTAGGAAAGGCGAATATAAACAATTTCATCAGATTTGTCAAGCGTTTTTGTGCGGAAAAAACAAAAGTGAGAAGTTAAGGGTTTCTGTCATTGAGCTATGTGGAGTAAAACCATTAGATATCAATATATTGACTAGGCATATCCCCTGATGAAATGATATGAAAAAATAAACAAAAGGCGGTGATTGTTCACCGCCTTTTGTTTGGCTCATGGCCTTCGCTGTTTGCCCCGTGCTGTCTTACGCCTTTTCCGTAGCAGCCTGCTTCTGCCGGAGCGCCGCGGG
>DATJZV010000123.1:0-14882 GCA_035498715.1 Nitrospirota bacterium
GGAGCCTGATGACGCGGTCAAGCGTTTCTGTCGTGCTCCTGATGTACAGAGTCGCGACAATGGCTCCGAGGGCGGAGATGATAAGAAGCGTCACGATCGAAAGAACGATTTTTAGTTTCATAGGGCAACCAGCGTTGCAAAAAAACCCGAGGAAAGCCTCTCCCTTGTCACGGGCCTGAAGTACCACTTGCACATTATGATTTGCAGTGCATCTTTTGCCATTCCCGAAATCAATATTGCACGGAAGTGCCGATATCGGCGGAAAATTGTATAGAGCTCTGTCTCCCTTAGCATCTGTCTGTGTCTGATCATAATCGCCGATTGAACCATGTAATTTCCATATTGCGTAACAGCTACGGACTTCAGGAAGCGCTCATCAACGAATGTTGGGTCATAGTACCATAGAAACACTGCAATGAAAAGCAAAAGCCTCATCCCATCTCCGTTGCTTACCTTTGCCTCGCCGCTGCATGGCCGCCCATCATCTGCTCCTACCTAATTCATCCCATTCGGCGCGCGAATTTGACACGGTCATTTAGAGTTGGATTTCGTTGTGCGATGTGTAGACAAAGAGCGTGAAGTCGTTCGGGATCCGGTCATGCCGCAAGGCCACGGCGGGGGATAAGTTCTCGATCGCAAATTTGACCATCTCTTCCGGTGAGGTGTAGTTGAGCTCGACATCCTTAACTGGGGTGTGCGAGGATAAGGCATTCAATGCCAACGCCCTGTTGCAGTGCTTGAAGAGCGAGACAAGAGCGTTCTTCATGTCAGCCGCCACACCGGGCACCCGCAGATTGAATACGCCGCAGATGAAGATGTAGTCGTAGAACCCTTCGAGTTCATCATCATCGGCGTTCATGACCATGAAGGTGCACTCGGGATACTTGTGCTTCGCGATGTTGATGAAATTCTCGTTGATGTCGACCCCGGTATATTTTACGCTGATGCCCCGCCGCTTTAAAAATCTGTATAAATCGCCGGTTCCGCAGCCGTAGTCAAGGACCTTGCTGTTGTTCAGGTCCGCCGCCGGCGCGATATCGGCAAGAGTGTGGTACCGTCTGATCTGGCCCTGGGGCGTCCAGCGGAGCGCTTCAGGGCGGTCACCGAATTTTTTCAGATGGAAGTTATAGAACGACAGGAGCTGCTCTTTTGCATAGGGGTCCATCGTATTCCTCCCTCTACCCGTGTATTGTATCGTACTTGGACGTCCGAAGGCAAGCCCCGAATCATCGAGAGGGGCATCGCCGTTTCCAGGACCTCTACCATGACCGTATCGCGAAATTCTGAACACTTGACTTCCGTCTGACAAAGAGGTAATTTATAGCATGATAAGAAAAAATAATACAAAACCGTTTTAGTCCTGTTACAATGTTTTGCTTGACAAAAAATTCACAGTGTCTTATTATGCAAAAGTTTTAGAACTTCTGTTAATTTAAAATTTAATGTTTTGCAGGGAGTAGCGTATGACACCAAGTACCTATCTTCCGGAACCGTATCTGCCGGTAGTGGTTTTTCTGCTGCTCGGCACTGCGGTCGGCTTCGGCATGCTGATCGCTGGATGGTTCATCCGGCCCCGGAGACCCTATCCCGAAAAACTGATTACCTACGAGTCCGGTATCACCCCCTTCATGGATGCCCATCAGAAGTTCTCTATCCGTTATTATATCGTTGCCATGCTGTTCCTCATATTCGATATCGAAGCCGTTTTTCTCTATCCATGGGCCGTCGCCTATAAGCAGATCGGTCTGTACGGGTTCGTTGAGATGGTGATCTTTATCGCAATCCTTCTCGTCGGGTATTTCTATGCATGGAAGAAAGGGGCTCTTGAATGGGAGTAGTACAGAATCTCTTTGAAGAAGGGTATCTCACGACAACCATCGATGGATTCCTGAATTACTGCAGGGCCTGCTCCATTTGGCCGATGACGTTCGGGCTTGCGTGCTGCGCCATCGAGATGATCCAGTACTATTCCGCGCCCCAGCATGATTTCGACCGGTTCGGCACCGTACCGCGCCCTTCGCCAAGGCAGTCTGACCTCCTGCTCGTTGCCGGTACGCTGACGAAGAAGATGGCGCCGATCGTGCGCCGCGTGTATGACCAGATGCCGGAACCCCGTTATGTTATCGCGATGGGGAGCTGCGCCGGGTCGGGGGGCATCTTCAATACCTACAGCGTGGTGCAGGGTGTGGATAACATCGTACCGGTGGACGTCTATATCCCCGGCTGTCCACCGCGGCCCGAGGCATTGATGTACGGCATCATGAAGCTGCAGGAAAAGATCAAGAAGGAAAAATATATCAGGAAATAAACGGGGAAAAAACTCGGAAGAGGTTGTATGGATCCTTTACAGATAGCCAAGATGATTGAAGAAAAATTTGCCGGACAGGTGCTCGGCACCGTGTCATATGCCGATCAGGTCGGTGTCATGCTGCAGAAAGACATGATCAAAGACATCTGTTCTTACCTTCGAGATGAACCCTCCCTCAAGATGGACCATCTATCTGATCTGACAGCCGTTGATTTCTCGGCCTATCCGGGCGACACCGGACCGAGGTTCGAGGTCGTCTACAACCTGATCTCCACCGTGTACCGTCATCGGATCCGTCTCAAAGTTCGGGTGCCGGAAGATGACCCGAGAATCGACAGCGTTTCCTCTGTCTGGAACACGGCAAACTGGCATGAACGCGAGACCTACGACCTGATGGGAGTCAGGTTCGACGGCCACCCTGACCTCCGCAGGATTCTGCTCCCCGAAGACTGGGTCGGGCATCCGCTCAGGAAAGAATACCCCCTCAAGGGATACTAGACTGCAATTTCGAAGCGCATAATTCAAAATAAAAAATTTCGGCTTGATACAGTGGTGAACATATGTCCGGTGCTGAGACGAAAGAGATAGTGAAAAAGGAAATTACCTTGAACATGGGGCCGCAGCATCCTGCCACTCACGGCGTGCTGCGCCTGGTGCTCGATCTGCAGGGAGAGACCGTGGTGGGTTGTGATCCGCGTCCCGGGTATCTCCATCGCGGTATCGAAAAATGGATGGAAAGCCGGACCTACCATCAGATCATCCCCATGACCGACCGGCTGGAGTACATCACCTGCATGAACAACAACCTCGGCTATGTGGTTGCTGTTGAGAAGCTTGCCGGCATCACGGTCCCGGAGCGGGCGCAGTTCATCAGAACGCTAATGGCCGAGCTCACTCGGCTTTCCGGGCACCTTGTGTGGCTTGGCACCCATGCCCTCGATATCGGCGCAATGACGGTCTGCATGTACACGCTGCGGGAACGGGAGCTTGTCCTCGACCTTACGGAGATGGTGACGGGGGCACGCCAGACTGTGAGCTATGTCCGCATCGGCGGCGTGCGGAACGATGTTCCCGCGGATTTTATCGATAAATGCCGTGAGTTCACCAAGCTGTTCCCGAAGCGGCTCGAGGAGTATGACACGATGATCCGGGAAAACCGGATCTGGCTCAAACGCACCGTGGGCATCGGCGTGATGACGGCCGAAGAGGCAGTGAACTACGGACTGACCGGCGGTACGCTTCGCGGATCGGGCGTGAACTACGACATCCGCAAGGTCGAGCCTTATGCTGCCTACGATAAGGTAGAGTTCGACGTGCCCCTGGGCAAGAACGGCGACGTCTACGACCGGTACATCGTGCGCATCAATGAGATGCGCCAGAGCAACCGGATTATCAAGCAATGTCTCGACATGATGCAGCCAGGACCAGTGGTGACCGCGGACCCGCGCTACGCCATTCCCGAGAAGATGAACGTGATGAAGAGTATGCAGTCGCTTGCCCACCAGTTCGTGATCATGAGCAAGTGGGTACCCATGCCCAAGGGCGAGGTATATGTGGCGACCGAGGCGCCGAAGGGCGAGCTCGGCTTCTATATCGTGAGCGACGGGAGCGGCCGGCCCTACCGTATCAAGATCCGCGCCCCATCGTATGTTCACATAAGTGCTCTCCCGAAAATGGTAACCGGCCACATGGTGGCCGATGTCATCGCGTGCATCGGGACCATCGACATCGTGCTCGGCGAGTGCGACCGATAGGGGAGAGGGCCCTGGATGAAACTGAGAGAGATCATCAACCTTCTGCAAGCCGATGTCCTTGTCGGTGACGGCCTCCTCGATGAGATCGAAGTGGACCGCTGCTTCAGCGCAGATCTCATGAGCGATGTTCTCGGCCGTGCTTCTGCGAATGGCATTCTCGTCACGGGGATCACGAACCCCCAGGCGGTGCGGACGGCAGATATTGCCGATATCAAGGCGGTCTGCGTGGTTCGCGGGAAGCAGCCGGAAGCTGACACCGTAACCCTGGCAAAACAGAAGGAAATCCCTCTTTTCGTCACGAAGCTCACGATGTTTGAGGCATGCGGCATTCTGTACATGAACGGCCTCAAAGGGGTAGCCGAGCGGCAATAAACTGATGGCACAGCTGGACAAAGAGCAGGGAACGCTTGACCGAGTGACCAAGACACAGGAGATGGTCTATGAGATGACCGTCGGCGAAGTCATGGCCTCCAAGATGGTTTCCGTAGGTCCGGATCAGACTATGGCCGAGTTCAGGCTCGTCTTAAGGGACAACCGTATCTCCGGCACACCGGTGGTCGAGAACGGGAAGCTGGTGGGCATGGTCAGCATCGAAGACCTTATCAACGCCCTGTATGGTAACGCTATCAATGATCCCATACGGGAGAGGATGAAGACAAAAGTCGAATGCCTGTACAGTGACGAGCTGCTTGTTCATTGTATCGCTAAGTTTTCCAAATACGGGTATAGACGGTACCCCGTGTTGAACCGGGAGAATGAGCTGGTCGGTATCATCACCAAGGGGAGCATCGTCGAAGGCCTGCTCAGGAAGCTCGAAATCGATTATGAACAGCATGAGGCCAAGGCTTCGCTGACGCGTCAGCGGCCCACGATGCGAAAGTTCTTTGATGACGTATCTGCTGACGAGATTAGCTTCACCTTTAAGTATCACGTTGCCGGCCAGACCCTGAAAGAAGCGGGGAAGGCTGCAAGCGAGCTCAAGAACGCGCTCAAGAAACTGGGCGTTTGTCCCCCTCTTCTCAGAAGGATCGGGGTCGCCACGTATGAGGCGGAGATCAACCTCGCTTCGTACACCAAGGGCGGCGAGATCCGGGCCCAGGTTGAAAAGTGGGGGATCACTGTAGAGGTGACCGATAAAGGCCCTGGTATTCCTGACATAGAATTGGCGATGAAGCCGGGGTATTCCACAGCGCCCGATTGGGTACGGGAACTGGGGTTCGGTGCTGGCATGGGGCTGGTGAATATGAAGAAATGCTCCGATGAGATGGACCTGAAATCCTCGGTGCCCGAAGGGACTCACTTGACCATGCAATTTTACTACACGACCTGACAGGAAACCAATGAATCTGAACGACATTGTAAAGGACTTCGGTCTGGAAGTGAAAACCGGCTCCGGCAACCTTGACCGCGAAGTGACGGGGGGCTACGTGAGCGACCTCCTGTCAGATGTGCTGGCCCATGCAGACGAAGGGGTCCTCTGGGTCACGCTCCATATACATCAGAATATCGTGGCCGTCGCGGCGCACAAGGATTTGGCGGGTATCATCCTGGTCCAGGGCAGGGATCCGGAAAAGGATACGGTGGCCAAAGCCGAAAAAGAGGGCATCCCGATCTTGGTGAGCAGCCTTTCGGCCTTCGAACTCGTCGGCAGATTATACAAGGCAGGAATCCGTGGCGCTGAGGCGCATTAAGGCTGACCTGCACGTGCATACGTGTCTGTCACCCTGTTCGGGCCTGGACATGTCGCCTCGTGAGGTCGTAAATGCGGCTCTCCAGAGGGGTCTCGACCTGATCGGCGTGTGCGATCATAACTCGGCAGAAAACGTTTTGGCCGTCAAAAAGGCGGGCGAGCGGAACGGGCTGATGGTGCTCGGCGGGATGGAAGTTGCCTCTTCTGAAGAAGCGCACATCCTGGTGTTCTTTGACGATGACGATGACCTCCTTGGATTCCAGAAACATATTTACCGGCATCTTGCCGGCAGGAATGACGAGCATGCATTCGGTCTCCAGGTGATCGCAGACGACGAAGACGGGGTGACCGGTTTCTGCGACCGGCTTCTGATCGCTGCGACATCGCTCCCGGCCGAAGCAATCGTGGCGGCGGCCCGCGCAGCAAAAGGTGAGAGCCTCGTAATCGCTGCACATGTGGACCGGCAATCCTTCAGCATCATCGGCCAGCTCGGCTTCATACCTCGTGCCCTGGTCCTCGATGCTGTGGAAGTATCGGCGCAGATGACCGTAGACGAAGCGAAAGAGCGGTTCGCTGATTGCAGGAACTACCCCGTCATAACAAGCTCTGATGCCCACGGTCCTGACGACATCGGCAAGCGCTTTACCTGCTTCACCGTCGAAGACGGGAGCGTGGCCGAGATCAAAAAGGCACTTACTGGCCGGGACGGCAGGAAGGCGGAGTGCTGAGGTTTTGGAAGATATTTCGCTCCATATCCTCGACATTGTTGAGAACTCGATACGTGCCGATGCGAAGATCATAGAAATCATCCTGACGAGGGATGGGGAGCATGACCTCCTTCGGGTGGAAATCAATGACGACGGCAGGGGGATGGATCCCGAGACGCTCGCAAAGGTCCGAGATCCCTTCTTTACAACGAAGGGAAAAAAGACCGGTCTGGGGATCCCGCTTCTAGCGCAGGCAGCTGAACAAGCAGGCGGGAGGCTCACCCTTGATTCCGCTCCCGGCAAAGGCACACAGATGTCGGTCGTGTTCCGATGGAGCCATGTGGACCGGCCCGCAATCGGCGGCATGACGGACACCTTGATGGCGCTTATTGCAGGCCACCCGGACAGGGATTTTGTATACGAAGAGCGGAACGGCGACCGGGTCTTCCGGTTCGACACACGCGAGATCAAGAGCGATCTTGAAGACGTGCCGATCGCAGCTCCGGCGGCACTTGATGCAATCAGGGACTTGCTGAAAGAGAACATACAACACTTTGAATAGTACTATTTCAAACCAGCAGACGAGGTAGATAATGAGTAACGATGCAGTCGCACAGAAGGAACAGACGGGTGCCGGAAAACAGCCCACCGTGGACACGGGATCGGACTCCATAACGCCGGAGATGTACCGGAAGATCGACGCAATTGTCGAGCGGTACAAGGACAAGCCCGGTTCGCTCATCCCGGTGCTCCAGCAGGCGCAGGAGGTGTGCGGATACCTCCCGCACATCGTGCAGCGCTATATCGCGCAGGGGATGAAGATGTCGCCGAGCGTGGTGTTCGGCGTCGCTACCTTCTATTCCTATTTCACGCTGGTGCCGCGCGGCAGACACGTCATTCGTGTCTGCCTCGGTACGGCCTGTTATGTGAAGAGGAGCGAAGAAATCCTTGAAAAGATCAAGGATGAGTTGGATCTCGAGGTTGGGGAAGTCACGAGAGACAAGAAATATTCCCTCGAAGCGGTACGCTGCCTCGGTGCCTGTGGCCTTGCGCCGGTCGTGGTAATAGGACCGGACACCTATGGAGACGTGGCTGCCACGAAGGTGATGGATATCGTCAAGAAATATGAATAGCTGAAGTATAAGACTACGACGCACAATAGCAAATAGAAGGTGAGCCATGGCAAAACTGACGATCGCTGATTTAAAAAAGATCAAGGAAGAGTATCATCAGGGACTGCGAGAGGGCGGGTTTCGGGCCAAGATCACGGTGCATATGGGGACCTGCGGCATCGCAGCAGGTGCCCGCGGCATCATGAATACGGTCATGGAAGAGCTGGCCAAATCAAACCTGAAGGACGTGGCAATTACCACCTCGGGTTGCGCCGGACTCTGCAGCCAGGAGCCGATGGCCACCATTGAACTTTCCGGAGAGCCTCCGGTGAAATATATCTCGCTGACCGAAGACAAGATGCGCAAGATCTTCGCTGAACATGTGGTGGGCGGGAAACCAGTCAAAGAGTACGCCCTGGTCGTTGGGCATGAAACTACCTATTAATTGATGGGGAACAATAACGTGGAGACAACATACCGCTCAAATATAATGATCTGCGCAGGAACGGGCTGCGTGGCAAACGGCTCGCTCAAGGTGAAGGACGCGCTCGAGACCGAACTGATCAAGCGAAATCTCCAGAACGAGATCAAGATCGTTTTGACCGGGTGCAACGGGTTCTGCGCCAAAGGCCCGGTCATCGTGGTCTATCCCGAGGACATCTTCTATCAGCTGGTGAAGCCCGAAGACGTGCCTCATCTCGTTGAAGAGCACTTTATCAAGGGGCGGCCTGTCCAGAAATTCCTCTACACCCCGCCGGCGCAGAAAGACGCGATCCCGGTGATGAACGAAATCCCGTTCTTCAAGCACCAAGTACTGCGTGCGCTCCGGAACCGGAGCCTCATCGACGCCGAGAAGATCGAAGAATACATTGCCCGTGACGGATATATGGCCGCGGCCAAGGCGCTCACCGAGATGACGCCCGAGCAGATCGTAGCTGAAGTGAAAAAATCGGGTCTCCGCGGAAGGGGCGGAGCGGGATTTTTGACAGGTCTCAAGTGGGAACTCTGCGCCCGCGTCTCGGGCGAGATCAAATATATTCTGTGCAACGGCGACGAAGGCGACCCCGGTGCGTTCATGGACCGCAGCGTCATGGAAGCGGATCCTCATTCCGTGCTTGAGGGCATGATCATTGCCGCCAAGGCTATCAACGCCCACTACGGCTATATATATGTGCGGGCCGAGTATCCTCTGGCAGTTCACCGGCTCCAGCTTGCCATAGAGCAGGCGAAGGAACGGGGCCTTCTGGGACAAGACATCCTGGGCACCGGTTACGACCTTGACATCGAGATCTATCAGGGGGCTGGTGCGTTCGTGTGCGGCGAAGAGACTGCGCTCATGGCCTCGATCGAAGGCAAGCGCGGCATGCCGCGCGCTAAGCCGCCATTCCCGGCGGTCAAGGGATTATGGCAGCGGCCGTCAGTGCTGAACAACGTCGAGACCTTCGCGAACGTACCGCCGATTATCCTGCATGGCGCCGACTGGTTCGCGAGCCTCGGGACGGAGAAGAGCAAGGGTACCAAGGTCTTCGCCCTCTCCGGTGCGCTCAACAACATCGGCCTCGTCGAAGTGCCCATGGGCATACCGCTCAAGACCGTGATCTTCGACATCGGCGGTGGCATCAAGAACAACCGCAAGTTCAAGGCCGTGCAGATGGGCGGTCCCTCGGGTGGATGCATACCCCACACGCTCATCGACACGCCGGTGGACTATGAGAACATCAACAAGACGGGCGCGATCATGGGTTCGGGCGGTATGGTGGTGATGGACGAGACGACCTGCATGCCGGCCATGGCGAAGTTCTTCCTTGAGTTCACCGAGGACGAGTCCTGCGGCAAATGTGTGCCCTGCAGGATCGGAAACAAGACACTCCTCTCGATTCTCACCCGCATCACGAATGGCGAAGGCCGCGAGGGAGACATCGAGTTGCTTCTCGCACTTTCGCAGCAGATCAAGGACACCTCGCTCTGCGGCCTGGGCCAGACCTCGCCCAACCCCGTGCTCACGACGATCAAGTATTTCCGGGATGAATACGAGGCGCATATCAAGGAGCATCGCTGCCCAGCGAGAGTCTGTACGCCGCTCATTGAGTTCAAGGTAAATGAAGAGAAGTGCAAGAAGTGCGGCCAGTGCTTCAAAAACTGCCCGGTGGGAGCCATCACGTGGGAAAAGGGCAAGGTCGCGTACATCGATCAGGAAAAGTGCACCAAGTGCAAGACCTGCATCAAGAATTGCCGGTTCTGGGCGATTGATTAAAAAAGCTCGTAGCTGACACCAGCTGTTCAGAGCTCTTAAGAAGGTAATAAACGTATGCAAAAGATGACGGTAACGGTTGACGGAAAAAAAGTAGAGGTGCCCCTCGGCGCGACGATTCTCGAAGCCGCGAACGCAGCAGGGTCGCGAGTCCCGACGTTGTGCCACGACAACAAGCTCCATCCCTTCGGGGCGTGCAGGATCTGCCTCGTCGAGGTGGAAGGCACACCGCGCAAGTTCACGCCGTCGTGCACGACCCCGGCGACGGACGGCATGGTCGTAAGAACCTCATCGCCGTCGCTCATTGAGGCGCGGAGGATGGTCCTCGAGCTCCTGCTCATCAAGCACCCCCTTGACTGCCCGGTCTGCGACAAGGCAGGCGAGTGTCAGCTCCAGGATCTCGTGCATGAATATGGGCTTGGCCAGAGCAGGTTTGATGCGGAGAAAGGATATCTGCCGCCGGATTTTGAGAGTGCGATCATCGAACGAAACATCAGCCGCTGCATCCTCTGCGGCAAGTGCGTCAGGATCTGCGATGAACAGAATGGAGTGGGCGAGTGGGCATTCACCCGACGCGGAACGCGGGCGCGCATCAGCACCGATTTTGACAGGCCTCTCGACTGCGAGTTCTGCGGCGAATGTACCGAGATCTGCCCCGTGGGGGCGCTGACCACGCGTCAGTTCAAGTACAAGGCCCGGTCATGGAACCTTGAAGGGACCACGTCGGTTTGCAATTATTGCGGCTGCGGTTGCGGCATCAGCTATGAAGCGCGTGATGGAAAGATCATGCGGGTCGGCCCCGCACGGAACAACTATCTCTGCGCGAAAGGCCGGTTCGGCTGGGACGCTGTTCATCATGCCGAACGGCTTACCACGCCAAAGATGCGCGTGGGCGGCGAGCTCGTGGATTGTACCTGGGACGAGGCACTGTCGGTCATCGCGACCAATCTCAAGGTGATCAGGGACAAGTCCGGCGCCGAGAAGGTCGGCGGTCTCGGCTCGGTCCGGACAACAAACGAGGACAACTACGTGTTCCAGAAGTTCCTCCGCACTGTGGTCGGGACGAACAACGTGGACACGCTCGCGAGGCTCAAGGTTCCGAAGGGTCTGAACACGACGTTCTTTTCCGGCGAATTGAACCGAATGGCAGAGCATGACGTGATCCTCGTGCTCGACAAGAACGTGGGCGAGATCAATCCGCTCACCGGCATCGAGATCGTGCGTGCCGTGAACAAGAAAGAACGGAAGCTGATTCTCGTGAACGATGAGTTCAATAAGTTCAACAAGATCGCGACCGTTGTAATGCCTGCGAGCACCGATCAGGCGCTTGAAGAGCTGCGCGGAGCGTTTTCTTCCAAAGCGGGAAGCGGCGCAGCAAAACAGGCGGTCGATATCCTGACGTTTGCGAAGAGCGTTGCGATCATCGTTCCGGCTCACCTATCAGACAAGGCATTTGCCGGTATCAGGGAACTCGGTGGACAGCTCAATAATGTCACCTATTACCCCCTTGTCCGGCGAAGCAACTTCCAGGGATCGCTTGATATGGGTGTAATGCCAACGTATTACCCGGGCTACCGCAAGATCGATGCCGAGTCCACCGCTGCCTTGGCCGGCCTGTGGAACGCGATCCTGCCGGAAAAAACCGGCATGAATGCCGTTGATATGCTCAATGCGATCAAGACCGGCAATCTTGCTTCGCTCTATATCATGGGTGACGATCCGGCAGGGAGCGACCCGGGCCTCAAGCAGACACTCCAGAAGCTTGAATTTCTCGTGGTCCAGGACATTTTCATGACAGAGACCGCAAAGCTTGCCCATGTGGTGCTGCCTGCCGCCAGTTCGGCGGAAAAGACCGGGACGTTCACCAACCTTGAGCGCAGGCTCCAGCAGTTGAATAAGGCCGAAGAGCCTGTCGGCGAATCACGGCCTGACTGGGAGATCATTCAGAACATTGCGAAGCGGATGGGCGGGTCCATGAACTATGGGTCGGTCCGGGATATCTTGAGCGAGATCAGACACGCCGTCCCCCAGTACCGCGATCTCGCAATCGGCACATGCTGGCCGCGGGAGAAGTCGCCGCTTGCCGGCACGGACGAGGACCTCGCGCTGGCGTCGGACACGATCATGAAGCAGGAAGTAATCACTGCCGAGCGATTATTGTTCTCGTCAGGAATGACGATCACTCGCTCGAAGGAAATAGGGACCATAAAGCATATTAAGATCGAAGTGTAGGAGCTGAACATGCCCGATATGCATCAGATTCTGAATATTGTTTATACGCTTGTTATTCCCGTATTCGCGCTGCTGGCCTTCATTCTGGCCAACGCCATGTACCTTCAATTAATGGAGCGCAAAGTGCTTGCTCACATGCAGGGCCGTCTTGGACCGATGCGGACGGGTTGGCACGGGATTCTTCAGCCGATAGCGGACGCCGTGAAGTTTATCATGAAAGAGGACGTCATTCCCGCCAGGGCCGATAAGTGGGTATTCAGCATTGCTCCAATCATCATGCTCGTCATGGCCTTCGGCGCCTTCGTTGCACTGCCTTTCGGTCCCTGGACAAATTTCTACGGGCTCCTCTCTAAGAAAGTCCCTCTCTGGGTGGCGAACCTGAACGTCGGCGTGCTTTATATCATCGCGCTGTCGAGCGTCGGCACGTACGGCGTTATCATGGCGGGCTGGGCCTCGAACAACAAGTACTCGCTGATGGGAGGGTTTCGTTCCGCAGCGCAGATGATCAGCTATGAAATCCCTATGGCCTTTGCCATCGTCACCGTCGTGCTCATGTCCGGATCGCTAAACCTCTCCGACATCGTAAACGCTCAGACTCACCGGTGGTTCATTGTGGCGCTGCCGGTAGGGCCGGTCGCCTTCTTCCTCTATTTGTTCTCCGGTATCGCGGAGACGAACCGCGTGCCCTTTGATTTACCCGAGGCAGAGAGCGAGCTCGTGGCGGGTTACTTTACAGAGTACACCGGCATCCGGTTCGGCTTGTTCTACATGGCGGAATACCTGAACATGATGGTCGTGTCGCTCCTGGCGAGCATCATGTTCTTGGGCGGTTGGCTGCCGGTCCAGATACTTCCCAGCACGGCCATCGGCCATTTTGCCCCGATAGCCTTGATCAACACGGCGCTGGCAGCCTTACCGCCAACGCTCTGGATTCTTGCGAAGCTGTATTTCTTTATCTTTTTCTACATGTGGCTGCGGGCGACGTTGCCCCGGTACCGCTATGATCAGCTCATGGCGATTTCCTGGAAGATGCTTCTGCCGCTTTCACTCGGGACGCTGCTGGTCGCGGCTGGCATGAAACAGGCCGGTTGGCTGTAAAAGAGAGGTTGGGCACGATGAAGAGATTGAAAAAGCTGCTCAGAACGATTTTTCTGATTGACATAGCGCAAGGGATGGCGTTGACGCTCAAAACCATGCTGACCCCCGCGATCACCCGGCAGTACCCGACGTTCAAGCGCAAACCGATACCCGGGTCACGCGGGCTTCATGCGATGCGGCGCGATGAATCGGGAGCGGGAGCATGCATCGGGTGCGGTCTGTGCGAAGCCGTATGCCCTTCCAAGGCCATTACTGTGGTCACTTCCGAAGGGCCGGAACATGATAAGCTTGTGAATTCGTACGAACTGGACCTGCTCCGCTGCGTGTTCTGCGGTTTCTGCATTGATGCCTGTCCTGTTTCTGCGATACTGCAGACACCGGAGTTCGAGCTTTCCTGCTATGCCCGGAAAGATGCCTACTATACCAAGGATCGTCTGATCGAGGTGGGTGACCGATTTATGGGCAGAAAGGCGGTAAAGACGCATGATAAATAAACTGATCTTTCTTTATTTTGCGGTCGTGATGCTCGTTTCGGCTATTCTGATGATCACGCGCAGAAATCCCATCCACAGCGTGTTGTTCATGCTGTTGCTGTTCTTTCACATTGCGGGGATGTTTGTCCTCCTTAATGCGGAGTTCCTGGCTGCGGTTCAGCTCATTGTGTACGCCGGCGCCATCCTCATCCTCTACCTCTTTGTGGTGATGCTCCTGAACGTGGACAAGGAGAGCACGGCGGCCAGGGCGAACCGGTACTGGCCCTGGATGACCGTGTTCGGGATCCTCATTGCCGGTGAGATCGTGCTCCTTGTTTCGCGCGGCACTTTCCCCGCCAACGCTGGACAGCAGCCTATGAAGCTGGCTTCCGCCGGCGTAGGTGCTTTGGGGATGGAGCTCTACACGAAATATCTGCTGCCGTTCGAGATCGCCTCAATCGTGCTTTTGGTTGGGCTGGTCGGGGCAGTGATGCTAGCAAAGATAAAGACGAAGGAGTAAACTCTATGATTCCCTTATCCTGGTATCTGGTCCTGAGCGCCGTACTGTTCTCAATCGGCGTTGTCGGCGTTTTCTCAAGAAGGAACATTTTTATCCTCCTGATGTCTATAGAACTTATGCTGAACGCGGCCAATATCAATTTTATAGCGTTCTCACATTACCTGCAGTCTCTTACGGGACAGATATTCGTGATCTTCGTCATCACCGTGGCTGCCGCAGAGGCCGCCGTGGCGCTCGCTATCATCATTCTCATTGCGCGGAACCGCGGGAGTGTCTACGTTGATGACTTCAACATCATGAAAGGGTAGCAGACAAAAACTCTGAGCGCGAAATTCTAAATCCTGAACCGTGTTACGGGTGTCCGTTCTGTTTGGGGCTTAGTGAGTAGGATTCCGGATTTATATCTTCGAGGAGCATGACATGCTTAAATACGCTTTAATCCCGATCCTCCCGTTCACCGGCTTCCTGATCGCAGGACTGTTCGGCAAATATCTCAAGGAGAGGGCGGCATATGTTGCCATCGCCGGCGTCGTCGGAGCCTTTCTTCTTTCGCTCAGCACGTTTTTCGATGTGCTCGGCGGGACGATCATCAATGAGAACGTCTATTCCTGGATATCCAT
The DNA here is from genome assembly GCA_035498715.1 of Nitrospirota bacterium. Lineage (GTDB taxonomy): Bacteria > Nitrospirota > UBA9217 > UBA9217 > UBA9217 > DASPSR01. The sequence continues at coordinate 14,766 of DATJZV010000123.1, forward strand.
TGGAACTTTCAACGTGAATGTTGGTTTCCAGATCGACCAGCTAACTGCGGTGATGCTCCTCGTGGTGACCACGCTCAGCTCCCTCATCCATATCTATTCCGTCGGGTACATGCACGG
>DATJZV010000124.1:0-4834 GCA_035498715.1 Nitrospirota bacterium
GTAGTAATGCCTAAGAAAAGTGGCAAGGAAGCCAGTATTGCAATAAAGAAGATACGGCCTGAGGTTAAAATTCTGTTTACCAGTGGCTATACGGCAGATATTATCCAGCGAAAAGACATTTTAGACGAAGAGGCGGATTTCGTTACAAAGCCAGTTACACCCCATGAGCTACTCACCAAGATAAGAGAAATGTTAGACAAGAAAGACTAAGGTCGAGCGGCCCGACAATTATGAGAACAGCTAATCGGTGTGCTAATTTGATAGAGGTATCAGCAGTAATTGAAGCTATTTGACAGGACAGCCCGACGGTTTTATTTGCAGATGATTTCGGACTATCTTTTCGATGGGATCTTTAATCAGATACCATCGAGAATCCCAAATTCTGATTAGAACGAGGTGAGCGCTTTGAGATTTATAACTGTTTCAGAGCTTCGTGCGCATGCGACATCAATTGTAGCCGAAGTTAAAAAAAAGAGAGAGGATGTCACCGTGACAAAGAATGGCAAGCCGGTCGTCTTAATTAGAGCAGTTGAGGAGAGGGAATTTGTTTTGAAATCCGGTCCGAGGGGAGGTAAACGCATAAAAAGAAATGTATAAGCGCGGCGATGTGCGGTGCATCTGACGCTCACTATGACCCTTCGATATGCACACTTTGCTCCGTCTCACAACTGGGCTCTGCGCAACCTGCGGCCTGCTTCGCTTTCCCGAGCCATCGCAGTGTGCGGCTTCCGTTCGTGATTTCGTTATGATCAGCGAACTGCTATGATTGTCATTAGCAAATTATGCGATGCCAGATTGGAAACATTGAGATTTAATGCACTACCGCGTTTGGGGCCTTCAGATCCCCGAAAAAGGTAATATGACTTAAAAGGGCAAAGTTCCCATTTAGCCAATAAAGTTGCTGGAATGCGGTGGAATGAAAATCGGTAACGAGAGTTCTTTCATAATAATTGCACAATGGTTTCCCGAGTGGCGTCTGTAAGGCGGGCGTGAAAGGTTAGATGCTCCTTTTGTCCTTTTTCATTGATGTGGCTGAAAGACGCTGCCATCTCTTGTCTGCAGATCCAGCATCGGCGTCTTCCGGCTGGTGGCACTATGGGTCTCATAGAACACGCGGATGTCGCCATGCTTGAGGCGGACAGTAACCCCGTGTAGGCCCCTGACGGGAATGCGGATCCGGGCCGTGCCGTCTATGTCCGTGAACCATCCCTCCAACGTGACGCGATAGCGAAGGACAGGCACCGGCAATGCGTCGAACTCCCAGACGGCTTTGATGTTGTTCGTCGGAAGACCAAAGCCGTGCAAGAAGCACTCGCTGGCGAACGCTCCCCTCGGATCATCAACCAGATGCAGTTCGACGTCCAGGCTATCAGCGACTACCTCCACAGTCTCCGGTTGGGCCGGCAGGTCTGCCAGCGTAACACCGCCGGTCAGGTCCAAGTCATGGGGATTTGCCAGAATGCCGCCGCCGATAATGCCCAGACCGATAACGACCGCGGCGACGACCGTCACAGCCTTCAACCGTTTGCTGTGCGCGATAAGGGGGTAGAGGGTCGGCCGGGCATCCTCGCGGGCCGGAATGCGCAGGATATAATAGTAGAGTCCGTGAGCCGCGCTGTAGGCGATCAGGGCGGACCAGACTGCGTCGGATAAGAAGTGCGCTCCCGCTGCCATGCGGCCGATGCCTAGCAGCGTTCTAAGCGTCAGCCCTCCTGCGAGGGAGGCCACGGCCCATCGCGGACGTTTTCTACGCCACAGCCACTATCCAGCAGCATAGAGATGGCCTACCGAGCAGTGACCACAGGGGAAGGACTTACGCGGCGTATTGAATGGGGCGGGGACGAACGGCTGAACGTACTCGTACCGTCCGCCGAACTCTACCATTTGATGGGGCCGCGGTCTGCCCCAATGGTCCTTCAAGACCAAGTTGATGATTAAGCCCGGCCCTAAGATCACACAAATCAACACAAAGACACCGTACCACCGCAATCGTTGTGAGCTCTCGCGGATCACGCCAAGAACGAACAGAGCCACACCGGCCACGGCAAGTGACGCCGCGGACCGGTAGCATAGCGACCAGAGCGGTTGTTCCTTATCTGGCCAGGGGTCTGCGTGGTCGTGGTGATAAAAAGGCCGCACCGTCTCGATGTCCAAGCTGGTCTTAGCGAACAGGACGATCGCTACGATGCTGAGCGATACGAGAACGATTAGCTCAGGAAACCAGTATCGACGGTAGGTCGCGATTGGTCCGGTGGATATTTCCATGGGACATCCTCGTGATATGCTAAAAACAGGCTATTGTCTGCTCCATTCTGATTCAGGCTACCATAAATCTGACTCTTAAATTGTACAACTCTTTGTTGCGCTTATCAAATCGGGAAGAGGATAACCTGTACCTTGTATTATATAACTCCCTTATGCTCTTGGTGGAGCTGGAGCATCTCACATGCTTTACAAGAATTGCTCGCCCTCGTGAACTCCCCCATGACAGAGGGGATGTCCATCCCTCACACGCTCTGGGTCGAAGGCCTCATAAAAATAAATAAAGCCGGTCAGTTATGACCAGCTTTCTAATATTTTTTGTGGAGCTGAGGGGAATGGAACCCAATTAGGTTTAAAAGGGGTTTCCCCATTATTTACAAGGTGTTCCCGATCTCTACTGGCACGCGAACCGCACGATTCCGATACGAATACGCAAGAATCTGCCAGGCTTCAAAATATCAGCCCAGCAGCACCTCGATAGAATAAACTCACCCATTGCTTCATTAGTTTGATGAAGCTCGTTTTTCCCAACAACCTCAATGCAATTCTGTGCTTTTTATAAGGCGGTCGCGAACGAAATCAATGTGCTCGCGGAGTACGTAAAATTGGTCGGCGAAGGACGCCGGCATTTTCATTTTATTGACTTCTTCCTCGATGTGATCGAGCCGCCCGAACAATTCTTCCCGCTCCTCGCGCGCCAGTCGCGTGATCAGGTCCCGCTCGAGCATTAACAAGGCACGGTACCATCGATAGATACGCAACTTGATCCGCCATCGATAGAGCGCAGGAATAATCCGCAGTCCTGGGAGCAATACCACGGCCATCGGAACGGCTACCACGAGGATACGGTTCATCAGGCTTGCCAGACGGAATGGAAGATAACGATAGAGAAAGATCTTGCCCGATTTGTAATAGCGTACCGCATCGGCACTGATGTGAAGTTCATGCTCCAGCGGGGCGGGGAACTCGCCCTGTCGCTTGAACAGGCCGGAGCCTCCATGTACTTCACTCGCCGCCTCAAGCAGCAAATCCGACAGGGCGGGATGCAGGTCGGTTCGCGCGATGAGCTCGACCGTAGGGCCTATAAGAGAGACATCGTGCGATGGAATATCCTTGCCGAAATCGATGGAGCCTCTCGGCAGTGCCAACTTGTTCAAGTAGCTAATGCGGCGTGTATAACCATCGGCCTGTATGAAATCAAAAAGCCGTATTCCCGGTGTCTGCATCAGCTTGCGCATGATTTGTGGCGAGGCGGCATCTCCCATCAAAAAGACGGCATCAACGCTATTCTCGAGCAGGGCCTTTGCTGCGTCTTCCGCGTCTAGGTCTACCAGCCTAGTCGCCCCCCTAGGTTCGATGCCATTGGCAGCGAGCAGGACCAGGGCCAAGGACCGCGTTCCGCTACCCTCTGGACCGATCGCGAGCCGCTTGCCATTCAGCCCTGAAAGAACATCGAGCGACCGCGTGCCTCTATAAAAAACCATGAGCGGTTCGTAGGAGACGCTTCCGAGCGAATTCAGTCTCTCGATATCCAATTCACCGGCCACTCCCCCCTGAACGAACCCAATATCGACCTTAAAAGCAGGGTTCGCCAGCCTCTTAATATTCTCTAGTGAGCCCTGGGACGGAAGGACCTTCAGCTTCACACCACTGCGAGCTAGTATCTTTGCGTATTTCTCGGCATTCCTCCGGAAGATGCTGTCTTCGGGTCCACTCGTAATAGTAAGGGTGTGTGGCGGGGCCGAATAAAAGAACCAGAAAACGGCGAAGATCGTAAACAGACTGATCAGGAGAATGGCACTGAGTGCTGCTGCGCGGCCAAGCCCGAAAATCTCCGTGAACAGTGCCTGGACTCGAGTAAAGGGGATTTTGCGATCTGTTCCCATGGGTTTTACCTCATCATAACTATCACTCAGATCGTCAGTAAGAAACGAGCGTCCTCTTTCGAGGTAGTATAGGTCAAGGATGTGCATGTGTCAACAGAAGCGCGAGAAATTCGCTCCCCGACGACAACGGGACGGGTCCTACAGCTAATGTCCGCATGTCAAACTTAACACCTTATGGTAACAAAAAAAGTGTAGCTTGCCTGTACGAACGCAGCGACTTCAGCTGATTTTTCTATTTAATTTTCGTGGTCTGAACAGAAATGCTAAAACAATAACCTTTAAAATTCAATAACTTAATCATATTTTTTGCTTCTTTAAAAAAAATCAGGCACACACTTGACTTTTTTTATATTTTTGGTATATATCCGATTAGCACTCACTGCTGTAGAGTGCTAATATGAAAATCGTCATACTAAGTGTCAAAATCAAGCAAACGAAGGAGGAGATCAAGATGTTATGGATGGATTTAGATCGATACGGTTTCCCGGATACCTGGCGCGCCTTTGATCACTTGAGCAGGGCCGCTTCAGGAATACTTGCTCCATCAACGAGCGAATTTCCCCCAGTCAATGTCTGGATGGATGGAGACCGGGCAATCATCACATCGGAGCTTCCCGGAGTTGCTCCGAAAGACGTGGAAATCTCGGTGGCGGGCAAGTCAGTGACGTTGCGGGGGTCTCGCGTTA
>DATJZV010000125.1:0-49899 GCA_035498715.1 Nitrospirota bacterium
CCTCGGTGAGCGGCGGAAGAACGGCTTCTCCGTTCTCGTCATCCGATACCTGGTCCTCTGGTTTCTCTTCCATGTAGACGGCCATGAATCCAGGGAATTTCACTACCGAGCCGGTAGCCCGGAAGGTATAGTCGCCGGCCATAATGTCAACGGAGGTCTGGTCGATGACTGCGGGATTCATCTGACTCGCCACAAAACGGTTCCAGATGAGCTTGTACAGCTTGTACTGGTCGTTCTGGAGGTACTCCTTGATCACATCGGGTTCGCGCATCGCCGATGTGGGGCGAATGGCCTCGTGTGCCTCTTGGGCTGACTTTGCGCTTGCATACACAGGCGGTTTTTCCGGCAGATAGTCCTTACCGTACTTGCCGGCGATAAGCTCCCGGGCCTCGTCCTGCGCCTCTTTGCCCACCCGGGTAGAGTCGGTCCTCATATACGTGATAAGACCGACGGTGCCTTCCTTGCCCACATCCACGCCTTCGTACAAAGACTGGGCGATACCCATGGTCCTCTTTGCGGTGAAACCGAGCTTGCGGCCGGCCTCCTGCTGAAGTTTGCTTGTGGTAAAAGGTGGCACAGGATTGCGCCTGCGCTCCTTCTTTTCAACCTTGGCTACGCTGTAAGGTCTGCCTTGGAGATCGGCGAGAATTTTCTGCGCTTCATCATTGTTTTTGACCCTGAGCTTTTCTTCGTCTCTCTTGATGAGCTTTGCCTCGAACCGGGGAGGGGATTTCCCTTCAAGGAGAGCAGTAAGAGACCAGAACTCTTCGGGCACAAAGGCTTTGATCTCTTCTTCGCGCTCGCAGATCAGCCGCAGCGCCACGGACTGCACGCGGCCGGCCGAGAGCCCGCGCCGCACCTTTTTCCAGAGGATGGGGCTGATCTGATAACCGACGAGACGGTCAAGCACGCGCCGTGCCTGCTGGGCATCGACCTTGTTCACATCGACCTTGCCCGGATGCTCGATGGCCAGGAGGATAGCTTTCTTGGTGATCTCATTGAATAACACGCGGTAAACTTCTGCGTTCTTTATGCTTCCCGAGATGACCTCGGCGACGTGAGCGGCAATTGCCTCACCCTCCCGGTCGGGGTCGGTTGCGAGCAGGATGCGGTCGGCTTTCTTAGCCGCAGACTTGAGCTCTTTTACGACCGGAGCTTTACCCTTGATCACGATGTATTTGGGCTCGAAGTCGTTCTCGATGTCCACACCGAGCTTGCTCTTGGGCAGGTCCATGATGTGGCCAACGGAGGCTTTGACGGTGTAGTTTTTGCCCAGGTACTTGGCGATGGTCTTTGCTTTTGCCGGAGATTCTACTATGACGAGTGATTTCATTCTATAGAAACCTTTTAACCGCGGTATGAGACGCGGGTGTCCATTCCGGAGCGAACATCCTACATTTTGCATCTCTGAGTTGAATCAGCCTTTTTAATTCCACGCTGTGTCTTTGATGCGCCGAAGGTTCTCTGGAGCGCTTTGGTCCTTCTCCTGAGAGCTGGCGAACAGGATGAATGCGATGAGGTTCTTGATATGGTCAAGCTCGATTCGCTCTGTGTATACCGTCATGGCCTTTTCCAGAATGTCCTCGCGCTGATCGTCGGATATGATCCCGAGGTGCGTTAGCTTTGAGACAAAGCCGAAGGCATCGATCGTGAACCGATCTCGTTCTTCCCGGTTCATTGCTCTCATCCGGATGGAAGATGCGGTCTTCCTCGGAGCGAAGAAACCTTCAGACTGTTTCTGTACGAGGGTTTGCATGAGCGTGAGCGCAGCGTCCGCCTCATGGAGACGGTATCCGCTGTTGAGCAAGGCCTGCATGATTTTCCCTTCCTTGTCAAACAGGTCCTGCTTGTCCCGTACCTGGTCCGCAATGAGAGAGAACAGGTTCATCATTAGTTCATCCAAGAAAACACTCCTTATCGCATAAACGACTGAATCACAAAGATCACGGAGCAAACATAAAATGTGTTTCGCCCTGCTTCTTCGCGCTTCCTTCATAGGTTCACGTTAGCTGAACTTTAATCATACTGCATATAATACTTCCCCGTGAGCTGTTTTACCAGTCCTTTCAGTTCCAGGTTAATCATACCCCCGCTCAGCTCGCAGGGGTGTGCTGCAGGTGTTCATGATCAAATCGATATACTTCCGTTCATTCGGAAGAACACCGGATGAATGTTTTATTTCATGAGCGTGTCCGTTGCTCGGTCATATTCTGCACTTAAGGGTAGGAATTATACAGACTCACGAAAGATAGTCAAGGCTTTTTTTGGACGGAAGTCTGGGAATGCTTTCCGGATTATACAATGGAACGGCACAGGTGTGCTACTCTGTTTCTTGTTTTTTATAAGGACAGGCTTTCAAAAAGTTGGTATAATGCTTTTATATTACTTATTACAGGGGTCTTCACTGACGAAAAATATGACAAAAAGTTGCAGAAAGTATCCCCATCAAGGCTTTTAATATGATTGTTATCTATTTTCTTAACGGCCTATGTTTTTTTACCTTGAGACTGTCCATAGTCTCTCATGCCGGAAAACGAAGCGTATTCAAGCTTGCAGATACGCAGTGGCTGATTGCAGCGTTTGGTGTTATCTATGACTGAACGGAAGCGTGTTGATGCTGCTTTGCAGAAATGGTCTGAGATCTTCAATCACATCAAGACAGGGGTAGTCATTGTGGGTACTGAGGCAGAGACGCTAGATATGATGAACCAGGCAGCTGCCGTCATGCACGGATATACCGTCGAAGAGCTTACAGGAAGGCCGATAGGCGACATTATGGAGGCCGGGGGCCTCGCGGAACTGAGACGCCAGCTCAGCACGATAAATCAGAAGGGAAACCATGTTTTTGATGCCATCAATATTCGTAAAGATGGCACCACCTTCCCGGTTCAGGTAGACGTGGCAGCGGTGAAAGACAGTGACGGGAATGCTCTGTACTACATCACCAATATGCTGGACATTTCCGAGAGAAAGCAAGTCGAGGAAATCCTTCGTTTTGCCGCGCGCCAGTGGCGAACGACGTTCGATGCCATGAAGGACATGGTCTTCCTGCTGGACCGGGAAGGAAAGATCAAACGGTGCAACATAGCAACGGCGGCGTACTTCGACAGACCTCTTGAGGAGATCAACGGCCGGAATTGCTGCGAGTTCATTCATGGAACGACGGTCCCGGCCGAGCAATGCCCTTTTCAGCGCATGCTCCAAACAAAACGGCGGGAGCATACCGTCATGCAGCGAGGGGGAAAATGGTTCGATGTCGTTGTTGACCCGCTTCTTGATGATGCGGGAGATGTCAAGGGCGCCGTCCATATCATGTACGATGTCACCGAACGGAAGCGGGCCGAGGAACAGATCAGGGAGTCGCTCGGAGAGAAGGAAATTCTTTTAAAGGAAATTCATCACCGCGTAAAGAACAATCTGCAGGTCATCATGAGCCTCCTGCGACACCAGGCGGAATATGCGCAGGACCAGAGGATTCACGATATATTCCTCGAAAGCCAGAGCCGCATTAAAGCCATGTCGTTCATCCATGAAAAACTGTACCAGTCCGATAACTTGGCAAAGGTCGACCTCCGCGATTATATCAGCAGCCTTGCGAAGAGTCTGTTCAGTACCTATAAAGTGAATGCCGCGCAGATAAAACTGGCGGTGGATGCCGATGGCATTTCCCTGGGAGTTGATACGGCCATCCCATGCGGGCTGATCATCAATGAACTTGTTTCCAATTCGTTAAAGCATGCCTTTCCCGATAACCGGACCGGGAAGATCGACATAACGGTTCGTCCGGTCGGGCCGGGAGAACTTGAACTGGTGGTTGGCGATGATGGGGTCGGTGTCCCGATGGACTTGGATATCATAAATGCCAAATCGCTGGGACTGCATCTGGTCACCCTCTTGGCCAAAAACCAGCTGCGCGGACACATCGAAATGGTGAGATACAGGGGAACAAGTTTCCGAATTCGGTTTAAAGGGGTAGGGGCATGAAAAAAGGCACAATCTTTGTTGTTGAAGACGAGGTTATCATTGCCGATGATATAAAAAGCTATTTGCAGAAATTCGGCTACAAGGTCCCATTGACAGCTACATCGGGAGAAGAGGCGCTGAAAAGGGTACGCGACGTTCGGCCCGACCTTATCCTCATGGACATTGTATTAGGCGGCGAGATGGATGGGATTGAAACGGCAGAAAGGATCCGGTCCGAGTTTGATGTCCCTATTGTGTACCTTACCGCCTTTGCCGATGATGAAACCCTGGAACGGGCGAAAATAACCGAGCCGTTCGGGTACATCATCAAACCCTTTGAGGAGCGGGACCTGTATACGACCATTGAGATGGCCCTCTACAAGCACAAGATGGAGAGAAAATTAAAAGAGAGCGAAGCGAAATTCCGCCGTATCGTGGAAACAGCGCAAGAAGGCATCTGGGTGCTGGATACGGAGGACAGGACAACGTATGTCAATAAGCGTATGGCGGAGATGCTCGGATACCGCGAGGACGAGATGATCGGGAGGAAGCTCGTTGATTTTCTCATCGAGAAGGAGCATTCCAGGGTGCCAGAAGGGTTTGAGCCCCTCATGTCGGGAAGCAGGGAAGTGCTCGACTTCAAATTTCACCGGAGAGACGGCTCATTTCTCTGGGGGATGCTTTCCACCACACCAATCCAGGATTCCGATGGCCGGGTCATCGGATTCTTAGGCATGATTACCGACGTGACCGAACGGAAACGGGCTGTGGCTGCGATACAAGAATCTCATGAAAGACTCTTAACAATCCTGGAGAGCCTGGACGCCATCGTATATGTTGCTGATATGGAGACGCATGAGGTCTTGTTCGCGAATAATTATGCGCAGAAAGTGTTCGGCAACGTAGCCGGTACAGTATGCTGGGATACGTTCCAGAAGGGACAGGAAGGGCCTTGCAAATCCTGCACTAACGACAAGCTGCTCACAGCGGACGGTAAGCCCGCAGGCGTATGCACTTGGGAATTTCAGAATACCGTCACGGGCAAGTGGTTCGATATCCGGGACCGGGCCATCCCATGGGTAGATGGCCGTATGGTCCGTCTGGAGATCGCAACAGACATTACCGCACGCCGAAGGATGGAAGAAGAGCTCATCAAATCGCAGAAGCTTGAATCCATCGGCATTCTTGCCGGCGGTATCGCCCATGACTTCAACAATGTTCTGACGGGCATTATGGGCAATATCTCACTGGTAATGCTCGACAGGGAGCTGCCGGAGAAGACTCAAAAGAGACTAACCGAGGCGGAAAAATCCTGCATCAGGGCAAAAGATCTTACCCAACGGCTGCTCACCTTCGCGAGGGGCGGGGCTCCGGTCAAAAAAGTCTCTTCCCTGTCATCATTGCTTAAAGATGCGGCCAGTTTCGCGCTTACGGGAACGACGGTCAAGAGTGAATATTCTCTGCCCGGGGAGAACTGTTTTGCTGAAATAGACGAGGGTCAGATTCGTCAGGTCATTCATAACATCATAATCAATGCCGTCGAGTCCATGCCACAGGGGGGGACGGTAAAGGTGGCCTGTCAGAAAATTGAGCTGGATGCAGAGGATGGTGTCCCTCTTCAAGCGGGTGATTATGCAAAAATATCCATCCAGGACGCAGGGACAGGGATATCTCCGGAAAACCTGCCGAAGATCTTTGATCCTTATTTCACGACGAAGGAGAAGCGGGCGGGGATGGGTCTCGCAACCAGCTATTCCATAATTAAGAACCATGGCGGCTACATTACTGCTGAGTCAGCGCCGGGGAAAGGAACGACCATTTTCATCTATCTTCCGACAGTCGTGGTGGAACCTGCGCAATTGAAGGTCGAAGACGTGAGGTCCTTCGCCAACGGCGGCAAGGTTCTGATCATGGATGACGAAGAGATTATCAGGAATGTCGTCGGTGAGATGCTTACGCACTTGGGATACGAGGTCGGTTTTGCAGAAGACGGCGTCGAGGCGATAAGGCTCTATAGAGAGGCGATGGAAGCTTCCCGGCCATTTCACGTGGTCATAATGGATCTCACCATCCCGGGAGGGATGGGCGGCAAAGAGGCTATTGCAAAGCTGCGTGAAATCGATGCTCATGTAAAGGCCATCGTCTCGAGCGGATATTCAAACGACCCTGTCATGGCTAACTTCAAAGAATACGGTTTTGTCGGCGTTGTTACAAAGCCCTATAAAATGAAGGATATGAACGAGACTCTCAGGCGGGTGCTCGCACAGTCGAATTAATGGCCAATCCCTTTCTGCGGTTCTCCTCCTGGCAGACGCGCCGGATATCACGCGTTGACGTGGCCGTACACGCGCTCGATGATTTCGGGCGAAGCGTTTTCCCGGCCGGCCAGCGCAAGGTGCATGAGCGGCGATCTTCTGGATTTATATGTTCCTCGATGGGCAGATATCGTACAGAACGCATGCCTGGTGGTTCGGTTTCTTCGCCTGGCATATCTTCCTGCCGTGAAAGATAAGGAGATGCGACAAATTACCCCATTCCTTTTTGGGAGTGATGGGCATCAGGTCGTTCTCAATCTTTACGGGGTCCTCATTCTTCGTGAGCCCGAGCCGGTTGGCGAGCCTCTTCACGTGCGTGTCCACGGCGATCCCTTCATTGATCCCAAATGCGCTCGAAAGCACGATATTAGCCGTTTTCCGGGCCACACCGGGCAGGGTGATGAGCTCATCCATGGTCCGTGGCACGTTCCCGCCGAATTTCTCGAGTATCATCTTCGCGGCCTTGTTGATGCTTTTCGCCTTATTGTTAAAGAAGTTCACGGAACGGATGTCCTTGGCGAGTTTTTCGGGCGTGGTGTCCGCGAACTCCCTAACGGTCCGGTATTCATTGAACAGAGTCTCAGTCACCTTGTTGACGAGCACATCCGTGGTCTGCGCCGAAAGTATGGTCGCGATAAGGAGCTCGAGGGGTGATGAGAACCGGAGCGCAGTCTGCGGCGTACCGGCATACTCCTTTTTCAGCCTTTTGAGAATGATCGTTATCTTGTCCCGCTTGTCCATGGGCCCTCCACTGACTGCCTTTCCTCGCTCCGATCATCTGAAATACCAGTTTCCTATGCTCTACATTGGCACAGGTAGAATGGGATAAACGGTATTAGCTCACGCCTTCCATCGAGAGGAGGGTGATCAAAGGTCCCCTCAACCGTCGCTATTGCTGCTCCCTTTCTCAGGACTGGTCCCGTGAACAATCTCCGAGCAGAAGGGGAATACACTATTCTTCGATGCCCTCAGGACCACATTTTAGTGGAACAACCGGGTCCTGTTCCTCATAAGGTATGTCATCGTCCTCGATTTATTAAAACCCGAATTCCTGTCCCGTTCGAAGAGCGCCTTAAGGTCTTCTAGGGTATCCACGTCTTTCCACTGCGGTACGAGATGCACGCGGAGTGATGATTCTTTCAGGATGTCCATGGTTTCCCGAAAGACCGTGTCTGTGCTCCAAGGGATCCCGTGAAAAATACGTGGCAGGAACGATCTCTGGTTAAAACCAATAAGGTAATACCCGCCGTCAGCTGCAGGACCGATTACTGCATCGTTCTCATTGAGCGATTCAAGGGCCTCATGGAAAACCGCTGGCGTGAGGTCCGGAATGTCGCTTCCTATGAGAATGGCGCTCGTAAAGCCTTCCGAGAATATCTTCTTGAACGCCATCTCCATTCTCTCTCCCAGATCGTTTCCGATTTGGGGCTCGACGGGATGGCCGACGAGCCACGTAGTAATCGTTTCTTCCGCGTCAGGCGGATAGAGGCATATTCTGAAGGGATAGCCGGATATGCTCAGAGCGTCAATGATATCGAGAACGAAGTTCTTATAGAGCTCGAGCACAGCCTCTTCGCCCACTGCCGCAGCCAGGCGTGATTTCACTCTGCCCTTGAACGGAGCCTTGATGAAGAGGAGTACAATCGACTTGTCAGACATTTATGAATATTAAATTAATCCCTACACGTTTGCGTCATGGATACGCGGTCGAATCAGTTGGAACATTATTCTTATATTGAGTATTGCATAAATATAGGTCCAATTCAAGGGCCATGCAGGACGGATAGATACATATATCCACGGGTGACTAAAAGGAGGCGCTTCTATCCGATGCTGATTATTTATGTTTTTTCAGTAGCTTCAGATATGCATTTGATTCATCCCTGTAGAGGTGAAAGAGGTATAATATAATAGAACCCTCCCTAAGGGAAGGGGAAGAGGAAGTATGATGTCAAAAGAAGATTTTATAGAAACTGAAGGAAAGATCCTCGAGGTTCTTCACGGTGGATTGTTCAGAGTTGAGTTGGACACGGGCCAGAAGATCCTGGCGCATCTTGCAGGGAAGATGCGGATACATCATGTCAGGATCGTGCCGGGTGACAGTGTGAGGGTTGAGCTGTCGGTTTATGATCTGACGCGAGGAAGGATTACGTATCGACTGAAACACGAGGCTGCATGAGAGCCGGAGTGCTTTCACCTCTACACATTCCTGATAACTGCCGAATTGTTCTTGCCGTCTCTTAAGTCCACGCGCATCCCCTCATTTGTATACTTCTAAGCATAGAGCATTATCTTTCCTACGTAGCCTTTGAGCTCGTTAGTGGCCTTCACGAAGGTCTCGATCACGGTAGGATCGAAATTCTTTCCCGATGCAGACAGGATCGCACGTTGCGCTTCTTCAAACGACAAGGCTTCCCGATAGGGCCTTTTTACCGTGAGCGCGTCAAGGGCGTCCGCCACGGCGAAGACCCTTGCCCCGACCGGAATCTCGGACCCTTTGAGCCCGAGTGGATAGCCCGTGCCGTCGAAGTGTTCATGATGGTTCCTGATAATCTCCGCCGCCTTTGCGAAATATCCGATGTGGCTGATAATCCGGTGCCCGATTTCGGGATGGCCATGCATGATCGCCTGTTCCTCAGTGGTAAGCGGGCCTTCCTTATGGAGCACGGAATCAGGAACTCCGATTTTGCCGATATCGTGGAGAAGCGCTCCGCAATAGAGGTCCACGAGGTCCCTTCCCATGATGCCGTGGATATGCCCCATGATCATGGCGAACTGCGTTACGCGTAACGAATGGTTGCCCACTTCGTGTTCGCGGGCGTCTATAGCGCTCACGAAGGCCTCCAGGGTCACGAGATAGCTCGTTTCGATCTCATCGACGACATCCTCGAGATGGGTGTCGGCAAAATAGCAGTGCTCGCAGCGATAGGTGCCGTCCGCCCTTTTGATGTAACGGTTGTCCTCGATCTTAGCTCCGCAGTGGGGACAGAAAAGGACGTCTTCCTGGGCCTGCATCATGGTCCGTGCCTCCTCATTGGTAATATTTCTGCAATTGTTCGAGCGGTACGCCGAGCGCATAAAACATCTGAAGGGTCCAGTTCCTAAACGTGCTGAAGAGAATTCCTTCACGTTCCCATCTCCGCGGGGAGGTGAGGACTTTTGACGGGATGATGCAGATCCGGTCCCCGCGTTTTCTGATGCGCGCCATGATCTCGACATCCTCCATCAGAGGGATGTCCTGATACCCGCCAATTTTTTCAAAGTACTCTCGCCGCATGAATATCGCCTGGTCCCCGAAGGGAATCCTCGTAAGCCGCGTACGGAGAAAGACATACGTTTCCGTGATCCTGAAGATACGTCTGCTGGTATCGATGCCCAGATCAAATGCTCCGGCAACAAAGCGGTCGACGCTCATGGCCGCCGTTATCATAGCGAGTGCGTCTTTTGGCAGCAGGGTATCGGCATGGAGAAAGAGAAGAACATCGCCGGACGCTAGCGACGCACCGCTATTCATCTGGCGCGCTCGCCCTTTTCCGGAAACGATCTTAGTAACCTTTTCGTCCGTGATCGCTTTGATCGTGCTTCCCTGTGGATCGCCGTCAATGACGATGACCTGGGGCACGTCATGTTCAGCGAGATCAAACACCTGTGTGATGAGCCCGTTTATCCTGTCTGATTCATGAAACACAGGTATGATGATGGACAGCGTCGGAATGTCTTTCATGGCTCTACGTTTCCGGATGACTCCCAGATAAAATTCAGGCCATCCTCTGATTGAAGTCTTATGATGAATCAGCAGCTCTTCACCTTGTTTGCTGTCATTCCTTGAGATTGATGGGAAGCGCAAAGTCTTTCATCTCCCCGATGCCTGCCATGCCGCCCTGATAGCGTCCACCCGCTTCCGGTTCACGCCGAAATCCGAATATCCGAGGCGGGATGCGGACCTCACCTGGATCAGCTTCGCGTGATCATCGAAAAAGAACTCGACATCATCAACAAAACGCCAGAGAGCGCTCGCGAATTCCGCATGGAGATAGTTGTTCGTTTCGGTGGCAATCTTCGTCCTCTTCATCTGAAGGATGATCTTTCTGAGACCGGCAATCGCTTCGGGTGTTGACGAGGAATAGGGGAGGGGCTCAACAGCATGGTTTTTATCGGTGCTCTGGCTCGATACGCAGTTGGGAGAAGAAGGGCAGGGGGCCAGACTGCCGTCCCTGACGCCGAGGTTCTCGGGCCGTCCGCCTGCACAGCCGATGATGAGTATGCTCGCGGGTAACATAATGGCCAGGGACTTTAGCATGATGTCTAGCATAAGGGAGGACCCTTCCTCTTCGGTCATGTCATTATCTCTATTATAACATGAAGTTCCGGATCTCTACCGGATTTGATTATCAGATTTGTCAGATCTGAAATCCATGCTCATGCCCCCCAACGAAATAAAAAAGCCGGGTTTGCCTTTTAAAATCCCTCGGCAACCCGGCTATCCCCACAACAGTGGTGATCCGAACCTTTCCGCCCTCTCTTTGCGAAGGCGTTCGCTTTAGCGGGACAAATCTAATCCTCCATACAGGTCATCCCTTCAGGCCGCCTTGGCCAGTTTCACGCCGCTTTCCTTCTTTCGGAGATACTCTCGCCACGGTTTCCAGTAATACTTGTCCCAACCTTCATTAACGCCGTCATAATCGTACTCCGGCACGTTGACATGTACAAGCTCGATTCTGCCGCCGTTATTGTCCGGCCAGAAACTGAGGATCAGCGTAGAGTCGAGGTCCCCGGGTTTCCAATCCTTCCCTCGCCACGACTGGATGATGATGCGTTTGGGCACTACCTGCAGCGTTTTGCCCGTGATCATACCTCCAAAGGCGCGAAATCTCGACCCTGTTGTCCGACTGATGGTCACCGGTCCTCCTGTGATTTCCCCATGGGCCTTCGGGCTCAAATACATATCAAAGAGCTTTTCCGCGGGTGCAGGAAGTATCACGGTCTGTTGAATTGTTTTCGGCATAGAACTTCACCACCTTAATAAGACAATTTAACTCCTCTCTTTAAAGGTAGCGCCGATTAATCTTCATGTCAAGGCCGGAAGGCGAAGGAAGTGCTGGTTGACCGCTGGGTGATATGTTTCACCGGCTGCAGGATTGTGAATACCCTAAACGAGAAATGTAAGCGACCGGTATTCGGGCAATTCACTGACGGGAGGGGGCCCAGCCGTACGAGGCCCTCCTCCTCTTAATCCTTGCTCAGTGATACATCAGGCTGCGCGCTCACTGCGGTAGTCGCGCTTCTTTTCCACGGAGCGAACCGTGAAGCGCTCGTCGAGCATCGTGAGTTTTTCCATTATGCCCGTGTACTCCAGCTCCGCCATAGGCAGCATGGCAGCGCCGAAGAACCCCTGTTTCCGCATCTCGGCGGCCTTGTCTGCGACATGTCCGCGGACGGCATCCCAGAACGGATGGTCGAATGCGTCGACGGGTCCAGTTAGCTTCCCCTCGTGCACGGAGAAGGCTGCGCAACTGACAATGGGCGGGCCATCGAAATAGCTTATAGGCGACATGAGTCGGACCGGCATCATCGGCATGTTGTGCGAGCCGCGCATGCCTCCGGCCACGAAGTGCCCGATGTGGAAGGGAGCCAGGACTTCGCCCGTTGCCGGGAAGTTCATCTGCGCGCGCACGAGCATAACCGGGTCATCCTTGCCTGTATACTTGCCGGCGATGTTATGGAGCCTCGACGTGGATACCGCGGCCGCCTGTTCGCCCGAGGCGCGAGACCAGATCGACTCTACCACGAACCGCTCCGTGTCCCTCAGCAGGGCGGCGATGTCGTAGATATCCTCTGGCGTGTTCAGCTCAATGACCCGGTCACCCTCTATGTAGTTGACGTCCATGATCACGAATCGGAACCCTTTCCCCATTTTGGGCGCAAGGATGAGCCCGGGCGTGTTCATCGCGTCGGCGAACGCGAGATAGAGCGGGAGGTTGTACGCTCCGGGATCGGTCTTGTCCGCCGCGAAGAACAGGAAGGGCTCATTCGGCCGCTCCTCGATTTCCATCTCGGCGACGGCAGGCCCCATGCCCCGCACGTTCCCGGAGAACGAGTCCTTCAGCAGATCCTGGCCTGCGCCGTACAGCCCCTGTGCTTTCGCAACGTTCGTCCCCGCGACAAAGGCGTCCCAGGCCAACTTATGGATCTGCTCGTCGCCGGTCCCGCGGGTATGGGTCATAAGGATTGCCACATCGTCTCCCGTGTAGCTCACGTAACTGTCTTTCAGAAATCCGATGCCGTTCTGGCGCACGTGGTGTTCAACGGTTTCGAGCAGTCGCTGCGACGGCGCGATGTGACCCCCGACTGACCCTACGTCAGCCTTGATAACGCTTACGGTCAGTTTCATAGGTAGGCACCTCCTTCATTTGTTTTCTATGCGTACTGCGAGATGATGGACAAAGGGAGAGTTTTTTATACTGATCATAGTTAAATGATAGCAAAACCGGGGAGGAATGTGCTAGGGCATGCAACAAGGGTTGCATCGTTGTCAGGGCTTATATAATTAGTGATAGTAAAGTTGTAGCAAGAGACCGTCTTTGGTACATGCGGAGGATGCAATACGATGTCCTGGACCATCTTTTCCGCAACATCCCGGTCATTGATTCCCAAAGGAACGCCGCGCGGAACGTTCCGGAAGCACCTGAACGCGCCGTTAAGAATCACATATGCTCAAAAAATTGCTTTCCCGTAGATGCATCGGGAATTCTCGTTTCTACCTTTTAGATTGTGCATCATTTTTCAGGTTGCTGCGGAACCAGCGCCTTATATCCCTCCCTCAAAAGACGGGGTTGTGCGGCGCAGATTCATAACGCGTCTTTTATGTCATAAAGCTGTGATAGACTGATGATAGCTCCTTGGACGTGATGGGCGGGGATGATCTATGTTCGCAAAGAAAAACATTCTTATAGCAGGACCTCCGGGCATCGGTAAGACCACCATCATGAAGGAGCTCGCACAAAAGTTGAAGGATAGCGGCCTCGCTGGCTTTTACACTGACGAGATACGGGAAGGGGGCGTGCGGGAGGGTTTTGAACTGGTCGGCTTAAATGGAAGGAAAAGGCTTCTTTCCCACATTAATATAAAAAGTCCGTATCATGTGGGCAGATACGGAGTCGATATCAGGGGTTTTGAGATATTTCTCGATGCCCTTGCGCTCACAGATCCAAACACCAGGCTTATCTTGATCGATGAGATCGGGAAGATGGAGTGCCTGTCGCAACGATTCAAAACAGTTGTGCGAACTGTTCTGGATTCCGGAAAAGCGGTGATCGCGACGATTGCGCTTAAGGGTTCTGGGTTTATCGCCGAGGTGAAGGGACGGGAGGATGCGATGCTGTTCGAAATGACGCTGGAAAACAGGGACCCTCTTGCAGAAGAAATCCTGCGGTATGTCAAGACATCGTACGATTAATGGAAATGCTTCAACCTTTGGAAGTGAGCTTTACAGATCAGTTTTTTGTTTAGCGGCTCTTTTTCAATACACTCCTTTCTTCAATCCAGTTTTATGAAAGGGTATCGTTCCAGGTCTTCACGGCTCACGAGCGAGAGGCCGGCCCAGGTGCCGATCGTTTCGATCGCGATGATTGCGTCGGGATTTACGAAAGAGATGCGGGCGGGAGTGCCGGCCTTCTCAAGCGATTCAAGGAGTACGAAATCCAGCAGCCGCTCCTCGTCAGGACTTGAAAGCTTTCCCTTGAAGCCGCGCCTTCGTATCCTTACGTAAAAGCTCTTTCCTGCGAGGTGCGTCGTCCAGGTGAGGATTATTTCACCGGCCTTGTGCCCGAACTCATCGGGGGAATTGAAGATAAACGAGTGGGTGGCTGGTATCAGCCGAGCAAGAAAAGAGAGCGACTCCGGATGTTTCGATGCCCGTTCCCGCAAGGACTCGAGCATCCGGTTCATGTCCTTCGCTCTTATCAAAAGGACGTTGAAGAATTCTGTCCGCTTCACTTCTCCGAACTCGCCGAATACGTCGATAGCCCGCTTGAATCCATGTTCGTGAACACTGATTACAGCATTCCATTCCTGCATAGCGGATTGTCTCTCGAGTACGAACCGGATGGGTTGCGCGCGCAGGCATCAAAGGCCGGCGTCCAGAATTTTCTCATGACGCTTAAAAACCTTGCGAAAATGGAAACCGTAGATCGAGAGGGTGATGGCCAGCGGCAGGAGCCGTGGCCGGCGGAATAAGGACCAGAAAAAGATTTTCCAGTACTGGAACCGCTCCCTGCCGATGATGCCAAGGCGCACCGAGGACTTTATCACGGCCTTCAGGTGATTGAACCGGAAGCGGCCACCACGCGCCTTGGGAGGGCGATACTCTTTCAGGAATTGCTTCATTCGCGCGTAGTAGTGCTTCGGAGAGTAGATCGTGTTAAGTATCTTGCGGTAACCGCTGATCAGGTGCTCGGTGTTCATCTTTGGTATGAAGTTGATCGAAAAGTCCGTGTTGTCGCCGGTCGGGGCCTTCAAGAGTCGCCCTTCCTGCTTTAAGCGATGATAGAGCTTTGTCCCGTGCGGCGCGTTCAAAAGCCCGACCATGGCGGTCGCGATCCCGCTTTCCTGGATGAAGGCGATCAGGCGCTCGAAGATCGATGCCGGGTCCTTGTCAAATCCTACGATGAATCCCGCCTGGACCTCGAGTCCGGCCTGCTGGATCTTTTTCACGCTGGCGATGAGGTCCCGGTTCCGGTTCTGGACCTTGCTGCATTCGATGAGGCTTTCCTCGTTCGGCGATTCGATGCCCACGAAGACCGTGTCGAACCCCGCTCGGACCATGAGCTGCATCAACTCTGCGTCGTCGGAGAGGTTGATGGACCCCTCGGTATTCAGGGCAAACGGGTGCTTCCGTTCTTCCATCCATTCAATCACCGCCGGCAGAATATCCTTTTTGAGCTTTCCCTTGTTCCCGATGAAGTTGTCGTCGACGATGAACACGCCGTTTCTCCACCCCCGTGCATAGAGAGTATCGAGCTCGGCCAGGATCTGCTCCCTGGTTTTTGTCCTTGGCACGCGGCCGTAGAGCACCGTGATGTTGCAGAAGTCGCAATCGAAAGGGCAGCCCCGGGAATACTGGATGCTCATGGAGGCATAGGCCTTCATATTCAGAAGATCGAATCGCGGTTGCGGCGTGATAGAGAGGTCGGCCCACAGGGGAGAAGAATATACATGGCCAGCCTGTCCCTTTCGCAGATCATCGAGAAAGAGCGGCAGCGTGATCTCGGCCTCGTTCAAAATGAGATGGTCCACGTCGGTGAACTCATCGGGACTTGCCGTGAAAAGAGGACCGCCGGCGATCACCTTGGCTCCAATCGCCTTGCACCTGATAATGACGGAATTTGCTGACTCTTTCTGGATGGTCATGGCGCTGAGCATCACATAATCGGCCCAGCGGAGGTCGGCGTCGGTGAGGTTCTGCACGTTCATATCAACGAGGCGCTGCTCCCACTCAGCGGGAAGCATTGCCGCCACGGTCAGGAGACCGAGCGGTGGCAGACTGGCTTTTTTCGAAATGAACTTCAAGGCATACTTAAAGCTCCAGAATGTATCAGGGTACTTTGGATAAACAAGGAGAATTTTCATTATAGAACTCCTCCACGCTGCTTGCGCGTGTGATAAAAAAGGTTTACATCCTCATCCTACTATTCTCTTTCAAGTTTGCAATGTATCATTCATTATCCACGATAATTCACAAATAGCAA
The DNA here is from genome assembly GCA_035498715.1 of Nitrospirota bacterium. Lineage (GTDB taxonomy): Bacteria > Nitrospirota > UBA9217 > UBA9217 > UBA9217 > DASPSR01. The sequence goes on from DATJZV010000125.1 coordinate 16,025, forward strand.
CAGTTTTTACAGTGACGATCTGGGACGCGGGTTTTTTACTGCTCAACTTCTTCATTTGAATTCTCTTGCCTCTTCCCTATTCCCCTGATTCTTTAGCCGGATATCTCACTTTGTATTTCGTTGATGCAGACTCATCCTGTTTCCGCCGCCTCCGTACTCCAGTGTACGTGGATAATAATGCAGACATGGGGCCAATGTTACTGCCTAATTTGAAAACCATAACAAAACAGGAATTCTTTTGTCAAGCGAGACTGTCGATAAGAAAAAAGTACCAAAACGTCCGCGCTCTCTTCTACTGCACTGATTAGAAAGTAACAAACAATCGTTCCGTTCCGGTGTATTTACTCTGTAGCGCCAAAATTTAATTGCACCGTCATGGGTAAACTGTTATTATAATCAGTCTGTTTTGGAAAAATACCGACGAAGGGTTACGGGCTGAGGGCGCGCTATAATATGAAACGTTCTTTCAACTGGAAGTACGTCGTGGTTGTGGGTCTGGGATTACTGGCCTTTATCGGTATCGGCGTTCTTTTGTATGAGAGCGCCGTTCCGGTGATCAATGCTATTGATACCCGCAGATCTGCAGAGGAGATCCTTATGCATCTCGACGGCATGCTTTCGGGCCTGAGGGATCTTGAGGCAAGCGAGCGCGAATCCGTCCTGAACTGGCGAATCAATCATCGTAACAGTTATAAGGCTGCTGTGAACAAAATACAGCAGGAAACAGCCATCCTCAAGACGACGACCGTAAACTATCCGGACCAGCAACGCAGGTTTGCGCTCCTCGAATTTCAGATCGTGAAGAGACTCGAATATTCACATCAGCTCATTGATGTTCTTGAGAAACAGGGTCATAAGTCAGCCGAGAAAATGTTGCAGACCGGAGGAGCCGGCGAGATTGCCGAAAATATAGAGAACACTGTTTCGGAGATGCGGAATGCCCAGAGCGAGCTGCTGGGGCAGCAGGAGAGGCTGATCAATCCGGGAATCAGAACGTCCGTTAAGCTTATCGGTATAAGCTACCTGGCTGCGATACTGATCGTCCTGCTTTTCGGCGCTGTTGCCCTGCGCGAATACAGGTTGCGCAGGCGGGCAGAGGAGATGCGGAAACGGCTCTCGCTTACCGTAGATCAGGCAACGGACCTTGTGGTGGTAACCGACCTGTCGGGGAAAATAGAATACGTAAACAGGGCTGTCGAGGAAACGACCGGCTATACTGCTGTGGAGCTTCTCGGGAAGAGCAGGGACCTGTGGTACTCCGGGAAGCATGATGCTGAATTCTTCCAAAAGAAACGCGATACGGTCCTTTCAGGAGGAACGTTTCAAGCAACGGTGACATATCGGAAAAAGAACGGGGACCTCTTCTATCTCCTTGACACGCTGACCCCGCTCAGGGATGCCGCAGGAAACATTACGCACATTGTCTCTACGGGAAGGGACATCACGAGTCAGAAGTCGCTGGAAGAGCGGGTCGATTACCTGGCGTATTTCGATGCGCTCACGGGAGTGCCGAATCGGGCCCGTTTTGTCGATCGGCTGCACGAGGGGATCGTCCGGGCGCAGGGCTCCTCTGCCCATATGGCGGTTCTTGCGATTGACGTCGACCGGTTCAAGCTCATCAACGATGTATTTGGGTTTGATGCCGGTGACGAGCTTCTCAAGGTGATCACAGAGCGGTTGTTGGCCTCGGTGGGAGAAGGGGACACGGTAGCGCGCGTGGGAAACGATGAGTTCGACGTGGCGCTCCATAATATCGCCCGCCCCTCCGATGTCGTGAGCGCGGTGAACAAGATCATGAAAAAGATCTCACAATCCGTCATCCTCAGGGGAGAAGAAATCATCATGTCTTTCGCCGTCGGCGTCACGCTGTTTCCCGATGATGGTGAGGACGCTGAGACGCTCATACGGAACGCGCACCTCGCCCTCAGCAAAGCAAAGGCCCAGGGAAAGAATAATTTCCAGTTCTATACTCCCGGCATCGTTGAAAAGGCCTCTGAATTTCTGGTCATGGAAAAGCGTCTGTCCAGCGCCCTGAAGAAAGAGGAATACCTTGTATATTATCAGCCGTATGTGGATATGACGACGAGGAGGTTTGGTGGCGCCGAGGCCCTGATAAAATGGAAGAGCGACAAACATGGGCTGGTATCTCCGACGAAGTTCATTCCTATGCTCGAGGATACGGGGATGATCATCGACGTGGGGGAGTGGGTATTGAAGACGGCCTGCCGCCAGATCAAGGAGTGGGACCGGAGGAAGCCATTATTCCCCGTCGCCGTTAACCTCTCAACAATGCAGTTCCACCATAAATACCTCGTGGAAATGGTCGAGAACACCATCAAAGAGGCCGGCGTAGACCCGGCGTGCCTGACGCTGGAGGTGACGGAAGGCATTGTTATGCACGACCTTGATTATACGAGCAAGGTCCTGAGCGAGTTGAAGAACCTCGGCGTCTCTATTTCCGTCGACGACTTCGGGACAGGTTACTCATCGCTCAGCTATCTGAAAAAGCTTCCTGTCGATAATGTGAAGATCGATATGTCCTTCGTGAAGGATATCGCCACGGACCCTGATGCCGCCTCGATCGTCATGGCGATCACGTCCCTTGCCCGAAACCTGAACCTCAAGACCATCGCCGAAGGTGTTGAGACCGAGGAGCAGTGGAAAATCTTGCGCCTCCTGCGGTGCGATATGGGGCAGGGCTTTTTCTTCAGTCCCGCCTTGTCCCCTGAAGAGTTCGAGAAATTACTGATGTAAGAACCTGGCGGCTATTGCTGCGCCTGGTGAAACCTGTCAAGCGGCATTCCCTCGATATCCTGCAGAGCCTCTCTTTTGCGCCTCCCGCTACCGTCCATGTTGTCAAATCGGCACGATCTTCTTGAAGTGTCGCAGCGCATTTTTAAAATCGGTCAAGATATCATCGGCCTGCAAGCTTCCGGTATACCGGAAATGAGAAGCGACGAGCGTTTTCAACTCCTCGATATCTTCCTCTGCCTCCACCTTCCGGGTCTTCACATACGCGGTATTTATCCTGGTCCCGAGCATGTCATCGCGGTCCAGAACATAGATCGCGCCTCCGGTCATTCCGGCGCCCACGTTCATTCCCACGTCGCCGAGCACCACGACGGTGCCCCTGGTCATATATTCGCAGAGGTGGTGGCCCGTGCCCTCGATCACTGCCCGGGCACCGCTGTTCCTTACCGCGAACCGCTCTCCGGCCATGCCTGCGGCATAGAACTCGCCGCCGATCGCCCCGTAGAGCACGGTGTTCCCTACAATGACATGTTTGTGCGGTTCATCCGCGATGTCCGACGGGATGATCGCGATCCTTCCGCCGTACATGCCCTTGCAGGTGTAATCGTTCGCATCGCCGGCGAGTGTGAGCGATAGGCCGCGGTGGTTGAAGGCGCCGAAGCTCTGGCCCGCCGTACCTTTGAAGGTGAGTTGCACCGTATCATCGGGGAGACCTTGCTCGCCGTATTTGCGGGCGATGAAATAGTTCAGCTTCACCGGAATGCTCCGGTGGATGTTCCTGATATCATACTGTACGGAAACGGACTGCCCCTGCTCGATGAAGGGAAGCAGGTCTGCCGTGATACGGTCATTCAGGGACGGCGCGGGGTTGTCGTTGCGATCGACAGTGCAGTGCTTTGATCCTTCTCCCGGGTACCCGCGGAGCAACGGTGAGAGGTCAATCCTGGCGGAACCCGGAGAAGCGTCTGACGGCGCAGGGACGAGGAGGTCCGTTCTGCCGATGATCTCTCCCAAACTGCTCACTCCCATCTCCGCCATGATCTCCCTGACCTCGCGCGCCAGCGCCTTGAAGTACGCCGTGATCCCTTCGACGGTGCCGCGGAACCGCTTCCGCAGCTTTTCATCCTGCGTGGCAACGCCGGTGGGACAGGTGTTCGAATGGCACTGGCGTGCCATGACGCAGCCAGCAGAGATCATGGTTGCCGTACCGAAGCCGAACTCCTCGGCGCCAAGCAGGGCAGCGATAATCACGTCCCGGCCGGTCCGCAGTCCGCCATCCACCCGCACCCGGATCCGGTCGCGCAAACCGTTCTCTATGAGCACGCGCACGGTCTCTGCCAACCCCATCTCCCAATGGTTGCCTGCGTTCTTGATGGAAGTAATCGAAGCGGCGCCCGTACCGCCTTCGCAGCCGCTGATCTGGACTATATCGGCATAGGCCTTGGCAACGCCAGCCGCAATGGTGCCCACGCCGGTCTCGGCAACGAGCTTCACGCACACGTGGGCCTGCGGGTTCGCCTGTTTGAGGTCGTGGATGAGCTGCGCGAGGTCCTCGATGGAGTAGATATCGTGGTGCGGCGGTGGAGAGATAAGCAGCATCCCCGGCTTGCAGTGCCGAAGCCTGGCAATGTAATCGGTGACCTTGATCTCTGGGAGATGCCCGCCTTCACCGGGTTTCGCACCCTGGGCAATCTTGATCTCGAGGTCTGCTGCCGAAGCGAGGTAGGTGGGTGTCACCCCGAACCTGCCGGACGCAAGCTGCTTGATGGCGCTCCCCTTGATCGTAAAATAGCGCGCCGGGTCTTCGCCACCCTCGCCGCTGTTGCTCTTGATACCGAGCTTGTTGCAGGCCTCGGCAATGGTCTCGTGCGCCTCGGGTGACAGGGCGCCCACGGACATTGCGCCGGAGAAGAAACGCTTCCGGATGAATTCCTCAGCTTCCACCTGTTCCACCGGCAAGGCTCTACCTCTTTTGTATCCAAGCAACTGCCTGATGGACGTAGGATGCTCGTCAGCCTTTTGCGAGAATTCCCTGTAATCTGCGTGATCTCCGCTCTTCATGAAACGGTTCAATGACTGCACGGTCTGCGGCGACCACCCATGCCATTCGCCGTTTTTCCGCTGTTTAAGCGCGCCACCATATTCTAGCAACGGCGCTGTGCTGCTAAACCCGGCATGATGCCGTGCAAGGAGCGAATGTTCTATTTCCGCGAGACCGTCGGACTCGAAAGCCGTCGGCGTGTCACTGAAGAAGGCGTCAACGACATCACGCTTCAGACAAATGCTGTCGAATATCTGCGCTCCGTGGTACGAGGCGACCGTCGATATACCCATGCGGGCCATTACTTTCAACAGGCCGTCTTCGAGGGCTTTCACGTAATTTCCGCATGCTTCCGGATAAGGCAGCGCGATAGTGCCGCTGTTACAGAGCTGTCCGATGGTCTGGAACGCGAGCCAGGGGTGAACGCCGGAAGCGCCATACCCGATGAGGCAGGCCATATGATGCACGTCGCGGGCCTCACCGGTATCTATGACTATGCTCGCGCGGTTTGCGAGCCCTCGTTTCCTGAGGGCCGTGAGACACGCGGAAACCGCGAGCATAGAAGGAATGGATGCACGGTCGGGCGAGAGGTCCCGGTCTGACAGGATGATGATTTCAGCACCGGCTGTAACGACATCGAGAACGCGTTTCTGCAGCAGGGCAATGGCACTTGACAGCGTGGAGCCGGTCCATGTAAAGGTCAGGGGGACGTTCGCGCTCCTGAAGCTCTTCTGCTCTCTGATCGCCTGGAACTGCGGGTGTGAGAGAACGGGAGAATCGATACCGAACCGCCGCGCATGCATGGGCGTAGGGGTAAGGAAATTCCGTTTGTACCCGAGGTTCAACCTCAAGGACATGACCATGCGCTCCCTGATGGGATCGATGGGCGGGTTGGTGACCTGCGAGAACCGCTGCTTGAAGTAACGGAAGAGCAGCTGGGGCTTTTCCGAGAGCGGCGGAAGAGGTGTGTCGTCGCCCATGGAAAAAATCAGTTCCTTGCCCGTTGCAGCCATCTCCTGCATCTGCAACTGTATCTCTTCCTGCGTGTATCCGAAGGCGATCTGTTTGCTAGCGATGTCTCCGCTGATCACCGGAGAGGGGACGGGACCGTATTTTAGCTTCACGTGATGTTTTTCGAGCCACTCTTGGTATGGTCTCTGCGATGCAAGGTCCTTGATGATCTCAGGAGTGAACCTCACACCTGCAGTCCTCAGGTTCACGGCAACGATTTCTCCCGGACCAAGCCTTCCTTTTTCCTGAATAGGCCGATCACCGAGGTCTACCATACCGATCTCAGAGCCGAGGACCAGAAGTCCGTCCCGTGTGAGAATGTATCTGAGCGGTCTCAGTCCGTTCCGGTCCAGGTGCGCGCCGACGGTCTCGCCGTCGGTGAAGGTGACGGCCGCCGGGCCGTCCCAGGGTCGCATGAGCAATGACTGATACTCAAAGAATGCCTTTTCTTGAGGGTTCAGGTCAGTCTGCTCCCAGGCCGGAGGGATGCAGAGCATGACGGCGTGTTCGGGGGAGTATCCGGAAAGGATGAGCAGTTCGACGACCCGGTCAAGCGACGCCGAATCGCTTTCGGTCTTGGATACGAGCGGACGGAGGAAATCCGCCTTGTCCCCGAAGACCTGGTGCTGGATCTCGTGCTCAAGCGTGGTCATCGCGTTCCGGTTTCCCTGAAGGGTGTTGATCTCGCCGTTATGCGCCAGCACGTGGAAGGGCTGTGCCAAAGGCCAGTCGGGGGAGGTGTTGGTCGAGAACCGCTGATGGAACATGCAGAAGGCAGATTCGAACGCTTCGTCCTTGAGGTCCGGATAGAACTCGTCCAGGTAGGGCGCAACGAGCATACCCTTGTAGACCATGATCTTCGAGGAGAGCGAGCAGACGGAGACGCTGCCTTCGTAGGACTTCTCCATCGCCCGGCGAGCGAGGTAAAGCATGGCTTCTTTTTCAGCCGGCGGAATGCGTGACGTGTCGATCAGCACCTGCCGGATTCTTGGCTTGGACAGTAATGCTGATTTCCCGAGCGCGTCAAGCTTGGTCGGCACATTCCTCCAGCCGACGGGGTTGAGATTGAACCGTCGCAGGATATCCTCGATACCGGATTCCACGTCCCCGAAAAGAAAGAGGAAACCCGCGGCAAAGTCGTCGAGGCCCGGGCTTGAAAAACCGAGCTTCGTCATTTCCATCTTGAGGAATTTCAGCGGGAGCTGGGTGAGTACGCCCGCGCCGTCACCGGTTTTGCCGTCTGCGCCCACGGCGCCCCGGTGCGTCAGGTTCTTGACCGCTTCGATTCCCATAGACACGATCCCGTGGCTCTTCTCACCGTTCGCATTGCAGACGAAGCCGACTCCGCATGAAGCTGATGAATAATTATGATGCATGGTAACCTCGCATGGAGCACAGAAACACAAGCAGAGCAAACCGATCACCGCGAAGAACTCTTAGGAAAGTCACAGGGATTTCTTTCTTCGTGACCCTTGCGTCTGGAGCAATAATTGTCGCTCTTTGCTGTTCAGAGTTCAAGGAGCCGCTTATTGATATCGATGGCCGCTACCGCTCCTTCTCCTGCAGCTATCACGACCTGGTCGTTTCCGGTGTTGAGAGGCCCCACGATGTACAGGCCGTTCAACGAAGATTCGTAAGCGCTGTTCACGACATACTTGAACCCTTTCGCATCCCGCTTCAAGTTGAGCTCCTTGACGAACTTATCGTTCAGCTTGTACCCGAAGTTCGACATGACGACCTCACAGGGAATGCGCGTTCCGTTCTTGAGCTCCACAGCCTCGATATGCTCGTCGCCGATGATCCTCATCGGTTCGCCTTTTATGAGCCGGATGCTTTCATGCTGCAGCTCTTCTCTATAATCGTCGGGCGGGTCGTAGAAGTAGAGGATGAGCGCTATATCATCGGTGTACATTTCCCTCATGCCGAAGGCCAACCGGACGGAGTTTATGGTGTTTCCGATGATGACCAGTTTTTTCCCGGTTGTCTTATACCCGTCGCAGTCGACGCAGGTGAAGAAGGATGTTCCCAGGAATTTGTGGAAATTATCGATGGGGGGAAAATTATCCTGCACGCCCGAGGAGACGATCACGAACTTCGAGCGAAAGAGGGCGTTGCCTGCATGGACCTCGAGATGCTCTTTTTTTACCACCGAGGTCACGAGCTCCTTTTCTATGCGGACATTGAAGCTTTTCGCCTGCTCCAGGCCAAGCTCGATGATTTGCTTGCCTGATATGGCTCTCTGCGTAAGAAAGTTTTCTATTGATTTCGCGTGCGCGGTCCTTCCTCCGCCCCGGTCGATGAGCAGTACATCCCTGTTGAACCGTCCGAGGTAGATGGCGGCCTGGAGCCCGCCGGGTCCGGCGCCGATGATGATGCAGTCATAGATCTTTTCGTCGCTCATAAAACGGTCAACCTTTTTCCCCAAAACCGGGGACGCAGATCAATACTGAGAGGATATTCTTGCCCATGACGGATATCGATCGTCTATTGACCTGTCATAAAGAAGTATCTCCTGGTGGCAATCCGTGGTCATAAGAATTCCCTTATTTGCTTCTCGAACTCTTCTGCCGTCGAGAAATGGAGCGTAATCAGTCCCGCGTCCGCTGCCCGATTGATGTGGTTGATATTATCATCCACGAAAAGCACTTGATCAGGCCGGAGGCCCAGGATGTCGCAGACATCCCTGAACACCGACGGGTCCCGTTTACTTTTGTGGAGACTGAATGAGTTAAAGACGATATCGAAATGCCGGAACAGGGGAGTCTTTCGGTCGATTTCCTCAAGCCAGTTTGTCTGGTCGCTCAGCATACCGACTTTCAACCTCCTTGCTCTCAAACGGTCCGCGTACGCAAGAATCGCTGGCCTGAACGTAAATCTCGTCAGCACCTCTTCCCGGAGCTCTCCATCGCTGCCGGTTATGCCTGTCTGTTTTCTGACCGCCTTCCAGAAAGATGCTTCATCAGCCCTGCCAATGAGATATCCTGTTTCGTATATTAGCCTGTCGACGTCGTTAAAAAATTTTTCCGGGTCCAATTTGTTTTTCTTCCCGATGGCCATAAGGCCTTCCCGGAAACCCTCCTCGGCAATGACCCCGCCGAAATCAAAGAGAACCGCTTTTAGAGAGTCACCCTTAAAATTGATGATCCTTTCCGCTGCCCCAGTTGTTTTTTTCATAATTATCATTATACATGATTCAGCTGTTCTGTACGTACCCTGTGCGATGTCCTGAGGAAGGGAAGCATAGAGGCTGATATCACGGAACCGTATTAAATTATCGCCTGATTCACAAAAGTATCTGTATTAAAAGTAATACGTCTTAAGTATTACATACCTAGTATCAGGCTCTCTGGCCTGGATTGTCTTTTTTTGCATTCAGCTTAGCCAGGAGATGACAATTATCAGGGAGAAATAAGTAAAATTGATGAGACTTTCTTTCTTGACGTTGCAGTAGTTGCGGTCACTGTAAATACCCGTACTACATATTGAAATGATCAGATATCATATGTAAGCCTGGTATAAAAAAGGATGTGTAGCTTAAGAATCCCCTTATCATTCCGATAAGAACAATGTGAAACATAACATCTCATTCTGGGGCTGCTTTTTTCATCGGAGAAAATGGCAGAGCCAGGCCTAATTTGTCGGCCGTACCGATTGCTAAGGCAGAAGACATGGTTTCGCAGAATGAGTATTTTGGGAAGTGCGCAGGAGGGTGAACAGAAGGCTGTGATTAAGTTCTCTTTATCATCAAAATCAGAAATGGATGTAGCCGTCATGATGCCGAGAGGTTATCTCACTGACATAGGCGCTCGTCAGATAGAAAAATCCAGTGAAGAGTTCCTTGACAGAGGTTTCAAAAAGCTTGTCATAAACTTTTCCAGCGTCGAATTGATCAATACCCACGGCATCTCGATCTTCACAAGTATCTTGCAGAAGGCATCCGAAATCGGCTGTCGCGTTTGTTTTACCAATATAAATAAGCTCCACCGTGAAATTTTCGAGCTGACAGGCCTCTTGACACGCGTAGACGTGTTTCAGGATGAAGATGACGCAATGATATGCTTAAAAAAAACGGCTTGATTTCTCGGCAATAAGGAGCGTTCACTTGTTTGATTATAAGATATGAGAGAGTATGAATTATGGCTAATGAGATAGAAAGTGCTTCACCGGCCGTCGGTATAAGGAAAGAACAACGATATAATGTTCCCGATTCCTGCCAGCAATATATCAAGCTGCAGGTAAAGAGCGGCAATGAATTCGTTCCGGCCATTCTTGGCAACTTTAGCCGCAGCGGCATTCTATTCGAGTGTCCCGTGCCGTTCAGTAAGGGAATGCACACAGAGTGCATTATTTCAATTTCTTTGCTGCTATCCCGCGAGATATCATTCGGTATCGAGGTCAAGTACTGCTATTCGGACAAGGGTTCTTATATCATGGGAGCTTCTATCGATACTATTTCAGATGAAACCTGGTTTGATGTATTTGTTGAAGTGCATGATTTCATCGTGGTGCGTCAGGGCTCCGCATAACTTCTTCCCTCTGGAATATTCAAATTCAGCGTTAGAGCTGCATCTCTGCGTATAACATAGTTATGCCGTGATACCTCCTGTTCAAAAATTGAGTCCCCCCATGAGGACATTCTTGGCAGGAGGTTTCTGCTTTGGGCGGATTATATTTAAATTTCCCTCCTTATAATAATTTAGATCCTCATGCATGTCACCTCAATGCCTTTGCCAAGTGACCCCATAGATGTCCTTTTAGCGTGCCCCTTCGGCTTTGCTTGAATCAGTCGTTTGTTGTAAGTGAAGGACTATTACGATTGGAGGTCCTTGCTGGTCAATGGTCGCGATATTTTCAGTGCCCTGCATCACATCAGTCAGCAGTGAATAGAGCATTGTGGAATGATGCTACTCATCGGTCTAGTGAAAATGTATAACTATCAGATAATAAATGATATTTATAGCTGAAATAATAAATATAAATTAATACTTGCAACTATACTAATCGTTAGCTATAATTGCTAATAGAAACAGTTGCTATAGGAAACTATATGTCAACAATCACGACTAGCAAAATTGATCTTTCGAAGCGTGTGCCGGTCCTAATAAAAAAACTGACACACTGCTTTTCAATGACCCAGGCCGCCATCTGCCAGCAGTTCGATATTACCGCCGCAGAGGCAGCTCTGCTTTCGTCCATGGATCCCGGACGTAAGCTCTGCTCCACAGCTCTGATGGAGCGACAGGAACTTTCCAAGGGATGGATTAGCCGACTTAATGAGTCTCTCTGCAAAAAAGGATATATCATCAAGAACGAGCACCACGATGACCGGCGGCATAACATCATCGAACTCACGGAGCGGGGACAGGAGATCCGGCAGGCTATCATCGAGGAGCAGGCAGCCGTATGCCGCAGGGTATTGGAGCACATCCCGGAGGAAGAACGTGCGATGATCCTCCCTGCCCTCGAGCAGCTTGTCCTGGCTCTGGAACAATATAAGCGCGAGGTCGGGAAAACCGACAGCGACTAACCAATTCAAGTCACGAAGGAGGGTATGACCATGGGTACGGAACAAGACGTTTTGGAACAGCCAAAACAGGCAGAAACGAGGTTACCCGCAGTGGAGAACAAGATTTCGATGGTCGTGTTCTCAGGAGATCTCGACAAGCTTCTGGCTTCACTGATCATCTCCACCGGTGCAGTGGCAATGGGCATGAAGGCCCGCCTCTTTTTCACCTTCTGGGGCACGGCGGCCCTGCGCGATCCCCGGAAAACAGCGACCGGTAAGAACCTGATGTCCAAGATGTTCGGCTTCATGCTGCCGAAGGGCGCGGGGAGCGTAAAGCTTTCCAAGATGAACATGGGTGGCATGGGTACGGCCATGATGAAAATGCTGATGAAAAAAAAGAAGGTGGCATCCTTGGAAGAGATGCTGACCCTGGCTGGCCAGCTTGGCGTCGAGATCTGTGTCTGTGAGATGTCCATGAGTCTCATGGGATTCAAGCGCGAAGAGATGATCGACTATCCGCACATGAGCGTATGCGGTGTCGCTGCTTTTCTGGCAGAAGCGGCTACGAGCAGGGTACAGCTGTTCATTTAATGGGAGGTGAATTATGCCGGTCGAACTGAAAGCAAACAAAGTCGTTGATCTGAAGGGACTGCCCTGTCCCATGCCCGTGGTGCGCATCAGTCAGGAGATCATGACCGTTGATGTCGGCCAGGTGGTCGAGGCCATCACCACCGATCCCGGGTCTTTGGCGGACTTTCCCGCATGGGCAATGAGCACCGGCCAGGAAATCCTGCAGACCGACCAGGCTGCAGGAGAGATAAGGTTCTATGTGAAGCGGGTGAGATAGTACGGATCCGCTCGATCTCCGCGAGAGGAGTGCTGGCCGTGCTCGACAAGATCTATTATGTCATCATGGTGCCTATGGTCTACGCGGCGGTTTCTGTCTTCGTCATCGGCGTCATCTCACGAAGCATCAGGATCGTTCTTGCGCCGCGCCAGAAAACGACTCTTCAAGTGTTCCCGGTGAAACGGCCGGCGTGGTTCCATGCCCTCATTGACACTTTTCTCCTGCCGACCGTGAGGACCATACGGCCTGTGATGTGGATCTTTGCCATGGTCTTCCACGGCGCCCTTGTCCTGCTTGTCATCGGCCACCTCGAGCTCATCGGTGATCTCCGGGCCCTGCAGGCGATCCCGCACCAGGTGTTCCTCGGAGGAGGCCTCGTGGGGCTCGCTCTCACGGTGTCGCTGCTCTTCTTTCTTGTCAGCCGGTTTAAAACCCCCTATCGCGAGATCTCCGTCCCCGAGGACTATTTTCTGCTGCTACTTCTGCTGCTCACGGTCCTGTCCGGTTCCCACATGGATTGGGCGAAATATATCTCGTCTGCGGGGTTCGACATCCCGGTTTCGGGCTACCGGGAATACCTGTCCAGTCTGTTTACGCTTCACCCTGGCGTGCCTGCCGTCATCGCGGAATCGCCGCACTATGTGCTCGTTGCCCTGCACATCTTCTTTGCCAATCTCTTCCTGCTGGTCTTCCCGTTCAGCAAGATCATGCACACTTTTTTTGCCATTCCCCTCAATCTGGTCCGACGAGGAGGTATCCGTGGAGCAAACACTGCACCATGAGCTGCTGACGCGCTTTGATTCCAAGCTCAACAGCATCATGCGCTTGTATCTCGACACCTGCGCCCGCTGCGGTGTGTGCATCCAGTCCTGCCACGTCTACGCGTCCATGCCCGAGCTTAAGTACACGGCCGTGCACCGTGCCGAGGTCATCCGCAAGCTCTTCAAGCGGTACTTCAAGGCTCAGGGGAAGTTCTGGCCTTCTCTCGGAGAAAGCGCGGATTTGACCGACGACATGGTGGACACGATCTATCAGACTGCCTTCAGCTGCACGGGCTGCCGACGCTGCATGGTCCACTGCCCCTTCGGCATTGACACGCAGATGATCATGTCCATTGCCAAAGACCTGCTGATCAGCGCCGGCCGCGAGCCCAAGGTGCTGAGCATGCTGGCGGACATGTCGATTGCCAAGGGCAAGTCCACCACCGAGACGCGCGCCAACTTCGCCCAAGCCGTCGACCGGCTGCGGGACGAGGTGCTTGCCCGGTGGCGCCAGGCCCACGGAGAGAAGGCTGTGCCACTCGAAGCGGAGGACGCTAACATACTCTACGTGGCGCTTGCGGGAAAGCACTCCATCGTGCCGGCAGCGGCGATCATGAACGCCGCCGGCGAGAAATGGTCCCTGAGCTACTACGAGGCGGTGAACTTCGGCGCCTTCGTGGGTAACGCCGAAAAGACCCGCATAATCGCACAACGCATCATCGACGAGGCGGTTCGTCTGCGGGTGAAAGAAGTGTCCATCTGCGAGTGCGGTACAGCCTACCGGGTCATGCGCCATATGATGGGTACGCTGCCGTTCAAGGTGACCAGTTTCATCGAGGTTATTGCCCGGTATCTGCGTGAGGCGCGGATCAAGCTGGCAAAGGGGCGAATCGCCGGCCGCGTTACGTACCATGATCCCTGTCAGCTCGGCCGCAACGGCGGTGTCATCGAGGATCCGCGCTTCATCCTCTCATACCTGACCGATGATTTCGTCGAGCTTCAGCCTAATCGCGCAGAGAACTGGTGCTGCGGCGGCGGCGGTGGTCTCGTTGCGATCGGGGAAAAGGATTTCCGCATGAGATCTGCGCGGGTCAAGGCGGAGCAAATCAAGGCAGCATCACCGGACATCGTGTGCACTGCGTGCGAGAACTGCCATACGCAGCTTTCGGACCTCGTCGGTCACTACAAGATCAACGCCGGCGTCCGTTTCCTGACCGACATGGTAGCGGAATCGCTTCAGGAATGACCTGCTGTTCAGATTTATTGCGGAAAAAACGATTTAACATACTTTCCAAGGTCTACGTATGTCCTCGCTCCCTCGCGGTTCAAGACTCCTGATTCACAGCGAGAGCGAATGACATCAAGATATTTTAATAATCACTACAATTATCGCCGGTGCGTTCTGCTCAATCTTCTCGTCTCGAAGCCCAAATATATTATAAACAATCAGCTTATCCCGGCTCGACACGGCTTTACATTGTGTGTTGTCTTTGCCGGTGAAGATATGTTAAAATGATATGCTCAAGAAAAGATATGGAAGAATTTTTTCGCATCGCCACCTCGTTCGTGGTAATGTTTTCAGAAAAAGGGACAACATGCTGATGAAAAAAATTCGAAATCAGTTCATGCGCCTCCTTGTCTTGGCGGGTGCCGCTCTGCTGATAGCCGCGGGGAATACGCCTGCAACACTTTCGCCACACGCAGAAACCATAGCGAAAACCATAAAGTTCGACCGTCAGGTGCTTATTCTAGTGAAGGAAGAGACCGGGGAAAGCATCCACCGGCTTATCGGCTATGACGACAAAGGCTACCAGATCGTCGCTGATGGAATCTGTGTGCCGGTCCCCGAGGAAAAAACCGACTTCATTCTTGTCTCGTTGCGGAAAAAACTCGCCCCCCTCAAGTACATGGCCTTTGTCGTTGAGATAAACGGCATGATCAAGACAGACAAGATCGGCGTCATCAAAGGGACCGACCAGTACGACATCCTCAGGGTCATGTATACGAACGGTGACGACTATGATATTTCCAACCAGGATGTGATCGAGAGGTTGAAGGAGTGGGAAAAGACCTCTCCCTTCGATATCATTGGTGCGGACAACGACTGGGTGGAAATAGAGTTCAAGACACTGCCGAAAGACCTCAAGTCCTTTGCCGAAGAAGTGTATGATTTTAGTCCCGATACGGTTGACCAGGGGCCGGGAAGTACGGCAGAACTGGCGAATGAGATCCAGCAGACCAAGAGACTATTCTTGTGGTGGGATTAACAGCCGGAACAATTAGGGATAGATGCAAGCTGGGTGCGGGCTTATACGCAACCGCCGTGACACAAAAAAAGCAGGTGGCTTGAAACCACCTGCTTAGCTGAGCTCTTGTTTCTGACAAGATAACTTTTCCCCGCCTCTGTATAATGAATTGGCGGTATGGGTGAACTACTTTGCTGCCGGGGCTGCCGGGGCCATCGGGGCGGCTTCTTCCTTCTTAGGAGCCTTCTTGGCTTCCTTCTTAGCCTTCTTCTTTTCCTTCTTAGCCTTCTTCTTTTCCTTGTGCGTTGTCGGAGCCTTCTCCTCAGCCTTCTTCTCTGGTGCTGGGGCCGGGGCCTCCTGTGCGAACGCAACGCCGAGGGTCAGGGCGAATGCCATTGCCGTGAACAATGCGATAAGCTTTTTCATTAGGTTTCACCTCCTTTCATTTTTTAAATAGCGACATAATCTAACAAATTTAAAATGCCCTGTCAAGCTTAAAAATATTAAACGATCCTACCATGCAGGCTTGGTTTAAGCAACCAGCCTTCCTTGACAACAAGACTGCTCAAGAGCTTTAATGTATTTCATTGAATTTAAGACACCTGTTTTCTGCAAAAGTTTAATACAATCAAAAAAATCATGAAATCCGGAGGCCGAACTATGGATATTGCAAATTATTTCGAGCAGATACCACAAATGCCTGCACTTATGGCCCGCGATGTTCTGGATCAGAAAAGTGTTGGAACATATAACCTGGTTGATGTGCGACAGCCAGCGGAATACGAAAAGGGGCACCTGCCGGGAGCACGGCTGATTCCCTTGGCAGAACTGGCGTCCCGGCTGGGTGAAATCGATCCCAGGAGACCGACGATCGTGTACTGCCGGTCAGGGAACCGCAGCCGGTCGGCTGTGGGCATACTCCTCGACGCCGGATTCAAGGATGTTTTCAGTATGGGTGGAGGGATATCGGCCTGGAATGGCCTTATGGCAGGAGGGCCTCCGGATGCAGGAATGGCCTATTTCTCCTCCAATGAGAAGACGGATACGCTCATCGCTCTGGCATGGGCGCTCGAAGAAGGTTCACGCCGTTTTTATGCAGGACTTGCCGGATCCATGCTGGACGTAGAAGGTAGAGCCCTCTTCTCGGAACTGACAAGCGCTGAGGAACGCCACAAAGCATCGCTCCTGGCGCTGTATCATGGGAGCGGCGGGAGTGGTACCATAGAGCCTCTCTTCCCCGGCGGGGCCGCGGGTGATGTCATGGAAGGCGGGATTCGCGTGAGCGAGGCGCTGGGGTGGACTGCGGGCAGAGATGCTGCTGATATCCTCGACCTCTCGATTGCGCTTGAATCGAATGCTTACGACCTCTACATCAAGATGGAACGAACGGTGAAAGACGATCATTCGAAACGCGTATTCAGCGTGCTGGCTGAAGAGGAAAAGCGCCATCTCGACAGGATGACGTCGCTCATCGAAAAAAAAGCCTGACGAGGTTTCTCTTGACAACCGTAGGGGAATTGGATAGATTTGCCTTGTAAGCGGTGGTCCGGGTTCGATACACGGAGCTTGGGACTTGCAGAAAGTATTTTCGCCATGTATCCGTTCTTTTCATCAAGGACGGTTTTTTTATTCTTAGAACATTCATAAGGAGAGATGTGCCGTGAAAAAAAAATTGTTTGTGATTGTGGTTTGTCTTGTTTCCGTGGGAATGCTTTTCGGTTGTTCAAAAGGATACGAATCACAGAAGACCGCCGATGATCTCAAGATCACACTCTCGGTCGACCGTTATCCGCTGATAAAAGGCGATAACGCATTGAGTTTGAAGGTGGCCGATGCGGCCGGCAAAGCGGTGACCGATGCTGCGGTGAATGTCCGCTACTTCATGCCGGCGATGCCCGGCATGGCGCCCATGGACTTTAACACACAGGCGGTCCTTAAGGGTGACCGGTACGCATTCTCTGCAAATGTGCTCATGGAAGGCGGATGGAAAGCCGAAGTGTCCGTGATGCGCCAGGGCAAACCCGCCTCCACAGCTACGTTCAATCTTGACGCTCGTTGATGAAAGGCAGCAGTCATGAGTCAGATGAGCACCTTCTGGATGCATCGTGAAGGATCTGACTTTCAGGTATGATTAAATCATCACTCAGGCGTATGAAGGGCTGGCGGGTGTATGTGCTCGCGGGTATGCTCGCGCTGATCACGCTAATCCATTACCTGGCTGGCGGGGTGCGGGCGGGCATGCTCCACGGCATCCTCGGTCACCTCTACATCGTACCAATCATTCTCGGCGCCTATTGGTACGGGATCACGGGCGGTGTGACCGTTTCCATCGCAGCGGCCGCCCTTTTTTCACCTCATCTGCTCCTTCACTGGAAGGACCCGTTTCTGGATGTTTATAATTTCGTTGAGCTGTTCCTCTTTCTCCTCATAGGTGGTGTCACGGGTGTTCTTAGCCAGATGGAACGCAATCAACGCCTGCGCTACGAAAATGCCCTGGTCAGACTGGATGAGTCCCACCGGAAGTTGAAGGAACAGACGGACATCCTGTTCCAGACCGAGGAGCAGCTGAGAAGGGCCGACCGGTTGTCCGCGCTCGGTGAACTGTCTGCGGGCATGGCGCATGAGATACGAAACCCCCTCGGCTCCATCAAGGGCGCGGTGGAGATCCTGAAGGATGATTACCAGCCCGATGAGGCGAAGTACGAGTTCATCCAGATCCTCCAGAAAGAGACGGACCGTCTGAATCATATTGTACAGGAATTCCTGGGGTTCGCCCGGCCCAAGCAGCCCGAGTTCCAATACTCTGATCTGAACGAGGCAGTCGAGTCCGTCCTAACCCTCACGGCACAGGAAGCGAAAAAGGCAGGGGTGAAGGTTGAAAAAAAGCTCGACCCGTCCATCGGCAGGCGCAGCCTCGATGCAGGACTGCTCAAGCAGGCGTTCCTGAACCTGATTCTGAACGCAATCCAGGCCATGCCAAGCGGCGGCGTATTGACCGTTGAGAGCGGCCTCAGGGAAGACGCTGTCGTGGTGAAGATCACGGACACCGGCATCGGCATCTCCGACGAGAACCGGAAAAAGCTTTTCAGCCCCTTTTTCACCACCAAGAAGTACGGCACGGGGCTCGGCCTCGCCATCACGTACCGTATCGTCCAGAACCACCGCGGTACGGTCGATGTGAAGAGCGAGCAGGGCAAGGGTACGGAGTTCACAGTGAAGATCCCCATCTAAAAAATTGACATGGTAACGCGGAGGCGGGGGGAACCGGAGAAAGAAGGGTTCGTTGATCAAAATATCATGAACCAAGTGAACAGTTTTTTAGATTCGGTCTTATATCCGCATTTCCCCATTGATTTGCGTCCAAAATTATTTTCTGATTTTTTAAGAGTTTATCTCCATGCCTCAGACTTCCTGTCGCTAAATGTCGAATCATGAAAAAGCCATCTATCCTTCTTATAGACGATGATGATAGCCTGCGCCGGGTCATGGAGTTCAGCCTGACCGAGGCGGGCTACAAGGTCCAGACCGCGGCAAGCGGAGAGGCGGGACTCACGCTTTTCGAGAGGGGCTTCTTTGATGCGGTGATCACGGACATTACGATGCCCGGCATAAGCGGCATGGAGGTGCTGGCGAAGATACGTGAACGCGACGGGGGGCTTCCCGTCATTGTCATCACGGCCTACGGCACGATCGAGAGCGCCGTGGAGGCCATGAAGCAGGGGGCCTTCGATTACATCACCAAGCCCTTCAACCGCGATGAGCTTCGCCTTACGCTCGTCAAGGCCCTCAGAATGCGGCGCCTGGAGAAAGAGAACGTCGAGCTTCGCGCAGAGATCACGGACCGCTATCGCTTTGACAGCATCGTCGGAAGCAGCGAGAAGATCAGAGACGTGCTGGACATGGCCGGGCGCGTGGCGGCGAGCGACGCGAGCGTTCTCATCACGGGTGAGAGCGGTACGGGCAAGGAGCTGCTGGCAAAGGGCATACACTATAACAGCCCACGGGCGGATGGACCCTTCGTGGCCGTGAACTGCGCGGCGATCCCTGAACACCTGATAGAAAGCGAGCTGTTCGGCCATGTGAGGGGCGCCTTTACCGGCGCGGTGAAAGACAAAGAAGGTAAGTTTGAGCTTGCTGCGAGCGGCACGCTGTTCCTCGACGAGATTGGTGAACTCCGCATAGACCTTCAGGCGAAGATCCTCCGCGTTCTCCAGGAGCGGCAGGTGGACCGTGTGGGCGGGAAGCACCCTCTCTCCGTGGACCTGCGTATTATCGCTGCTACGAACAAGGACATCGAACGGGCGGTCAAGGAAGGGGCCTTCCGCGAAGACCTGTACTATCGGTTGAGCGTGATTACCCTGAATATGCCGCCGCTACGGGAGCGTAGAGAAGATATCCCGCTGCTTGTGCAGCATTTTCTCAAGAAGTTCAATAGGGATTCGTATGCCCGGATTGATCCCGAAGCGCTCACCATGCTGACGGCCTACGGCTGGCCCGGCAATGTGCGGGAGCTTGAGAACTGTATTGAACGAGCGTCCGTGCTCAGACGGGGAGAAACCATAACCCCCGCAGAGCTTCCTGATAAACTCAGGTTGGAGAAGGCGAGCGTCGGAAGCATTATTCTCAACCTCCCGGACGAAGGGATTTCGCTCGAAGACCTGGAAAAAAACCTCATCATCAAGGCCCTCGAAAAGCACAAGGGCAACCAGACCCGGGCTGCGGAGTACCTCGGGATAACAAGGCCTACCCTCATTTACCGCATGGAAAAGTACGGAATAAAATGACGTTTGACTGATGCATGCTCCGTGACTGCCGCTGTAAAAAAATATTTTCCTCCCGCCCTGATTCGTGTATTATATAGCAAGCAGCATAAACCGACATTATTCTTGAAGGAGGGGTATCGTATCATGACGAAGACAACGCTCAAAATCCAGGGGATGACCTGCAATCACTGCGTGATGCGGGTGTCAAAGGCGCTCAAGGCGGTGCCGGGTGTCCAGGATGCGCAGGTGGATTTACAGAAAGCAGAAGCAGTCGTTACGTATGACGAAAGCAAGGGCGGCGCAGACAAGTTCTCCACGGCTGTGGTTGATGCTGGTTACAAGGTCGTCCCCAGCGGGAAATAGGGTGCGTTTTTCCCCGATGCAGCTTGACAAGGGGACTGCCTCCCAGTATAATTTCACCGTCCGGAACACCGGTCTTCAATAAAATCATACGGAGGGTTCAATGGCCAAGACAATTCAGGATCTGATGCCTGCAAACGCAAAGAAGAAACTGGGAGGCGCGAGCAAGCTGAACGTGCTGTCCTCGCATGATGTCTTCAGGGTGCTCAAAGACGACAAAGTGATCATCATGGCGTGCAATACGAGGATCAAGCACGTAATCCCCGGGATCATGCGCGCGGCCGAAGGTCTTGATGCGGTGGTCTGCTTTGAGCTTGCCAAGAGCGAGGGGAACCTCAAGGGCGGTTACACCGGAATGGACCCCCACAAATTCACCGATACCGTCTTCGGCTACGCCGAGGCTGTAAAGTTCACCAAGCCGTTCTTCATCCACGGTGACCATGTGACTACCAAGAGTCCGGACCCCGCAGTGGTCGGAGAGTCGCGTGACCTCATCAAAGCGGAGCTTGAGGCGGGTTATACGTCGATCGCCATCGATGCCTCGTTCAACGAGACCCATGATAACATCAAGGTCAGCTCGGAACTCGGTCGCATGGTACTGAATTCCGGCGCCGGGCTCGAGGCGGAGGTCGGCGAGATCAAGTCCACCAAAGAGGGCGGAGAGATCACGACGGTGGAGGAGGCAGTGGAGTTCATCGACGGGCTGGAGAAGACGGGCGTACATGCCGATCTTCTGGCCATCAATAACGGCTCCAAGCACGGCAACTACAAGCCAGGCGAGGAAGTCCATATCGAGCTCAAACGCACGGGCGATATTTACAATGCGATAAAAAAGTGGGGAGTGTGTATCGCGCAACACGGCATCACCGGCACCCCTCTCGACCTTGTGGGGCAGTTCGCAGATTACGGCATCCGAAAAGGCAATGTCGGCACCAACTGGCAGAATATCGCCCACGACGGGCTGCCTGCGGACCTGATGAGCACCATGCGCGAATGGGCAAAGAAGGAGAACAAGGACATCAAGTTCGCCACGAAGCAGTTCCTTTCCGATATCAACTCGATCTCCAAGGAGCATGTGAAGAAGATCGAGGATATGGCCTACAAGTCGGCAGCAGAGTTCATCACGGCGTTTCGTGCCAAGGGCACGGCGTCGCTCGTGGCCACGCGGCTGCTGAGCAAATAAGATTTGGCTTCAAGACCACAGATAAACACAGATGACCGGGGTGTTGATGAAGGAACAATGAGTCCCTGAGCGTTGTCATCTGTGTTTATTCTTGTGGAGTCCGGATCCCGAACCGGATATATGTTAATGAGAGGCGGCAGATGGATCCCCAATCCAAGTGGACAGTGATACTCGCCCGGTCCCGGAGACGGAAGCTGCTTCCCCTGGACGTAGAGCACTGCTCGCCGATAGCACTTCGCAACATCATCCTCGATGTCGACACACCGGACACGATCCTCGAGCGCATCGCGCAGGCCTATTTTGAAGATGAGGACATCCTGCGCGACCTCGTCCGCTGTCCGAACCTGTCCGAGACCACGCTCACGTTCATTGTTCTGGTTGGATCCGATGAGATAAAGAATTTTATTGCCGGTACCCGCGTGATGGACCTGGTCGTGGCAGAGACTGCCGTAGCGGCGCCCGGTACCGGCGCGGACGTGAAAGGAAGAGAGAAAGGGGAGAAGAAGAAGCTTAATGTTCAGCAGGTACTCCAGACGATGACCATCCCGCAGAAGATCAAGCTTGCGCTATCGGGTGCCAAGGATGCGCGGACTCTGCTGATCAGGGAAGCAAGCAAAATGATCGCGCTTTCCGTCCTGGAGAACCCCAGGATCACCATGGGCGAGATTGAGTTCTTTGCCAAGTCGACGAACCTGAGCGAAGATGTCATGCGAAAGATAGGATCCAATTCAGAATGGTCCAAAAGATATGCGGTCGCCTCCGCTCTGGTGAGCAATCCCAAGACCCCTGTTGGTATTTCGCTCGGTTTTGTCACTAAACTGACCGACCACGATCTCAGCCTTCTCGAAAAGAGCCGTAACGTGCCTGCTGCCGTGAGGACGGCAGCGAGGGGTCATCTCGCAAAGAAAAAACTCGGCAAAGGATAGTCCTCGAGTTAATCTCCGTGTCCACGCTCGTTCTATCGGCATTACTGAGATCATAAATATATGAGGTGTTAGTGTGAAACGTTCAGCGATCACAGTCCTTGCGATTATACTGCTCGTGGCCGGCTGCAGCAAGCCCAAGACCATGCAGAAGACCGAAAGCATCATGGGCACGGAGGTGACGATCACTGTCGTGGCGCGGTCGCACGAGGAGGGCGAGGCAGCAATTGATGCGGGGATGGCGGAGCTGAGACGGCTCGATGCCATGATGTCTCTTTACAAGGACGACAGCGAGATTACGCGGGTGAACCTTGCGGCGGGGAAAAATCCCGTTAAAGTTTCGCCGGAGATGATCGAGGTCGTGGAGCATGCCGTAGAGATCTCGAAGCTCTCGGGGGGTGTATTTGATGTGACCATCGGTCCCCTTGTGGTCCTGTGGCAGATGCGGCTCAAGGAGGGAAAGACCCCTACGGATGGGGAGATCGCCAGGGTACGTCCCCTTGTCAACTATCGGAATATTGTTATTGACAAGAAGGCCTCGACGATATTTCTTAAGAAACCCGGCATGATCATGGACTTCGGCGGAATGAAGGGATACACCGCAGACCGGGTAGCCGATCTATTCAAAAAACGTGGCATCGACAATGCCATTATCGCAGTTGCGGGTGATATCTGGGTATTGGGACATCGGGAGGATGGCAAGCCCTGGAGGATAGGCGTGCAGCATCCCCGGGAACATGACAAAACCCTGGCTGTCCTGGACCTCAGCGATAAATATATTTCCACGTCCGGCGATTATGAACGCTTCGTCATCAAGGAAAACAAGCGTTATCATCACATCATCGATCCCCGGACTGGAAAACCTTCAAAGGGGACTATCTCCGCGACCCTTATCGGAGACAAGGGAGCTATCATTGATCCGCTAACCAAGGTTCCGTTCATCCTCGGACCTGAAGACGGAATGAAAATCGTGAAAACGTTCGGTGCCGAGGCAATTATTGTGGATGACCTGGGGAAGGTCTATATGACCGACGGGATCAAAAACCTGCTGGACCAGCCAAAACGCTGAAAATTATCTTGACATCTTCTCTTTCCTTCGATAATATATAAAAAATTATTTATATGTTAAGGTGGAAATGCTCAAGGGGTTTTCTCATTATATGGTCCATTCACTGTTTGGCATGCAGCCTGGTTCACGCCTTGCCGATGCCGCTGAATTCTTTATTTATGATATAATTAAGATATTTCTGCTTCTTTCAATCATCATCTTCGTTGTTTCCGTACTGAGAAGCTACTTCCCGCCTGAACGGACCAAGCGGATACTATCCCATAAAAAAGAGTTTATTGGTAATATTTTCGCTGCCCTCCTGGGCATCGTCACGCCGTTCTGTTCCTGTTCCGCGGTTCCACTCTTCGTCGGCTTCGTGGAGGCGGGCGTCCCCCTCGGGGTCACCTTCTCCTTCCTCATCTCGTCCCCCATGGTGAACGAGGTGGCAGTGGTTCTCCTCTGGGGCCTCTTTGGGTGGAAGATCGCCGCCATTTACATGGCAACCGGTCTCTTCGTTGCGATCATCGCCGGGTTGATCATAGGCAAACTGAAGCTCGAAAAATGGGTCGAAGCATATGTCTATACGGTCCATTCCCTTGGCGCCGCCCAGGAGATCGCGAGACAAAAGTTCAAGGAGCGGCTCGTGTATGCCCGCTGGAATACGGCTGATATCCTCAAGAAGGTGTGGCTGTATGTGATCATTGCCATTGGTATCGGCGGATTCATCCACGGGTATGTGCCCGAGGACTTCCTCGTTCGCTATGCCGGGCCTCAGAATCCCTTCGGCGTGCCCATAGCAGTAGCTTTGGGTGTGCCCCTGTATTCGAATGCGGCCGGCGTGATCCCGATCGTCTATGCGCTCATGGAAAAAGGGATGAGCATGGGCACGGTGCTGGCCTTCATGATGGCGGTCACAGCCCTGTCGCTTCCAGAGATGATCATCCTGCGAAAGGTATTGAAAGTAAAGCTTCTCGCCATGTTCGTGGCGATCATGACTGTTACGATCATCGGCGTGGGATATCTGTTCAATATAATTTTATAAAATACAGAGAGCACGCATGGTTCGAATTGGATACATCACGGATGTAAGATGCTATGCGTGACATTCGTGCATTAACATAGTTCGTGTTCCAGAAATCGGGAGGTTCTCAAATGGAGATCAAAGTGCTCGGGCCAGGCTGCGCAAACTGCTTTAAGATGGAGGAGCTTGTAAGAATCGCCGTGAAGGAACTTGGGATTGACGCCACCGTCGCAAAGATTTCAGATATCGCTGCGATTGCCCGACACGGTATTTTATCTACCCCCGGGCTTGTCGTGAACGGAAAGATCAAACATTCGGGAAAGCCTCTTCCGAGTCTGGATAAGGTAAAAGAATTTCTCAAGCAGGAGGCGTAGGAAAATCGCTGTTATTGCGGAGAGCGGACCTAGGAGTGTAAAAACAAGTGGATGAACTGGTAACCATATTCAAGGCGCTCTCGGATGAGACGAGGCTTAGAATAATAAAGCTTCTCGAGCAGGGCGAACTATGTGTTTGCGACATCGTTGCCGCTCTCGACATGATCCAACCGAAGATCTCGTTTCATCTGAATGTGTTAAAGGAAGCGGGGTTCATCAGGGACCGAAAACAGGGCAGGTGGATACACTACAGCCTGAATGATTCCGATATGTTCAAGAGGCTATTGATTCTTTCGGTATGCGAACGGGCTCCCGACGCTGCGATGGCGAATGATAGAAAAAGATTGTCCGTATTCCTGAAAGGTAAATACACAAGAGCCAAGGCGTCTTGCGGGACAAGCTTAATTGTTACGGGAGATAAGAGATGATGAAAGTGATGTTCCTCTGCACCGGTAATTCCTGCCGGAGCCAGATGGCGGAAGGGTTGGCGCGGGAGTTCGGTAAGGGCATGATAGAGCCGTATAGCGCCGGCCTCATTGCGGCTGGTGTTCACCCTCGCGCTATCGCCGTGATGAAAGAGATCGGCGTCGATATATCGGGCCAGAAATCCAAGGAAATTGATGAAGGTTTGCTGAGGAAGATGGATGTGGTCATTACCCTTTGCGGGAATGCCGAAGCGTCCTGTCCCCGGACCCCCCCGGAGATCAAGCGTCTTCACTGGCCGATCAATGACCCGGTGGGAACCGCAGGATCAGAAGAAAAGATTATGAAGGAGTTCCGGCGGGCGCGGGATGAGATCGGGGCGAGAACAGTACAACTCATATCCGAGCTCAAAACAACAGGAGAAATAGCTGTGCCGGAACAGGCTGGTAAAAGGCTTTCATTTGTAGACTATTTCCTGACCCTATGGATCTTTGCCGCAATGGCCATCGGTGTCGCTCTCGGTCATCTTATGCCTGGGACGGAGGACTTCATTAACAGCTTGCGGTCCGGCACGACCAATATTCCCATCGCTATCGGCCTCATACTCATGATGTACCCTCCCCTTGCCAAGGTCAAATATGAGGAACTTGGCGAGGTATTTAAAAACAAAAAAGTCCTTGGACTGTCACTGGTCCAGAACTGGCTCATCGGACCCATTCTGATGTTCCTCCTGGCAATAATCTTTCTTCGCGCCTATCCCGAATACATGGTAGGCCTCATCATGATCGGGCTCGCCCGGTGCATAGCGATGGTCATTGTCTGGAACGACCTTGCCTGCGGCGATCCTGAATACGCCGCCGGCCTGGTCGCATTCAATTCCATCTTCCAGGTCTTCTTTTATTCCGCCTATGCCTATGTGTTCATTACCGTACTCCCCGCATGGTTCGGCCTCAAGGGGGCGGTAGTTGATGTAACGATGGGGCAAATCGCCAAAAGCGTTTTTATTTATCTGGGCATCCCGTTCATCGCCGGTCTGGCGACCCGCTTTGGCCTTATCAGGCTCAAGGGCCGCCCGTGGTACGACCAGACCTTCATCCCCCGGATAAGCCCATTGACGCTCATCTCACTCCTTTTTACCATAGTCGTGATGTTCTCGCTCAAGGGGAATTATATCGTCAAGCTCCCCTTCGATGTTCTCATGATCGCGGTCCCCCTTCTGATCTATTTCGTCGTCATGTTCCTCGTTTCTTTTTACATGGGGCGGAAACTGGGGACCGACTACGCAAAGACCGCGACCCTGTCCTTTACAGCGGCAAGCAATAATTTCGAGCTCGCCATTGCGGTCGCCATCGCCGTCTTCGGGATCAATTCAGGAGTCGCATTTGCGGCCGTCATCGGTCCGCTGGTGGAGGTCCCGGTCCTGATTGGCCTCGTCAACGTCGCGCGTTATTTCCAGAGGAAATATTTCACAGTCGATTACTGCAGAATCCGGGCAACAGAATTGCCTTAAAGCGCTCACGGACAAACGGAGACAGGAAGACACAATGAGATTCGCCGTATTCGGAGACATACACGGGAATATGGAAGCCCTGAGAGCGGCTTACGAGGCAGCCAGTCAGGAAGGCGTGGAGAAGATTTATCACCTCGGCGACCTGGGAGGCTACGCACCCTTCGTCAACGAAGTCGTTGACTTTCTGATAGAGCGCGGCATCGAGGGCGTGCAGGGCAATTACGACGAGACGGTTGCTAACGACAGGGAGCATTGCGGCTGCAAGGCCGAGGACCCGGTCCAGGAGGATATGGCGAACCGGTCCTTTACATGGACGAAACAGCATGTTTCCCCAAAGGCCAGAGATTATATGCGGCGTCTGCCTTTCAGCATTCCATTCACCGCCCACGGGAAGAAGGTCTTGCTCTTCCATGCAACACCTAAGAAGAACAACCTCTACTGGCACGAAGACCGGCCAGAGAAGTTCTTCCGGGAAATGGCAGAGAAGGTAGACGCTGACGTTCTAATCTATGGACATGTTCACAAGCCGTATCGGAAGGATTTCAGCGGTAAAGTCTTTATCAACGCCGGAAGCGTGGGAAAACCGAAAGACGGAGACCCCAGGTCATGCGTCACTGTAGTCGAGATAACGAAGGATACTGTGAGCGTCAAGTTCCTGCGGGTCCCCTATGATGTCCAGAAGACTGCGGAGGCCATCGTCTCAAGCGGTCTGCCGCCTTATTTCGCGGAGAAGCTTCAAGAAGGCAAATAAGGAGGAGGAGCGTTATTTTTAACAACATGTTCAGTGTTATCCGGATCCAGAAGGCAAGGGCCGGCGTTTCTTGCAGTCTTAGCGTCAGATGTTGGGCAGCGCAAAATGTTTCAATTTATTTAAGGAAATTCAGCGGGATAGTATCTCTTGCTGCCGGCAACAGCCCATAAACCGGGGACGTGGCAAACATCTGTGTCGCATCCGCGAACAGGATCAGCAGCGGCCTTAGCGTATTAAGGGCGTGATTCGGGAATCCTTGGCCTTCAGGCCGGGGAGGATGTCAAAAAATGTGTTTGGATTTAAAAAAAAGTTGCGAAGATTTGAATATACTGGTAATATAAAAAACAGGATATAATTTAACTGAGATCGGACAGGCTCAGAATTACAGCAAGGAGGAAGCATGGTAAGTTTGACAGAGAGTGCGGTGAGGAAATTCAAGGATGTTGTCGAGAAACAGGGTACGACAGGAGACGGAGTTAGGATATTTGCTGTCCCCGGGGGCTGAAGCCCATCCTTGGCTATGGACATAGCCAAAGCAGCTCAATCGGGTGACATTACCCTTGAGTTAGACGGGTTGAAGGTTTATGTGGAAGAGCGCGCCAAGGGCATGCTCATGAACACGAACATCGATTTTCATGAGGGTCAGGGTTTCGTTCTGTCCGGAATGCAGCCGAGTTCCTGCGGTTCTTCGTGCAGCAGCTGTTAATTGTATTGAATAAGTGATTACCACGTCCGCCGTCTTCAAATTGAAGACGGCTTTTTTTTGGCTTTATACCGTTAAAGAAAGCCGCAGACTCCTGTTGGCGGTATCGGTTTTTCTTGGAGCGCAGCGAAAGGCCATCAACGATGATTGTTGAATCAACGCCCTTTAGTAGAGTTTACCCATCCTGACGCATTCCCCGGCACTGCACAAAGTTTCATAATCCCAGATGAAAGTCGTGCTAGAATATAGATAGAAATTTATCCTCTCTGCAGTCCTTAGGATATCATCATGCCACTGCTTGAAGTCAAAGATGTTGTTTACGGAGCGGGCCCTGACGGCAAAACACCCATTCTCTCCGGGCTTTCACTCATCATCGAACCTGGAGAAGTCCATGCTCTCCTCGGCACAAACGGCACGGGCAAGAGCACACTTGCCTACCTTATCATGGGGTGCGAAGGCTATTGGCCGGCCTCGGGAGAAATCCGGTTCGACGGCTCCCTTATCAACAGCCTTAAGATATTTGAAAGGGCGCGGCTCGGCATTACCATGGCATGGCAGGAACCGGTCCGTTTCGAAGGCATTTCCGTGATGGATTATCTTTCGATCAAAAACAGGGAATCGGATCCCGTTCCTTACCTTAACATGGTAGGGCTCGCTCCGGAGCTTTATCTCACGAGAATGGTCGATCGATCCCTGAGCGGCGGAGAACGTAAGAGGATAGAGCTTGCGTCGGTCCTCGCGTTGAAGCCCAGGCTCGCCATTCTCGATGAACCGGATTCCGGTATCGATATGCTTTCGATCCAGGATATCATCAACGTTATCAACGCGTTCAAAAAGAGCGGGACCGCTGTGATGCTCATCACCCACCGTGAGGAGATTTCGGTGATAACCGATCGCGCGTCCCAGGTGTGCAACGGGAAGATCATTTGCTCAGGGGATCCCGCAAAAGTAGCGGAGCACTATAAAGCGAGGCATTGTCTGACCTGTGACGGTGTGGAGTGCCACTATGTCTGAACTTGATGAACTCCGGCGTGCGTTCGGCGAAGCCGGCGGGGAGCAGGGTGTGTTCGCTGATCAGGGAACGGCGCACCTCGCTGTGAGCAGTCATTCCATTTTGAGCTCCCGGGTCGTAGAAGGTATTGACGTGGATGCGACAGAAACCCGAAGGGGCATCTCTGCCCGGGTCATCGTCCGTGAAGGCGTAAAGCTCCAGAAGCCCGTGCACCTCTGCTTCGGCGTACTTCATGAGAAAGGCACGCAAGAGATCAAGATGGACGTGAAGCTAGAAAAGAATTCTTCGGCAACATTCATTGCCCACTGTATATTCCCGAAGGCAGAAAAGGTCCGGCACATCATGGACGCTGTAGTGGAGATCTGCGAGGGAGCAGAAATGCGGTATTCCGAGACGCATTATCACGGCCTCTATGGCGGTATTGAAGTCGAGCCGAAGCTGACCGTGAAGGTCGGCAAGAACGGCAGATATTATACGGACTTCTCGCTTATCAACGGCAGGGTAGGCAAGCTCGAGATAGATTATGATGTCCAAGCAGGTGAGAACTCTGTGACCGAACTCATGGCGCGCGTTTTTGGTCATGCGAATGATGACGTGAAGATCAAGGAAAAAGTTGTGCTTGCAGGAGCGAACGCCCGGGGGCTTATTAAAGCCAGGGTTGCTGTCGAGGACGAGGCCACGGCCGAGATCACCGGCATTACCGAAGGAAACGCCGCCGGCGCGCGCGGGCACGTGGACTGCATGGAAATCGTGAAGGATAATGCAGTTGCAAAAGCAAGCCCGCGCGTCCAGGTGAACAACCCGCTCGCCAAAGTGACGCATGAGGCCGCCATCGGGAGCGTTGACAAACGGCAGATGGAGACGCTTATGGCCCACGGGCTCTCACCTGAGGAAGCCGTGGACGTGATTGTGAAGGGGATCCTCAGATAAAGATCAAATGCGTTGGCCGGAAAAACATGAATATCGCGAATTACACGAAAAGCGCGAATTTGAACCCTTGAAGTCTTTTGTTCGTTTCGATCACTATGCCGCCGTTCGTGAGAGCAATGTTGTTATACTACTGCCTCATCCAAGACCCCGGTAACCTTTCCCGTCGGTATTCGAAAATCGAATACTGCTGTTCGATAGTCATATAATCTCTTCTGTCTTCCCTAAGCTACCCCTTTTTAAACTAGTGCCTGTCCTTCACAATAACTATTTGTATTATAACGATCTCCCCCGTCTTTCTTCCCGCAATTCTCAATTCCTTTCATTCTGGCATGTTCGATGCAATTTAGCGTTACAGAAAGACGGTGTAGTTGATGGTAACCTGGGGAGCATGGCATGGGAGAGGGTTTGAAAAGCTGTCTGAAAAAGATCTTCTTAAATGCAGTTGAACAGCCTGAAATGCCGGAACCAGCTGTAGAAAGGGCCTCCTCCATCGCAAATAAACCGGACGGAGAAACCCGCATTCTCCAGCCTGCATATACGCTGAGACTGAAGCCTGAGTCAGAACCTCCGGTATCTGCTTGCCAGGCAGACGCGAAACCGGAACCGTGTTCCACCGTAGAGACGTCGCTTGTCTGGTGCGGACTCACGGATACTGGTCTGGTGAGGGACCACAATGAGGACTATTTCTCGTGTATGAACTTGAGAGAAAGTACCTTGTTCGTTGTTGCAGACGGCATGGGTGGACACGACGCGGGCGAGGTTGCCAGCAGGCTGGCTGTGGAGACGGCGTGCAAAGAGGTGCAGGATGGCGTGCAAGGAGAATACGATCCCCAGAAACTGCTTGAGAAGGCGGTGCAGAGAGCGAATACCGAGGTGCTCCGCGAGGGGGAGAGCAAGGGTTCCAACATGGGCACTACGCTCACCCTGGCGCTCATGAGACAGGACAGGGCGTACATCGCGAGCGTGGGCGATAGCCGGACTTACTGGATCGAGAATGGCTCCATCAGACAGATCACGGAGGACCACTCACTCGTGGCGAAACTCGTTTCCGCGGGAAAGCTGACGAAAGAGGAGGCAAGGAACCACCCAAAATCGAACCTGCTTTACCGCACGATCGGTTCGGATGAAAACATCAAGGTGGATACCTTCCAGGTGGACCTGAAAAGAGGTGGCAGTCTCATGCTCTGCACGGACGGGCTCTGGGGAGAAGTGACTGAAGAGGATATTCACAGCGTCTGTGCGTCGGAGAGGGATCTGAAAGCAGCATGCTCTAGGCTGATCCAGTTGGCGAATGACAACGGCGGGAAGGACAACATTACGGTGGTCGTGGTGCGGGTGGTATAGAGCAAAGTGCGGAGTGCGAAGAACAGAGCGCAGAAAGCCAGAAAGCAATGGGAAGTGCGCTATACCTTATGCTAAACAAGAAAAGGAGGAACAGACCATGAAAGAAGACATTAAAATCCGGTGCCTCATGAGCAAAGACGCGTTGCCGATCACCGGAGCGGAGCAGGCCATCTACGCGCTCGTGGACATCAAGGCCGGGAGCGGGTCCATGTTCGGGACAATGCCGGCGAACTTTGGCCTCGTGCTTGACCGGAGCGGGTCCATGGACGGCGAGAAGATGGATAATCTGAAAGAGGCCGTGGGTTATGTGGCTGACCATCTGAGCGATAATGATCTCGTTTCGGTCACGGTCTTTGATGACCAGGTGGAGACTCTTATTCCGAATCAGCCTGCGAAAAACCGCGAGGAGATCAAAAGCAGGCTCGCGACGGTGATCCCGCGCGGCGGTACTCAGATCTCCGATGGGCTTAAGGCAGGGATCGATGAGGTAAAGAAGGGATTTTCGAAGGACCGTGTGAACCACATACTCTTGCTAACGGACGGCCAGACGTGGGATGACGAGGACGCGTGCCTCAAACTCGCAGATGAGGCGGGGAAGCAGGGAATAGCCATCACAAGTATCGGCATCGGCGAGGACTGGAACGAGAAGCTCCTCCTTCGGCTCTCCGAGCTCTCTCACGGCAACTCGCACTGGATCCAGAACCCTATTTCCATTCTCGATGCGTTCCAACAGGAGGTGGATGGCATGCAATCCATTGCTGCCGTCAACCTCAAAGTGACTGCCCGCATGGGCCAGGGAGTGAGGCCTGTCAAGGTGTACATCACGACCCCGATGATCGCCGACGTGAGCAAAAAAGCCGTGAGCAAAAATAGCGTGGTTGCTGACCTCGGCTCTCTCGACGGTAAGAAGGGACAGGCGATGCTCATCGAGTCGCGCGTTGCTGCAAAAAAAGCGGGAAAGTTCCGGCTGGGGCAGGTGGAAGTCACTTATGACATCCCCTCTCAGGGCGTCAAGGGGCAGAGCGTCAAGGCGGATATGTTCGTCGCCTTTGTTGAGGACGCTTCTGCCGCAGCAAGAGTAAACGCCGAGGTGATGAACCTCGTGGAGAAGGTGAGCGCGTTCAAGCTTCAGACCAGGGCACTGAGTGAGGCCGAGGCAGGCAACATCGCCGCAGCCACCCGGAAGCTCCAGTCGGCAGCAACGGTGCTCCTGAATATGGGCGAGGACGAACTGGCCGAGGCAGCGGAGCGAGAGATCCTGTCGCTCAAGAAGACAGGCACTCTCACCCGAGCAGGGACCAAGAAACTGGAGTACGGCACACGAAAATTGACGCAGGTGCTTACGGAAACGGCAAAGTAAACTTGAAGCGGCAGGAGTCTAGGGCAGAGTATGGAATCCCATCCGCCATGCCCCATGCTCTGTGTACGATAAACAATAGACAAGGAGGATATTACCATGAAATGCAAAGAATGTCAGATGGAAAACATTGAGGGTGCGCTCTTCTGCGAGGAATGCGGAGCAAAGCTTGAAACAATGGGCGAACTTCAGGGCAGTGCCGTTGCGAGCGGCGGCGAAGGGGCGAGCCTGGTCTTCAAGACCGCTGACGGAAGCAAACTGGAAATCCCTGCCAAGGAAGAAGTGGTCATCGGCAGAGAAGACCCCATCAGCGAGGTGTTCCCCGATCTTGATCTTACAGACTACGGGGGTGCCGAAGGCGGCGTGTCCCGCAAGCATGCGGTTATCCACCGCTCGGGCAATGTCTACACCATAGAGGATATGGGGTCGACGAACGGTACGTACGTCAACAAGAAGCGCATTCAGCCCCATGTCCCGCAGACGATCACGCCTGGCGATGAACTGAGGTTTGGTAAACTGGCGTTATCGCTCCAGGCAGCGTGAAGTCAGTGCCGAATGCGGAAACCGGAGTGTGGAGTGTAGGGGGGAAGATTGAAAAAATCTATTCTCAGTCCGCACTCCGCACTTCACATTCCGCGCTTGAAAACGGAGGTCACCATGCCCAGACTATCTCATAAAATATTATTGTACAGTGCAGTGGGCGCACTCGGCGGATCGGCCGCTTGGGCCTTTGTCCTGTACGTGTCCGGCACATCCGGAAGTGGATTGCTCACAGAGGTCGTGCTTGGCGCTCTTGCGGGCATGTTCATCGGTGGATTCATCTGGAGCCACGAATCGATCACTGGCCGGCAATTCCAGGCAGCCGTGAAGCGCGCGGTATACGGCGCAGCAGCAGGTATCCTCGGCGGCGCAGCAGGAGCCGCCCTGGGCAATACGCTTTTCACTACCCTTGGGAAAATTGTGGTCGATGCGGGGGGATTCCGGCCTTCCTTGGGAATTGCTCTCGCCGT
>DATJZV010000126.1:0-4729 GCA_035498715.1 Nitrospirota bacterium
CCTATGCCGCGCAAAAAACCAAGGACATCATGACGCAGTCCATCAGCGGCAAGTTGAGCGCTTCCGACATCAAACCCGTCTTGAAATGGTTGGACTCGCCGCTTGGGAAAAAATGCACGGAGCTCGAGAAGGATTCCGCCACGTCCAAGGGGTTGAACGATATAGAAAAAAAGAGAGGGGTCGAAAAAAAGAGAGGAAAAGAGAGGGGTCGCATCTTAACTATTAATTATTGACAACCTCATTTCGTTAAGATAGCTTACCGGAGCACTTACGACTTTCCCAAAAGACATAATTCCAGATATCAGACCAACCGGTGTTGTTCGAATGGCAAGGCCTTTAAGAATAGAATATTCGGGTGCTTTTTACCATGTGATGCATCGCGGCAATGCCGGATCGGATCTATTTAAAAGCGAACGAGACCGGGGAAAACTATTAGAATATTTTAGCAAGGCCGTGGCGCGCTATGAAATTAAAATTCATACCTATTGTCTGATGACCAATCACTATCACCTTTTGATCGAGACACCGCATGCGAACTTGAGTCAGGCCATAAAATGGATCAATGTCAGTTACGCTGCGTATTTTAATCGTAAAAGAAGGCGTTCCGGGCATTTGTTTCAGGGTCGGTTCAAAGCTGTCCTTGTCGATGCGGATGAATATTTAAAGCATCTATCCCGTTATATTCACCTTAATCCGGTTCGTGCAGGGATGGTTGAGCATTGTAAGGACTATGCATGGAGCAGTTATCCGGTTTTCAGTGGCTATAATAAGCTACCTGAATGGTTGGAAACTCACTGGTTGTTGTCGCTTTTCGGAAAAAACCAAGATCAAGCGAAAAAGAGATACCGGGACTTTGTTGAATCGGTTCAGAATCAAGAAATTGAAAATCCGTCTAAAGATATTGTAAGTGGGGTTATTTTAGGTGGGGTTGATTTTGTAAACTGGGTTAAACAAGAATTTTTAAGTAAGAGGTCAGATATTAAGGAAATACCGCAGCTTAGAAGTCTGAAGCCCCGGCTCACCCCTGAAGATCTGATATCGGTTGTTTGTGAAGAGTTTGATTGTGGACGTGAGACTATCCTAAGAAAGGGAAAAAAGAAGAATCTGGCCCGCGATTTGGCTATTTACCTGAGCCGGGAAGTGACCGGAGAAAGCGGAGTCGCTTTAGGTCGCTATTTCGGTGGCATATCCGGAGCTGGGATTCTAGTCCGGCATAATCATATCGCAAATAGAATTGAAACCGATCGCAGACTGAAGAGGCGGGTCAATAGAATCAGGAAGAAAATAATTAATAATTAAGATGCGACCCTCTCATCTTCACTCTCATCTTCGACCGAGGTAGCTCAGCGGTGCCGCTCAGCTCGCGACGGTTGGTCCTTGGAGAGAAACATGACGAAACATATCGGAATTGTAGCATGCAGCGCCGAGGGCGCTGCGCTGTGCTACCGTACGCTGTGCACAGAGGCACCCGCGCTAATGGGAGAGCATATGCACCCCGAAGCGTCCATGCACACCTACCCCCTCGGAGATTACATGGTCCACATCCGTTCGGGGAACTGGCCCGAAGTGGCTAAGCTGATGCTGTCCTCGGTGAGGAAACTTGCGGCAATTGGGGCACAGTTAGCCATCTGTCCGGATAATACAATTCACCAAGCGTTTGATCTGGTCGCCGTTGATTCACCCATTCCTTGGCTCCACATTGCGGAAGCCGTGGCTGATGAAGCGAAGACGAATGGCTTCAAGAATCTGGCAATCACCGGCACAAGATATCTCATGACAGGCTCCGTATATCCAGAAGTTCTGAAGAAATGCAACATCTCTTGTCACATACCGGATGAAGATGATCGGGACCAGATCGATGCCATCATCTTCAAAGAACTCGTAAACGGGATTTTTATGGAGGAATCACGACTGTATTTCAACGAAGTCATTCGAAAGCTGAAGGATCGAGGGTGCGATGCCGTGATACTAGGATGCACTGAGATTCCCCTTCTTGTTGCTCCGAATGATTGTCCCTTGCCGACACTCGATTCTACACGTTTGCTCGCGAGAGCAGCGCTGAAAATTGCTCTGAGGGAGGGCTAACCCTGCGGTCAACCAGAGCGCCTGCAGGTGCCCTCCGCGCTTCGCGCTCCGGCAGCCGGTTACCTTGAACGTTAGGCCGCTAATATTTATCGAATAGAGTCTAGGGGAAATGATCAAACTCGTCTACTGCATTACTAAGAAGTCCGGCATGACCGATGAAGAGTTCTTCCATTATTGGAAACAATTTCACGGATCGATTGGCGCGCGCATACCGGGGCTTCGCCGATTCGTGCAAAGTCATCGTATTAATTTTTCAGGCGATGCTCGTCCGGCAGATTTTGACGGGATGGCCGAGCTCTGGTTTGATGACGTCGATGCTTTATTGAAAGCGCGCCAGAGTCCCGAATGGAGAGCTTCCGGGCAGGACGAACAGAATTTTATTGATGAAAGCAGAGTCGCCTACTTTATCTCAGAAGAGCATGAGATCATAATTTAGCTAATGTAGCATCTTTGCAGGTCAGCCGCGGCATAACAACGCGTTGGACCGCAGCGCGCGTTGCGAGTTCTTTAACTTGATCGTTAGCGTCGAAGGTTGTTGCTAAACGCCGTGCCCGGTGAACTCTGACGTTGGGTCTTTGTAGGGAGGCTCCTTTGATCGCGAGAGTTGAAAAGCTGCCTGACACCGACACGTACTACATGGGGATTGCGATCGCAGTTCGCGAAAAGGCAAACTGCAGAGGCAACCGGGTCGGAGCGGTTCTGGTCTTAGAGAATCGGGTCATCGCGACGGGGTACAACGGTGTTCCCGAGGGCATGAAGAACTGTCTCGAGGGCGGATGCCTGCGCTGTCGCAACCCGAAAGGCCGGTTTCCCTCCGGCACAGGCTATGACTTGTGCATCTGTGTCCATGCGGAACAGAACGCGTTGCTTTCAGCCGCCCGCTTTGGGATCTCCGTTCAAGGCGCAACGCTTTATACCACGATGCAGCCGTGTTTCGGCTGCGCCAAGGAGCTTCTCCAGGCTCACGTGAAGCAGATCGTCTATCTACACGAGTGGACACCGTCCGACGTCGACCCGGAGATGGACAGTCAGAAGAAAGCCGAGTACCAGAACATCACTGCCCGCCTCGATCCAAGGCAGATTTGCATTGCTGATCCTCGTGCTGAATGGGCCGTTTCAGCATTACGAAAGAAGTCCGAACTGCGGCGTACACATCGGACGCGCTGATCGGAGCCGTATATCCTTGAGTGCATCGTTCCGCCGCGCTGCTGACGCCGGTCGTTATGCGATTGCAGCATCAGAAGACGACCAAACAGGAGGGCTTGGCATTATGACGATAAATCCGGATTTTGTTGCACCGTGTGGTCTTTATTGCGGGGTTTGTGCCATTTATATGGCACACCGTGATCATAATCAGAAATTCAAGGAGCGGTTAGCGAATCTATACAGGGGAGGAGTCCCCGGCAAGGGTATTCTTCCTAATAGTGAAAATCTTTCAGCAGAAGATATACGATGCCACGGGTGCTTATCGGATGACCTGTTTATGCATTGCAAGCAGTGTCAGATCAGGGCCTGCACCAGAGAGAAAGGTTACACCGGGTGTCATCAATGCGATGGATTTCCTTGTCCGCATATTGAAAATTTTCCCATGGCCGTTGGCCAGAAGGTTATGTTGCGGGCTGTTCCGTATTGGCGGAAGTTTGGCACCGAGAAATGGATTCAAGATGAGGAAGCCCGGTATATCTGTCCTGAATGCGGCAATAAGGTTTTCCGGGGCGCTGTAAAATGTAATCAGTGTAAAGTGAGTTTGGATCTAGACTAGTTTTGATCGGCAAGGCAGTAGCCATTTCATCAATAAAGTGGGTATCAATGCGAGTACAAAAGGTGTTAAAAGATTTATGAGAAGGCTCCCATCACAAGTTGCTCATGGGAGACACGGCAAAAAGTCGCCCTGCCCCTAAGCTTCACATTAGGCCGCATCGGCGGTGCTGGCCCAGGAGGTGTCCCTTGACACACAAGCTTGTATCCAGCGGGAGTCCTTACGAACCGCGCATCG
Organism: Nitrospirota bacterium; assembly: GCA_035498715.1. Lineage (GTDB taxonomy): Bacteria > Nitrospirota > UBA9217 > UBA9217 > UBA9217 > DASPSR01. The sequence goes on from DATJZV010000126.1 coordinate 4,082, forward strand.
GCTTCTCGCGAGCTGTCCGAGTTCGGAATATAGTCTCCGTTTCGGGAACCGCACCGATAGGCCCGGACCGCAAGACCGTAGGCCTGGGCGATCCTTCCGCCCAAGCCCGCAGATGCCTGGAGATCATCCGCTCAGCCCTTGAAGGCGCAGGTTCATCGTTGACGGATGTTGTCCGGACTAGGATCTACCTCACCCGCATCAGTGACTGGGAGGCGGTAGCCGAAGTACACGGAGAATTCTTCCGCGACGTGCGACCTGCGAGTACGGTCATTCAAGTTGCCCGCTTCATCGATCCCGAATGGCTGATCGAAATCGAGGCCGACGCCGTCGTTGAGTCCGATGCGGCCTAACGCGATGGAGCCGACCCCAGCAGCCTGGACTTTTGCTTTGGCGCGACGCTAGCCTTGGGCTGGCCGGGCGGCTCATCGGGATCCCGTTAGCCCTGCCGCAAAAGAGATGAAGATACGGCTGGATCAGGACGTTATGAAAAGTATCCTATTTGAGAACTCTTATTGCGGCTCCCCTCACAACCGCAGGCCCTCCCATCCGGGCCCCATGCCGATTTAAGGGCCGGGCGGGAAGCGTAGCGATTGATCAGATTCGCACCGTTGATCGGGAGCGCTTGGTGCATCGGCTCGGCAAGCTGTA
>DATJZV010000127.1:0-13281 GCA_035498715.1 Nitrospirota bacterium
CCGAGTACTCCTGCCTCCTGAGCATCCCGGGATTTGGTCCGGAGGTGTCATCCACGGTCCTCGGTGCGATCGGTGATCCCTACCGGTTTTCCTCTGGCAGGCAGGTTCTGAAGATGGCTGGTTTTGATCTGTCTGCCGATCGAAGTGGTAAAAACACACCAAATGCCGTGCCGGTCATCTCCAAGAGAGGCAAGGTGGACCTGCGATTTACCCTCTATCAGGCGGCAATGGTGGCGTCCAACATGAACTATCATTTCATCAAGTATTACACCAGAAGGCTCCTCCGCCGGCAGCATGAGCAAGGGATCGGCACCAAACTGCGCGTTAAGCTCGCGGCAAAGCTCTTGATCATAGCCTGGACGCTGATGAAGAAGAAAGAGATGTTTGATCCGGCATGTCTTAATCTGGGGGATACCAAGGTATAGGCCGGTCCAAAAGAACTCAAATGCGGGCTTCCTCGGCGATCATTTTTTGAATGGAAGCCCGATATAAATCGGTTTCGACGAAGAGAGCCCGGTCAGGAAGGTTGAGGCATATGACCTCGGCAGATACAATTCAGGGCCTCTTACTAAACTTGATATTCTGGATAAGGGATGCTCGGCGGCACTAGCACGCCGGATAATCAATAACTCTCAGAGGTTAAGTTCGCTTCGTGTAAGAGATCTCGTCGAAAATAGCCGGGAACATCCGCGAGGATGCACGATGGAGGTTTGCACTTAAAAAGAAATCTGCTGGAACTCGAAAGAAATGGATAACTTATAATTTTATAATATCAGCCCTTGACAGGAGGAGCATAGGATGTACTTCGCAGCGTGTATAAATATAATAGATTGCACAATACATATAGTAATATGCTACTCATTTCCAATCAACTTTTTTTGATTAAACCCAAGAAAACCACACCACCAAGGAGAAAACAATGACCTTTACTGCTTCCGTCAATATGTATAAAAGAGCAAACAAGTGCACAACGTAAGCGTACTCGAACATTTCCAAGGGCAATTCGATCGTTTTAACAACGAATAATTAACGACCGTTCGATGTCGTTATTTTTACGAATCGTTTACTGTATGATAAGACAAAGGCAACTCGTCAATTGAAATAAGCCCGATAAGCGGTTTAGAGAACCGCAGCTCTGCGTTGATAATTAAATGATTTCAGGCAAATTACGTCACATATCAGTAGCAAAAGAGTAGCAATTTTGAAAATAAAAAGACCGATACAATCCTGTATCGGCCGTAACCAATTGATTTTATGGTGCCCCTGGGGTGACTCGAACACCCGGCACGCGGTTTAGGAAACCGCTGCTCTATCCACCTGAGCTACAGGGGCGATTCAATTGCGAATCATAGATTCTAATTCATATTTATTCCGCAATCCGCAATCGTTACAGCATTCCTTCCAGGTCTATCTTCTTCCGTTTTGTGATAGCCCGGAGTTTATTAAGCGCCTGGGTCTCAATCTGCCGGACCCGCTCCCTCGTGATCCCGAACTCCTTGCCGATGCTGTCCAGGGTCTTTGGCTCGCCGTCGTTTAGTCCGAAACGCAACTCAATTACTTTCCGCTCGCTCACTGAAAGCTGCTGGAGCCATTCTTCGATATGCTCCCGCCTGCGGATATCGTCGGAAAAACTCGCCGGCGATAGGGCGTTGTTGTCTTGGAGGATGTCCTTAAGGGTATCCTCTTCTTGGTCGCCGATGAGCATATCCAGTGAGTATGTTTCCCTCACGACCTGCGAAATGCTCCTCACCTTATCAATGGTAACGCGCATCTTTTTGGCGATCTCTTCTATCTGCGGTTCACGCCCCAGTGATTGTGTCAGCTGGCGAACTGCACGCATATAGGAATTGACGATCTCGGCAATATGGACGGGAAGGCGTATCGTCCTTGTCTGATTGACGATCGCCCGTTCTATGGACTGCTTGATCCACCACGAGGCGTAGGTGCTGAACTTGAACCCTCGTTCGTATTGGAACTTCTCTACGGCTCTGATAAGGCCAAGGTTTCCTTCTTCAATGATATCCGAAAATTGCAATCCCCGGTTGATGTATTTTTTCCCGATTGCCACGACAAGCCTGAGATTCGCTTCGATCATCTTGGCGCGAGCGTCCCCATCGCCCTGTTCAATCCTTTTTGCCAGCTCCTGCTCCTGCTCGAACGTGAGAAGCGGCGTCTTCCTGATTTCCTTGAGGTAATACTTGATGGCATCGAGACCCTTCTGGGACGAAGCCCCTTCAGAGGTCTCTTCGGACGTTTCATCGGGTGTGCCATTACTTCTGTTTAATTTTTCAACCTCATCCTTTTCCTCAAGTTCCTCACTGTAGGACTCGGCGCCCATCAGATCGTCAACTGGTCTTTCCCTCTCACTCATGAACACCTCATCGGGCAGGAAAATAAAGAATACATAGGTGCTCCATTTATTCTGTCGTACCATAAAAACTGGTTTGACATGCCGTTCCTCTCTTGACCATCCTGCCGCTTACCTGCCCGTCGGCAGCCGCCGATCTCTCCAACGCCGCATACCATGTAAGATGTGGTCAAGAAAATACCCCTATGGGTGTTTGCTGTTATTTGATGGTTGACTTAGCAGAAAGAATGGTCGGGGCGAGAGGATTTGAACCTCCGACCCCTTGGTCCCGAACCAAGTGCGCTACCAGTCTGCGCTACGCCCCGACAGAGTCGTATATTATACTATCTTTTTCTGTCTGTCAACGAACATTCTTCTCTTGGGCTCTGATAAAATTGTCAAAAGCCTCCTGATAATAATCTTTTCTGGACCTGATTGCAGCGGGAACCCTTTTTTCATAAAGCTCGCGTCCTTCATCCACATCGTTCTTCAGGAGTTCATAGAATGTGCCGTTTTTCAGGCCCTCGATAACCGCATCCTGATTGTAAAGGGCAACATCAGATACAATGATCCGTGCAAAACGGCGCGCCTTCTCTACCGCCTCAGGGTCCGTTTCATCCACCTTGGGAATGTCGCACTCATCTTTCTGAAAGATGGAGGCATCAAGACTGAATGATTCTGGTATTATTGCTGACAGATCATGACTTTTCGCATGACCTGTCTTCAGGACTGGTGCGGCCATGTCCTTCGGCTCTTCACTGTCCTGTTCCAGACTCGTCAGGGTATCAGGCTTGAGAAAAGATGGCTCAAACTCTCGCGCCGGAGGTCTGGACATTTCAGGTAGTTCGCGTTGGCGCGGCTTTGCGGCAGCACTCAGAATAGGCGTGTTCTGTTCAAGGTCAATCAGCTTACGGAGCTTGACCGGAAGGTGGTCAGGGATATGGTGCTTTTCGATATAATCATCAGCGCCATAAAGGCTGTCAGGAGTGCGTTTATATCGTCTCATGTCGTAGACGGATGATAGGAGCACGATTTTTATATCACCGGTATCCTTGTCCCCCTTCAGCCGTTCGCACACTTCAAAACCGTATATGCCCGGAATGCCTACATCGAGCACCAGCGCTCTCGGTCTTTTCTCCGTGGCTTTTTTCAAAGTCTCAAGCCCGTCAGCGGCTGTTTCTACGGTGAATCCTTCATCAACTAGAACCGTGCGGACCATATTCCTGACAACCTCGCTGTCGTGTGCCACAAGCACAAGCGGGGCGGCCCCTGACGGTACAAGCTTCCTTTTCGGTGCAACTGATTCCTTTTCCTCCCCATACGTTTTTAGAACCGTAAGGATGTTTCCGCACCGTGGACAACGGACCTTTACGCCCTGCGCACCAACCTTGGCGTCATCAATCTTGAGCTTTGCACCGCATTCACACGGGACAATCATAGCTAGTCGTCACTCCTCCTGCTCCACAAAGGAACATCTCGTCGTTTAAATATCCCTATCAACAGAATCCCCGCCAGAAAACCCCCGATATGTGCGTACCAGGCAACGCCACCGCCAGTCCCGGTCGAAAGAAATGCACTCAAAAACTGGAGCACGAACCAGAATCCCAGAACGAACATTGCGGGCACTTCTACCGTTCTTATATACAAACCGAACGCTATCAGGGTAAGCACCCGTGCCCGGGGGTACAGGAGGAGGTATGCGCCCAACACCCCTGAGATGGCGCCGCTCGCTCCGATCATGGGCACCGTCGAAGCCGAATTGGCAATCGCATGGGTATATGCAGCGATAATGCCGCAGAGAAAATAGAAAACGATGAATCGAATGCGGCCCATGGAATCTTCCACGTTGTTCCCGAAGATCCAAAGGTAAAGCATATTGCCCGCTATATGAAGGAAACCGCCGTGCAGAAACATAGAAGTGAAGATGGCGGCCCCAGCAGGAACGACATGGGATGCCTCCGGAACGCGTGAGAAAAGCCTCTTCGGTATCAGGGCAAAAGAGTCTACAAAAATCTCACCGGCCTGCGGCCCGAGCGCCAATTCGTAGATAAATACTGCGATATTCAGGACGATGATGATCAGGGTAACAATTGCAAACCGCTCTGTGGGATTAATGTCCTTGATCGGTATCAAACATCAACTCCGTTTTAAACAATCTGAAGCCTCTATCATCGTAGGAGAATGACATCATCAATCATGCCGTTCCCTGCCATGCTGCTATGTAACAGCTCGCCTCAAGATACAAGAAAAAGCATTGTTTGTCAATAAAATGAAAGAAAATGCGGCGGGAGAGCGAAGATTATAGAAAGTACTGATTGAGATTGATTTTCGTCTTGATCGGATCTATGGCACCGGATATTGGCGCATACGCAGACGGCATTCAGGATGCTAACTGGCCTTGCTGCAACATACTTCGGCGCCGCGCTTCAAAGCGTTCTCGTTCAGAGGGATCAGCGAATATCTTCTCGCAGGCAGCACTTGTTTAAGCGCAGTAAGCACTGATTCCAGCGCTACGACGTTGGTTTTTTTGAGGAATGCGCCAAGCATCACCATATTCGATATGCGGGTATCGCCGAGGTCTTCAGCGATGTCATTTGCCTTCAACTCGATCCTCGTTATATCTGAACGGGTCGAAGGTTCCTGCACGAGCGAGGTATTCACGAAAAGCTGTCCGCCTGGTTTAATCCTCTTCTCGAACTTTTTGAACGATGCCTCGTTGAAGATAAGCATGGCGCTGGGACTCTGGACCACCGGAGAGCCTATCTCGTCACTCGAAATAATAACGGTACAGTTTGCGGTTCCTCCTCTGATCTCTGCACCGTAGGACGGGAACCACGTCACGTGTTTGCCTTCAAGCATCCCAGCGTAGGCAAGGAGCTTGCCAGCGAGCAGCACCCCTTGCCCTCCAAAACCTGCTATCATTACGTCCTGGTACATTGTCACTCCCTGTTTCAACATTAGGATCTCAGATTGAGGTTACTGATTAACTGAATTCCGCAATTTGCATTCCGCAAAATTATTTTACTTGAGTTTGTCCTTGTACACCCCCAGCGGATAGTATTTCATCATGTGGTCCCTAACCCAGTCCACGGCCTGGAGCGGAGTCATACCCCAATCCGTTGGACACATAGAGAGCGCCTCCACAAAGGAAAATCCTTCGCCCTCGATCTGGTTCCTGAAGGCTTTCTGAATGGCCTTCTTCGCTGCGAGGACATTCTTCGGGCTGTCCACGGAGACGCGTTCGATATATACAGGACCATCGAGCGTTGCGAGCATTTCGCATATCCTGAGAGGATTACCAGCGTCTTTCACGTCCCTGCCCATCGTGGTGGTTGTTGTCCTCTGGCCGGGGAGCGTGGTGGGCGCCATCTGGCCTCCCGTCATGCCGTAGTTCCCGTTGTTGACAAATATAACAGTGATGTTTTCACCTCGCGCAGCGGCATGAATGATCTCGGCTGTGCCGATGGCGGCGAGATCTCCGTCTCCCTGATAGCTGAAGACCACGCACTCGGGCCTTGACCGCTTTATGCCTGTGGCTATCGCCGGCGGCCTTCCGTGGGGCACCTCGATCATGTCGATGTCGAGATAGTCGTAGGCAAAAACCGCACATCCAACCGGCGCAATGCCTATCGTCCTGTCACGGATGCCCAGGGAATCAATGGTCTCCGCAACAATTCTGTGCAGGACGCCGTGGCTGCAACCCGGACAGAACCGGAACGGCTTGTCCTTCAGAGACACTGACCTTTCAAAGACTTTTTTCATTTATTCACCTGAAGAAGCATAGAATTCGCTTGACAATCAACCCTCTACTCTGTTATTTTATCGTCCTGCTTGGGTTGGCTGCCACATTATGCCGAGGTAGCTCAGTTGGTAGAGCAGAGGCCTGAAAAGCCTCGTGTCCGCAGTTCGATTCTGCGCCTCGGCACCATTTCTTTAAACCTACTTTTTTCAGCCGCACATAAAAACGAATTGAAACGAAAATAAAACTGATACGTTCACTACTCATTTACACGGATAAAGAAAACTGGAAACCATCAATCCGCTCGTTCAAATGCTGCTCGTATTCATCTGTCACTATACGTGTTTAATAATTTTCTTATTCTTTATCGAACAACCCCAGCTGCAGCATCTTCTCGCCCGGGAAGGGTACCGGGTAGGCGCCGTCAAAACAGGCAGCACAGTAGTTCATGCGGTACGGGACCACCTTCTGGATTCCGTCCATGCTTATGTAACCTAGTGTATCAGCAGTAATGTACTTCCTGATCTCTTCGATACTGTGCGAAGACGCGATAAGTTCCTGCCTCGTAGGTGTATCGATGCCGTAGAAGCAGGGGTAGGAGGTCGGCGGTGAACTAATCCGCATATGGATCTCAGTTGCCCCAGCGTTCCTGATCATCTTGATTATCTTCTTGCTTGTGGTCCCGCGCACGATGGAATCATCCACCACAACTACCCGCTTACCCTTGAGCGCGTCACGGACGGGGTTCAGCTTTATTTTTACACCGAAATGCCTGATACTCTGTCGGGGCTCGATAAAGGTCCGCCCGACGTAATGGTTCCTAATGAGTCCCGTATCGAAGGGAATCCCCGCTTCCTCGGCGTATCCAAGGGCCGCTGGCACTCCTGAGTCCGGCACCGGGATAACTACATCGGCTGCAATGTTCGTCTCCCGCGCGAGCTGCCTCCCGAATTCTTTGCGTATTGAATACACGTTCTGACCGAAGACCATGCTGTCTGGCCTTGCAAAGTAAATGAACTCGAAGATACAGTGCGAAGGGTCCGCTTTTTTAAAAGGAAATGACGAGTGAATACCCTTGCTGTTTATCACGACCATCTCACCGGGTGCGATTTCCCGAATATAGGTGGCCTCGATGAGATCGAAGGCGCACGTTTCGGAAGCGACGACATACGCTCCATCGAGTTCCGCGAGCGAGAGCGGACGAAAGCCATTCGGATCCCGTACCGCTATGAGTTCATTTTCCGTAATGAGGAGAAGACTGTATGACCCCTGGACGTGGCCCAAGGCGTCGACGATCCTCTCGTGCATCGTGGCCATGCGCGATTGGGCTATGAGGTGGATAATCACCTCGCTGTCCATGGTTGACTGAAAGATAGAACCGTATGCCTCAAGCTCGTCCTTAAGGATGCCGGCGTTCACCAGGTTGCCATTGTGCGCGATCGCCAGGGATCCCAGGGCGAAATTCACCAGGATCGGCTGGATGTTGATCGCTGCACTTTCACCGGTGGTAGAATATCGGTTGTGCCCGATCGCCGCATATCCGGGAAGTTTCTTGATGCGCTCTTCAACGAAGATGTCAGCGACAAGACCCATGGCCTTTTGACCATAGAGCTGTTTGCCATCGGACGAAACGATGCCGGCTGACTCCTGGCCCCGGTGCTGTAAGGAGTAAAGGCCCAGATAAGTGAGGTTCGCCGCATCGGGGTGGCCATAGATGCCAAATACGCCGCATTCTTCGTGAAACTTGTCGAACATAGATCTCTACCTTCTTTTCTTGAAGACCCGTTTGAAAATATAGTCAACTTTCTTGAGCGTATGCGACAGGTCAAAACATGCGTCGATCTCTTTCCTGCTCAGGTATTTGCCGACGTCCTTATCGTTCTTCAGGAGCTGCTTGAAATCCCCGCCGCGCTTCCACACATCCATCGCATTGCGCTGAACGTAGGCGTATGCGTTCTCACGCGTAATCCCCTTCCCCACGAGCGCCAGCATAACGCTTTCTGAGTGGAAAAGCCCTCTGGAGATCGCCATATTGCGCTGCATGTTCTTTGGATATACAAAGAGCTGGTCTATCAGGTTGTTGAACCGTGCAAGCATATAATCAATTAGAATGGTGCTGTCTGGGATGATGAGACGCTCGACCGAGGAATGGCTAATGTCGCGCTCGTGCCACAGGGCGATGTTCTCCATTGCTGCGATAGCGTTGGCCCGTACGACCCTCGCCAGGCCCGTAAGGTTCTCGGCGGATATGGGATTACGCTTGTGCGGCATGGCAGAGGAACCTTTCTGACCTTCGGAAAAATATTCTTCTGCCTCGAGCACCTCTGTCCGTTGCAGGTGGCGAAGCTCGACGGAGAACTTCTCGATCGAGGACGCAATGAGCGCAAGCACCGACAGGAACTCGGCATGCCGGTCGCGCTGCACGACCTGGGTCGCGACGGGTTCTGGCTTGAGCCCCAGTTTTTGGCAGACATAGGTTTCCACAAAGGGATCGATATTAGCGAACGTCCCCACGGCTCCTGACAGTTTGCCTACACTGATAACATCCCGCGCCCGGTGCATTCGGTCAAGGGCGCGGTTCATTTCCTCATACCAGAGAGCCATTTTGAGACCGAACGTGACTGGCTCGGCGTGCACACCATGCGAGCGGCCAATCATGACGGTGTTCTTGTGCTGCAAGGCTTTCTTCTTGAGAGTCTTGAGGATGGCGCGGATATCGCTGATGATGATGTCAGACGCCTTTCGCATGAGCCAGGCAAGGGAAGTGTCGAGGACGTCCGAGGATGTAAGTCCCAGATGGATATAGCGGGAATCGGGTCCGACCTTTTCGCCCACTGCCGTGAGAAAGGCAATGACGTCATGCTTCACGATCTTCTCGAGTTCATCGATCCGCCTGGCGCTGAAGTCGGCCTTCCTCTTAATGTTCGCGAGCGACTTCGCCGGTATCAACCCCAGGCGTGAGTTCGCCTCGCAAGCAAGGATCTCGACCACGAGCCATGCGCGGTATCTATTCTCCGTTTCCCAGAGGCCGGCCATATCCGGTCTGCTGTAACGAGGGATCATGCAATCACTCCTGCGGTCATTGTACCTCTTTAATCGCTTTTAAACTTGTCTACTTTGTGTTAGCGCCGCTGTTTTCGTATCTAGACCGGAAGCATCCTCGCTGTAGGCTTTCTTTCCTGAACACGCTTACGCCTTCACCAACCGGGAAATCTTTTCATATGCGGCAGCGTCGGGGGCAAGCAGCGACACCATAAGGGGAATTCCCCTGGCGCCCTCCGACAATCCGTCCCGAAGGGCGGTTACGACTGCATCGTACGGCGCATCGGGGGAATAAAAATACTCGACCGCCATATTTGTAACGCCTGCACCGACTGCGCTGGACGCTGCTATCCTCGCCGCTTTACTCAGTGACGAGGGGGAACTCCCTCCTTTGGGCCCGAGACCTACCATGAAGATCTTCGTCGCCGGGACCTTGCCCCGTGAGGCAAGAAGAGCCACTTCACCCAGTGAGCCGCTCAGCTTATTATTCAGGATAAGGTCGGAGAGAGAACCGCATAGCAGCCAGTCGAGCTCTCCAGCAAGCCCTTTGAGTGGACGGACATCCTGGTAAAAACCAACAATGAGTGCCTCGGTCTCGAGATTTTTTATGTCTTGCAGGATAACCTTCACATCCAAACCGGACACCCTCTCCTCTTAATCTTCTAACCTACCTTCGTCCAGTTTCCCCGTCATTCTGGCAACGCTGTCCAGGATGCCGTTCACAAATGAGCCTGATTCATCGGTACCATACTTCTTTGCGATCTCAATGGCCTCGTTGATTGTTACACTGGTGGGAATATCCAACCGGTAGAGTATTTCATAGACCGCCATCCTGAGCACATTGCGGTCGACGATGGCCATACGGTCGAGGCTCCAGTTCTTCGCACACTGATGGATCAGTCCGTTTATCTTCTCAAGGTGCTTGAACGTGCCTTTGACGATCTCCTCTGCAAAAAGCTTGACTTCGTCATCCGGATTGTACTCGGCCCAAAAATTTTTCAGGACAGACGCTGAAGGCTTCTCTTTTTTAATATCCAGCTGATACAGTATCTGGAGTGCATGCTCCCTGGCCTTGCGTCTTCTCATATCCTACCGTCTGTGCGCCGCGCTCATGGGTGAGCATCCGCTGTTACGATATCTGCCTCATGACGTTCGCCATCTCGATGGCGGAAAGGGCGGCGTCCCAGCCTTTGTTGCCGCTCTTCGTGCCAGCCCGTTCGATTGCCTGCTCGATCGTATCAGTGGTCAGCACGCCGAAGATAACGGGAACGCCCGATTCCATGGAGACTGCGGCTACGCCCTTGCTTACTTCCGCGCTCACGTATTCGAAGTGCGGTGTGGCTCCGCGAATCACGGCACCGAGACAGATTATGGCATTGTACTTTTTTGACTGTGCAAGCTTCTTGGCAGCAAGCGGTATCTCATAAGCTCCGGGGACTTTCACGACCTCAATGTCTCCATCCGCCGCACCGTGCCGCAGAAGGGCGTCAAGTGCGCCGTCGAGAAGCCTGCTGGTTATGAAATCATTGAACCTCGCTGCGACAAGCCCGAACTTGAGTCCCTTGCCTGTCAGATCTCCCTGGATCACTTTTGGCATGTCTCCTCCCAATCTTGAAACTTGTTCGGCACAGCGCGTAAAGCATGGTGCAGAGAGTGTGAGATCGCTGTTCTTTCACTCGTTGCACTTCCCCCTGCGCGTCTTCCTACACCTTCTCGAGCATGTGGCCGAGCTTGTTCTTCTTTACCTTGAGATAATGAATATTCTTCGCGTGCGGGTGCATTTCGATCGGTACGCGGGCGACCACCGTCAGGCCATATCCTTCAAGGCCCACGATCTTCTTGGGGTTGTTCGTAAGGAGCCTGATCTTTCGCACGCCGATATCGCGAAGGATCTGCGCGCCTACGCCGTAGTCTCTCAGATCCGCCTTGAACCCAAGAGCAAGGTTTGCCTCGACCGTGTCTTTCCCCTTGTCCTGCAATTCGTAAGCTTTGAGCTTACCTTCGAGTCCGATGCCGCGGCCTTCCTGGCGCATGTAAAGTATCACGCCCTTGCCCTCTCCGTCGATTATCTTCATGGCGTTCTGGAGCTGCTCGCCGCAATCGCAGCGCATCGATCCGAACACGTCGCCCGTGAGGCACTCGGAATGAACCCGTACGAGGACTTCATCATCCGGCTTGATGTCTCCCTTGACAAGGGCGATGTGGTTCATGTTGTCAATTTCGTTCGCGTACAGGATGGCCGTGAAATCTCCACCGTAGCTAGTCGGCAGCTTGGTCATCGCCACTCTGCGCACGAGTGACTCTTTCTTTACTCGGTATGCTATGAGGTCTTTGACCGTGATGATCTTCAGATCGAACTTTTTTGCAAATTCCATAAGCTGCGGCACGCGGGCCATGGTGCCGTCATCGTTCATGATCTCGCAGATGACACCTGCGGGATAGAGTCCGGCGAGCCGAGCAAGGTCCACGGAACCTTCGGTCTGTCCAGCCCGCTGAAGCACACCGCCCGGCCTCGCACGGAGCGGAAACACATGTCCCGGTCTTGCCAGGTCTTCTGGTTTCGTCTTGGGGCTGATCGCCGTCTTGATCGTCGTGGCCCGGTCGGCAGCGGAAATGCCGGTGGTCACGCCCTTTTTTGCTTCAATGGATATCGTGAAGGCCGTTCCGAACGACGATGTGTTGTCTGTTGTCATCATGGGAAGCTGGAGCTCCTTCACGCGCTCAGTTGTAAGCGAGAGGCAGATCAGTCCACGGCCATGCATGGCCATGAAATTGATGTTCTCTGGCGTCACGGCTTCGGCCGCCATGGTGAGGTCGCCCTCGTTCTCCCGGTCCTCGTCATCGACGAGGACGACAATTTTGCCTTTTCTGATATCGTCTATTGCTTCTTCGATCGTATTGAACTTCATGGATATCACCCTTTCTTCAATGCGACGTCTTGTTCACGAGACAAGAGGCATGGGCAATGCTTCTCGCTCTCTGTCATTTACCCTGATCCTGGCTGCTGGACCTTTGACACTGTCCGTCATGCGAATCCATGCCCTCTCAGGAACTCCAGATTCAAGCCGCCCTCAACTCTCGCTGACAGGAGCCGCTCCACATACTTTCCAATAATGTCCGTTTCCAGATTCACGCTGTCACCTGCGGATTTGAACCCGAGCGTCGTCAGTTTCGCCGTATGCGGGATCATGGCAATGGAAAAGCCGGCTATGTCTACGTCGGCAACCGTCAGGCTGATGCCGTCCACGGCCACGGAACCTTTTTTAATGATGTAATGAAGCGCTGTCTCGGGCGCCTCTATGAAGACGCGCCAAGAATTCCCCTCCTGCCGCTTCTCCCTGATCCGGCCCACAGCGTCCACATGTCCTGTGACAAGATGTCCACCGATTCGCGACGAAAGCTGGAGCGCCCGCTCGAGGTTCACTTTCTGTCCAACTTGGAGCTGACCGAGATCGGTGACCTTCAGGGTCTCATTGGCTACATCGGCAGAGAACTCTGATTTTCCTATATCCACAACGGTGAGGCAAACACCATTTACGCAAATGCTATCGCCCAATGCTGTGCTGCCAAGAACCGTTGACGCGGATATGGTAAGCCGGGCCGCCCCTGCTTCACGCCTGAGCGCCTTCACGTTACCCATCTCTTCAATAATCCCGGTGAACATCCGTACCTACTGCAGAAGCGGCAGGAGAACGATCTCGATCCTGCGGTTCTTGTGCTTGCCCTCTTCCGTATCATTCGGGGCAACGGGCTGGTATTCCGAATATCCTGTGGCGGAAAGCAGTTTGGCATCGATCCCGCCGGTCTCCTGGAGATACCTCGCGACCTCCGTCGCCCTGGCAGTCGAAAGTTCCCAGTTCGTGGGGAATTTTTTCTTGAGCGAGCCCACGATCTTTGCGTTATCAGTATGCCCCTCTATCTGGATCCGTTTGTCCTTGACTTCCTTCAGGATAGCGACAACCTTATCCAGAACTTTTTTGCCGTCCTTGCTGATCTCTGCGCTGCCGGAAGGAAAGAGGATCTTGTCCACCATGGTCATGGTCAGGCGGTCCTTCATCTCCTTGATCTGGACCTGGCCTTCCCGGATCTCTTTCTCGAGCTTGCTCGTCAGGTCCTCATAGGTCTGCGTGGCCTTCTCGAGTCGCTCAGCCTT
>DATJZV010000128.1:0-5548 GCA_035498715.1 Nitrospirota bacterium
CGTGCTTGGTCTCGTCCTCGAGTAAGTACTTGAGCAGGTATTCTTGTACCACCATGCGCTTACCCTTGAGCGAGGGGAGGAGCTTCTTGACGGTAGCAATCATCTTTTGTTCCAACTCGAGATGGCGCTCAATCATCGTCCAGACGAGATTCAATTCGTCAGGGGTGAGCGCGATCGCGGTATCCTGAAGGCTGTCGGCAACCCATTGTTCGATAGCATGGTGCATCTGTGAATCGCGCTGGATAATCTCCATCGTCAGACGCACGATCGGGTTTCCTGTTTTTTCGATGATACGCCCTGTGGACGCAAGAGATGCATCCTCCATCTTCTGCCACTGCTTCATTGTATCCACGATCTCGCCCTGCAAATTCTTTACGTTCCTCTTCGGCTTCATAGACTTTTCCTTCCTCCTTAAGCCAAGCTACTAATTCACAAAATAGTCATTCTCACAAGAGCAGTCAAGCAGTAGGGAACGCGTCTTCTTTTTCTCCGCACTACTCGGACCTCAGGGCTTGATCGAGGAGGGCCGTAAGGGTAACGAGGCAGCTATACCTCATGATTACCAGTTCAAAGCTTCGCCATATTGGAGCGTTGCCAGTATGACCATTTCAGGAAGCAATTTTCTGCGGGACTGGGCGTCTACAGGATGCGCAGAGATGGAATTCAGAAACGGCGAGAAGTGCTACCCATTTCGGGGTCACAGCATCACTATGCGTAATCCGGCCCAACCCGGCCACTGAATATGATTGAACCCGGCCACCCAATATGATCCAAGCCGGCCACCCAATATGATGGATCCGGCCACCCCCGAACGAGCCCCAAGACACGCTGGATAAATTCCATGAGCATGCCGTGGTACGCTCTGCCAAAAACGGCAAGGAGCACCGAATGGCATTCAGGAGGTTATCTATGCGCAAGGTAAAAGAAATTCTCAGACTCTGCTGGGGAAGTGGTATGTCCGCCCGGCAGGCAGCACGAAGCTGCGGTGTCGGGCGAGCCACGATCAAAGAGTACCTTGATCGGGCAGAGCGGGCTGGTCTCGTTTGGCCGCTTCCCGACGATCTGGACGATGCTCGTCTGGAGCATCTGCTTTTCCCCTCCAGCATCCCGCTTTCGGTCGAGCAGCGAAACATGCCGCCGTTTGATTACCTCTACCATGAGCTCAAGAGAAAGCATGTCACGCTAAAGCTCCTGTGGGATGAGTACCGGTCACATAGTCCTGATGGGTACCAGTACAGCCAGTTCTGTGTGCGTTACCGAGCGTGGTTAAAGACAATCGATATTGCTCTGCGGCAGACGTACAAAGCGGGAGAAAGGCTGTTCGTCGACTTCGCCGGCGATACGATCCCGATCCACGATGGAAATGGTGCCACAGTCCCTGCCTATCTCTTTGTGGCGACGTTGGGCGCCAGCAACTACACATATGCCGAAGCGGTGCTCGCGGAGGATCTCCCTTCCTGGATTCATGCCCATGTGCATGCGTTCGAGTTCATGGGGTGTGTTCCGGAGATCCTGGTGCCTGACAATCCAAAAGTCGGGATTACACACCCGTGCCGCTACGAGCCTGACCTCAACCCGACATACCAGGACATGGCAACCCATTATGGTACTGTGGTGATCCCGGCCAGGGTGAAGAAGCCGAAAGACAAAGCCAAGGTCGAGTCGGCGGTCCTGATTGCAGAGCGGTGGATCATCGCAGGCTTAAGGAACCACACCTTCTTTAGCATAGAAGAGCTCAACCAGGCCATCAGGGAAAAACTGGAAGACTTCAATACTCGCCCGCTGCAAAAGTTGAAGGTATCGAGGAAACATCTTTTTGAGACGCTGGATCGACCGGCGATGAAGCCCCTGCCGGAGCAGCGCTATGAGTATGCCGTGTGGGAGAAACCGAAAGCGAACATCGACTACCACGTTGAACTGGATCATCACTACTACAGCGTGCCCTATCAGCTCCGGGGGCAACGCATGGATGCCCGCATGACGGCGACTACCGTAGAGATCTTCTTCAAGGGTAACCGGGTGGCCTCACACAAGCGAAGTTATGTTCGGGGCCACCACAGCACGGTAACCGCTCACATGCCCGAATCCCATAAGCGCTATCTGGAATGGACGCCCTCCCGCATCATCCGCTGGGCAGCAAAGACCGGCCCTTCCACCGAGGCGCTGGTGAAAGAGATCATGGAGCGAAAGGCGCATCCCGAACAGGGCTTCCGGTCGGCACTCGGGATCATTAGGTTAGGAAGGCGCTATGGGATTGAACGTCTGGAGGCGGCCTGTGCTCGCGCTCTCGTTATGAGGGCCTTCTCCTATCGGAGTGTCCAGTCCATCTTGCAGCATAACTTGGATGGAAAGGAGCTTCCGGTTCTGGTTCCTGGAACTACCATCGATCACGAAAATATCCGGGGTAACACCTACTACAAGGAGAACCTATGTTGAACGAACAGACCTTTGAGAAACTCTATACACTGAAGCTCTTCGGTATGGCCGATGCCTTAAAAGAACAGATGGACCGCACCGCTATGAATGATTTGTCTTTTGAAGAGCGCATTGGCCTATTAGTGGATGCTCAGCATTGCTACCATGAGAACAAAAGGATGAAACGGCTCTTAGTCAATGCCCGGTTGAAACTTGCCGCCTGTATCGAGGATATTGACTACAGAACGCCTAGAGGTATCGATAAATCGGTGATCCTCAGCCTTGCCACCTGCGCATGGGTACACAAGCACCAGAACGTGATTATCATAGGACCGACCGGGGCAGGGAAGACTTATCTCTCCTGTGCTTTGGCGCATACGAGCTGCGGGGAAGGCCTAAGCGCCTTCTATGTCAGGACGCCTACGCTCTGCTACACCTTGGCCATGGCCCGTGCGGATGGCAGCTATGCACGGGTACTGACCCGACTGGCGAGAACAGCTCTCCTTGTTCTCGATGACTTCGCCCTGGCACCGTTCACCGATGCAGAGCGGCGGGATCTTTTGGAAGTCATTGAAGACCGCCACGGCACGGGAGCGACCATCATTGCCAGTCAGCTACCGGTCGAGCACTGGCACGAGATAATCGGTGATCCGACGATTGCCGATGCGCTTCTTGATAGGCTCGTCCATACTGCCCATCGCATAACCTTGAAAGGAGAGTCCATGCGGAAAAAGAAGCGCAGCATTGACACGAAGGAGAAAAAGGAGGTAACGTAGGAAACTACCAGCGTCGCCTGACGGCTCCGACGGGGGTGGCCGGATCCATCATATTGGGTGGCCGGCTTGCTCCGGAATCGGTGGCCGGCTTGGATCATATTGGGTGGCCGACTTCATCGGAATAGGCACCTGTCGCTTCCCTGTACAAACCGCCGGTAAAACAAGGGCTACCGGCTTACCAAAAGGCCCTGGCGTTGATATGCGGTTCCCCGTCACTCAACGCGCCTTCGGAGGGGATACAAACGATAGGGAAACCGCAGGGTACTTAATCGCGAGCGACGAGCGAAGCGACGGGGATGAGCAACAGGCATATCGTTCGTGATCACGTGAGATTCTGGCCGCACTTTGTGACCTTTCCCGGCCTCCATAGCGCCGAGCATCATTTATAGCGCTATAGCCTTTGTCCTGATTGGCTTCAGCGTCCATGCTGGCGTGGGCTTGTGACGTATTCGTTCTGGGGCAGTTTACACAGCTAAAATATTCTTATTGGTATATGCGGGGTCTTCAGATACTTTTCTCAGATCATTAAGAGTAAATATATGTTTATACGTATAACCTTTCGATTCTATTGTTTCTTTTCCCCCTTCAAGACGGTCAAGCAGGACAACGAGTCCTTTGACATTGAGGCCTTCTTTTTCAGCAATATTTATCGCTCTGAGAGAAGAGCCTCCTGTGGTAACCACATCCTCAAGGATGACGACGTCCATGCCCTTTTGAAGGTTCTTTCCGCCCTCAACCCAGAGATTTGTTCCATGTCCCTTCGGTTCCTTGCGGATGAAGAAACCAAATATAGGGTCGCTAGCAGCGTAGGAGACCATGACCGTAGCGCAGACGAGGGGGTCCCCCCCTATGCTCACGCCCCCTACGGCCTGTGCGCCCGGTATCTGGCGTACCGCAGCGTACATAAGGTGACCAGCCAAGTACATACCCTCCGGGTTGAGGGTTGTCTCTTTACAGTCGATATAAAAGGTGCTTTTCTTGCCGCTGACCAAGGTGAAATCGCCCTCTTCATACGAGAGGTCCTTCAGGATTTTTAACAGCCTCTTCCTTTCTTCCTCCACGCTACACCTCCCCGAAAAATACAGGTAAGAACCAAGGCAAAGCTTAAAATTAAGAAATAAAAAGAAATAGGATAATAGTACCTGGTATAGTATGAAATACCTTTTTCCCCGGCCCCTCTTGGCCTCGCCTTAGCCTCAACCTCAACACTAGTTTTGATCTATTACTATTTTTTATCCTGTACAAAGAGTTCCATTTGCTCGAGCTCCATCCCCCAAGGAAAGCGCAGAGGATAATGGCCCGAGAAACAGGCGTCGCAAAAGTTGTAGCTAAACGAATCAGCGCCGTGCCCAATTGCTCGCTTCATCCCTTCAATGCTCAGATAGGCCAGCGTGTCGGAGGTCATGTACGTGTTGATCTCTTCCACTTCGTGGGAGGACGCGATCAGCTCCCTGCGGCTCGGCGTGTCAATGCCGTAGAAGCAGGGGAACCGTGTTGGCGGAGAAGTGACCCTAAAATGTATCTCTTCGGCACCTTGCTGACGCAGCATTTTGATAATCTTCCGGCCCGTGGTTGCTCGGACGATGGAGTCGTCTACGACCACGATCTTCTTTCCCTTCACTGTCTCATGATCGGCGTTCAGTTTTAGCTTTACCCCGAAATGTCTGATTGAGTCTTTGGGTTCGATGAAGGTTCTGCCCACGTAATGGTTTCTGATCAATCCCATTTCAAAGGGTATTCCGGCAGCCTGTGAATAGCCTATGGCAGCGCTTATCCCGGAATCGGGTATTGGTATGACAAGGTCGGCATCAATCGGGTTTTCTTGTGCCAGTTCCCTGCCGAGGGCTTTTCTCACGCCATAGACAGTCCTTCCAAATACATCACTATCGGGTCTCGCAAAGTAGATGTATTCGAAAATGCAGAAGTTGTGTGGTGCCTTTTTCAGCGGTTTGAATGACCGGGCACCGTCTTTACCGATGTGGAGTATCTCGCCAGGCTCTATCTCCCTGACATAGGCGGCTTCCACAAGATCAAAGGCACAGGTCTCGCTGGCCACAACAAACGCATCCTTAAGTTTCCCGAGCACGAGCGGCCGAAATCCGGACGGGTCCCGCACGGCTATCATCTCCTTTTCGGTAAGGAACAGTAGCGAGTAAGAGCCCTCAACGCGCCGGAGGGCGCTGATGAGCCGCTCCAGGGTAGAGTTCTCGTGAGATAAGGCTATCAGGTGAACGATTACTTCAGTATCCATGCTGGACTGGAAGATGGAGCCGTAATTCTGAAGTTCGTCTCTGATAATCTTGGCGTTTGTAAGGTTGCCATTGTGAGCGACAGCAAGAGGGCCCTTTGCATACTCT
>DATJZV010000129.1:0-12871 GCA_035498715.1 Nitrospirota bacterium
AAAGGACCGCCCGCAAAATCACTCCCTGCTGTTTTTGTTCCGGTAATGACGCCGCCCAGGATCAAACCCTGTCCTGCCACTGCAGCAAGACTTCCAAGGAAGAACGCTCTGTCCCAGATATGTTTCCGCGTGGCGTGTATCCGGAACTCAAAGGACACACCGCGGAAGATCAGGCCATAGAGAAGCATAAAGAGAGGGATATACAGGGCGCTGAACAGCACTCCATACATCAGCGGGAAGGCCACAAGCAGGATGCCTCCGCCGAAAACGAGCCAGGTCTGATTCGCGTCCCAGACGGGTGCGATGGTGTTCATCAACGTGTCGCGCTCTTCCTCATCATGGGTGAACGGGAACAGGAGAGCGATCCCGAGCCCGAAGCCGTCCAGGATGACGTAGAGGATCACACTAAGACCCAGAAGAGCGATCCAGATAGAGACGATTGCCATAAATCACTCCAAAGATTTTTTACCGTGGAAGCGCCGAGCGATCCACTGTTCCCCGGATAACAGGGATCAAGGATGCCAACCCTGAATTCTGCATCATCTTCTCTCTGTGACTCGTCCGGCACCGCCTTTTGAGCTTCCCTCCTAGACGTTTGCCATCCGATCATGATCTTGTAAAGGCAGCATCCCTGCCGGTAGCTGTACCGCCGGGATCGGGCTCGACATGTCCGGTCCTCGTCCGATGGTCCTGAGGACGTAGTATGAGTAGACGGACCCTATCGCCGCGAAGATGACGAGAAAGAGACTGAGCGACCAGATCACATTGCCCGGCGCGATTGGTGAAACACCTTCGGCCGTTCTCATAAGACCATAAACGAGCCAGGGCTGGCGGCCCGCTTCGGTCGTTATCCATCCAGTCAGGACAGCAAGAAAACCGAGGGGATGGACGATTAAAAGCGTCCAGAGAAATGGGCGGTACTCGGAGAGCCTCCCCTGTCTCCAAAGGAAGAGTCCCCAGACCATCACGAGGAGCAGGAGCGTTCCTATGCCTGCCATGACGCGGAATGTCAGGAACACAACAGGAACGCTGGGGCGGTTCTCGCGCGGGAAATCTCGGAGCCCTGGGACCTGGCCATGAAGAGTGTGAGTGGCCAGGAGACTCAGCCCGTTCGGAATGGAGATCTCAAAAGCATTTCGCTCCGCCTTCATATCAGGAAAGGCCACAATGGCAAAGGGTGCGCCCCCTTCCGTGTTCTTCTCCCAATGGGCTTCAATCGCTGCCAGCTTGGCAGGCTGATGATGAAAGACCATCCCGCCGCTCTGATCGCCGATGAACATCTGGACCGGGGCGAACAGGGCTGCCATGATGAGTGCGATCATGAGCGAACGTCGAAAAAGGGCTCTGTAGCTGCCTTTCAAGAGATAGTATGCGCTGACACCGGCAACGACAAAAGCAGAAGTCTCGAGCGCTGCCGTGCTCATATGAAGCATGCGCACGACCGTGGAAGGATTAAAGATCGCCGCGTGGAAATCCGTGACCATGAACTTTCCATCGATCAGACGGTAACCGGCCGGGGTCTGCATCCATGAATTCGCAGCAATGATCCAGAAGGAAGAGAGAATGGTCCCCATTGACACGAGCGAGGTAGCGAGAAAATGCATGCTGCGGTTTACCCTGCTCCATCCGAACAACATGATGCCGAGGAAGCCGGACTCGAGAAAGAAAGCGGTCATGACCTCGAATGCCATGAGAGGGGCCATGACGTTACTGATCGCTTGGGTGAAGCGGGAGAAATTGGTACCGAATTCAAATTCCAGCACGATCCCGGTGACGACCCCGACGCCGAAATTGATGGCAAAGAACTTCACCCAATAACGATACATGCGGTAATACAGTTCCTCCTTCGTCCGTATCCAAAGGAACTCAACGACTACAAGAAAAACGGAGAGACCTATGGTCAATGTGGGAAAGAGGATATGGAAAAGGGTCGTGACGGCAAACTGTATTCGTGAGAGCAGAATGGCGTCCATAAGAATGCCTCGGTCCGGGGCAGAGATCACCCGATCAGAAGACCATGACCTGTGACACTGAAAAACATGAAGAAGCCACGATTTTCACTGTTAAGTTATTGGTTTAATTTATATGATAAACAAACAGAGCAAACCCGCCAAAGAATTGTCTTGTACTAGTATAGCAGAGTCCGTATCCCGCGAGTTGCTTGGGGAACCTCTCTTCATGCAGCGTTGCTCCGGTTGGACGGCTTGCTCATTTGTCCGAGTGTGAACAGAACAGGCCGGCGAAATCGCCGGCCCTTTCATTTGCGGGTGCGCAGAAAATTGACCAGACTCCATCGCTCTTCCGGCACGAGTTTATCCTTGAAAACGGGCATGCGGCCGAATCCGAAGGTGATTGCCTTGAAAATAGTCGAGTCGCTCAGACCCTGCACCATGTCATGGTCGAGTCCGGGCGGCGGGGGAACAAGCTTTTTCCCGACCGGACCGCGTTCCGCCGAGGTCTGGCCGTGGCACAGGGCGCAATTGATGTCGAAGAGCGCCTTGCCCCGGGCCACGGATTCCGGCGTCGCAGCGATGGGATTTCGCAGCTCTGATTCCTGCGAGACGAGCTCTTTGCCGGATACGGGCACAGAACCGGCAGGCGGGGAAAGGACCGGTGCTTTGTACGGTTTATAGGTTTGCTGATCGTCCATCCAGATCGCAGCCATCAGCAAAGGCGCCGCAGCCAGGACAGCAAGTGCAATAAAGGATCTCTTCATGGCGTCTCCTCTCTCGTAATGCGGAGAGCGCCGGATTCCTTCAGGAGGGATTCTGCCCGGTTTGTCTGGTCTCCCGCAGAGACGGACACGCTGATGCCGATGAATCCGTCGGCTATAGCGGGATCGTAGGGCCGCTCTTTTCTGGGCGGGAGCTTCATTTCCACGAACATGCCCACGATGGCCCCAAGCATGGAGAAGAGCATGGTAAGCTCGTACGTGACGATGCCCGTCGGGAAATACGCGATGATCGGCTTGTCGCCGGTCTGCACGGGGTACACATAGGCAGTGCCGGCTGCCAAAAGGAAACCGGCGCAGGCGCCGAAAATTCCTCCGGCCATGGACATCCAGCGGAACCAGGTGCGCTGGTCGGTCTTGACGATGACCCCGTCGGGATAGGGCGCGGACGTGAGCGAGGTGATGGTCTCCTCGGAAAACCCGGCCTTCACTAGGCCGTCCACTGCCCTGGTCGCGGTCTCAACATCCTTGAAAATCCCCAGCGTCTCCATCGTTCAACTCCTTCTCCGTGATCCTCTGTTCCGCATTCGCCCTACTCCTCTTCCGAGATCGTATGCACCTCTGTCCGGCCGAGTCTGATATCGGAATGGCGTACCCCGAGTTCGCGCACATCGGTCACCGCCACCATCGGGAAGAACTTAGCGAAGAGCACGTACATGAGCGTGAACCCGCAAAAAGCGGCCGCGGTGACGGAAAGCTCCACCCACGAGGGCGAGTAGCTGCCCCAGATGAAGGGCATATTCTTGTGGGAGAGCGACGGCACAATAATGAGATAGCGCTCGATGAACATGGCGATATTGATGAGGACCGTGATCACGAGCATCGCTTTTACCGAGCGCCTGATCTTCTTGAAACAGAGGGCAAAAATCGGCAGCACCGCGTTGCTGATAAGCATGAGGATCAGGAACGGCGTGTACTTGCCCGCCATGAAGCTCCAGACCTCCCATTCGATCGGCTCATGGGCGTACCAGGTTGTCTGGACCTCGACAAAATAGGCGTATGCCCAGAGCAGGCAGATGACCAGCAGGAGTTTACCCATATTATCAAAGTGGAGCGGGGTGAGATACTCCTCCAGATGAAAGACCCGGCGGATGATGATCATGAGCGTGATGACCGCGGCAACGCCGGAGGTGATCGCGCCGATCACGAAGTAAGGGGGAAAGATGGTGCTGTGCCAGCCAGGGACCACCGTGACGGAGAAATCCCAGGCAACGATCGAATGCACCGAGACGGCCACCGGGATGATAAGGGCAGCCATCAATGTCGAGGCCTTGCGGAACACCACCCACTCGCGGGCCGTTCCCCGCCACCCCATGGCGAGGATGGCATAGATCTTTTTTCGCCAGCCCGAAGCGCGGTCGCGGACAACGGCAAGATCGGGGAGCATTCCCAGGTAGAGAAAGAGGCTGCTGCCGATGATATAGGTCGTGATGGCCGTGGCGTCCCATAAAAGCGGAGACCGGAAATTCGGCCAGAGTCCCCGCTGATTGGGATAGGGCATGAAATAGTAGACGACCCAGTTGCGGCCCAGATGTATGACGGGGAAGAGGCCGGCGACTGTGATGCTGAACACCGTCATCGCTTCGGCAGCGCGAAGGATCGGCCTGCGCCAGTTGGCCTGGGAGAGGCGCAGGATGGCTGAGACCATCGTTCCGGAATGGGAAAGGCCGACCCAGAACACGAAGTTGGCGATATAGATGCCCCACATGACCGGACGGTCCAGGCCCGTCACACTGAGGTCGGTCATCATCTGGTAGGTGAAGGCGGAGATTCCCCAGGCAACAACCGCGCCAAGGAAGAAAGCGAGCCCGTACCACCGCCAGGTCGGCGTGCGCATGGAGGAGAGCATCTCGTCGTTCAACTGTACGGCACTTTTTGCGGCGAGTGCATGCTCGGGCTCAGACATGTTCGCGCCCTCCTCCCTTGAGATAGTAGATCGAAGGATGAGTGCCCAGGTTCTCCAGGAGCCGGAACCGCCGGGGACTTCGGGACAGCCGGGAGACACGGCTCCGCGGGTCAGCTATATTCCCGAAGACCATTGCCTCGGTCGGGCACGTCTGCACGCAGGCCGGCTGCACCTCTCCGTCCTTGATCATTCGTCCTTCCGCCTTTGCATCTTCCTTGACCCGGCGAATGCGCTGGATGCAGAAGGAACACTTTTCCATCACCCCGCGGCTGCGTACAGTGATGTCGGGGCTTAACTGGTTTTCGAGGGGTGACGGCCAGGCGTGCTCATGATCGTGAAAATTAAAGACACGGACGGCATAGGGGCAGTTGTTGCCGCAGTAACGGGTACCGACGCAGCGGTTGTATACCTGGCCGTTCAAGCCATCCGGGTTGTGGTAGCTGGCATAAACCGGACAGACCGGCTCGCAGGGAGCGTCGTGGCAGTGCTGGCAGAGCACGGGCAGGAAGCGCACCCGGATGTCGGGGTACTCGCCAACCCAGAACCGCTCGATCCTGAGCCAGTGCATGTTACGGCCTTCAGCGATCTCCTTTTTCTCGCAGATGGCCACATTGTTTTCCGCCTGGCACGCGACCACGCAGGCGCCGCAGCCGGTGCAGCGGTCGAGATCGATCACCATTCCCCACTTATAGGGGCTCGTGATTTTTTCCATGGCATGAGATCCTTCCAGTCTTATAACTGCGTCTTATACCTAGCCTTGATGCCTTCGTAAAATCTCGTCATATCTCTATCAAGTCGCTCCGGTAGCTCCCCTGCGGATGACCGGCTGTGACCAATTCCCCCTTCTCCGAAATCCGGGTCACTCTAACGCGCGTTGCATTCCACGCTGGTTGGGCGGCAGATTCTTCCCCGGAAATTGCCAAAAGCTGGAGCGGGTTCGCTCCCCGCCCCTTGGCATAGCGCCCCATATCGCGGTGCCCCTGCCCCAGCGGGATCGCCACCATGTCGGGACGGATGCCGGGGTAAATCACGGCCGGCACGCGCAGGGAGCCTTGAGGCGAAGTGACCTCGACCAGATCGCCAAAATTGATCCCGAGCTCGGCAGCGGTCTTTGGGTTAATCTCGACCCAGCTTCCCCAGACCGCTGTGGTCATCGGGTCAGGAAGCTGCTGGAGCCAGGGAAGCGGAGCGCCCCGGCCGTCAAAAAAGGCCGTCGAGGGATATACTGAAAGATGGAGGGGAAATTCCTTTTCATTCCCCGTAAAATGCGGTTTAGCGGGTTCGGGAATTTTCGCGCCTCCCGACCACTTGTAATCTTTGATCTGGCCGGTGACTGTTTTGAAGATCCCCCCCTTGCGAAGGAGGTCTACCCACGCAGCTTCGAAGTCAGCGCTGCCTGATACAGCGACATGCTTTCTCACACTAGCCCGCAGCATTTCCAAATAGGACGGGTAGGGAAATGCCGCTTTCATCTCCCCGCCCAGCTCACTCGCCGCAGTCATCAGCACCTCGGGGAACTGGCGCGTATCGAACACGGGCATCACCACGGGCTGCATGAGACCGATGACCCCTTCCCGCGTTCCGGCCATCGGGATCACGTCTCCCCAGCTTTCCAGAGCTGCGTGGTCCGGCAAGACCAGATCAGCCATCAGGGCTGTATCATCGAGAAGCGAGGAGAAGCTGACAACATACGGAACTTTTGCCAGCGCTTCCTGGAAGCCCGTGGCAGGCGGGATGGAATGGACCGGGTCGCCATAGATCATGGCCATCCGCATCTGGTTTCCGCGCATTTTTTTGACAAGAGAAATAAGTTCGTCAAATGAATTCGTCGGGCCGTCAGGGGACCCGGCGTCCGGAAAGACCCCGCCGGGCCTGTTCAGGTTCCCCGCGAGCACGTTGAGCATTTGGACGGCGCGAATCGCGTCGGGCCCGTTGCTCTGGAAGGCGACGGACTCCCCTGCCATGGCCAGCGCAGGACGCGTCAAAGCGAACTCCCGGGCCACCTCGGTGATGGCTGTTTGAGAAAGACCGGTCTCCTCCGCCACCCGGGGAAGATCGTACAACCTGAGTCCCCTGAGCAGCTCGTCTGCATGGAGCCCGTTCGTTGCAAGGGAAGCTTTGTCGTAAAGCGACTCTGCCAGAATAAGCCGGGCCATGCCGAGGGCCAGCACTCCCTCACTGCCCGGTCTTGCCGGCATCCAGCGATCAGCCGATGCGGCGGTCAGCGACATCCGGCCGCCAACGTAGGTGAAGTGGCCGCGGACCGTGTCACGGGCCTGGCGCATTTTGCCGAAAGCGTAACCGTACTGCACGGGAGACAAGTGGCTTTCCACAATATCAGCGCCGAAACTGAGCAAGTACCGGGTCTCAGCCACGTCGTAAAAGGGGAGGGTCACTTGCCCAAAGCTTCGAAGGTCAGCCAGACGCAGCCAGCCGGGACTGAGCAGCTCATAGGAAAGATGAAGAGGCGAGCCGAAGGAATGCATGAAACGCGTTGTCAGCTCCGCGAGGGTACCCCGGAGCTCCGGCGTCAGCAACGCCAGGCTGCCCGGGGACCCTTCCTGCTTCAGGGCCTTGAGATTGCTCGTCAGGAGGTCCAGTCCCTCTGCCCAAGAAATCTTCGTGAATTTTCCGGAACCGCGTTCCCCCGTCCGCTTGAGCGGCTGTGTTACCCGATCGGGATGGTATAACTCCTGCAAAATGGCCTGCCCGCGGGCGCACAGTTTCCCCCTGTTGACTGGGTGGAGAGGGTTCCCCTCGATCTTCTTGGCCCGCCCCTCGGACACCCTGGCCAGGATGCCGCAGCCTGCTGGACAGAATCGGCAACTGCTGGCATAATAATCGGCCCTCCCTGGAGTCACCCCTTCGTCAGGCGGAATAAGGTAGGGGATCAACTTCTCGTTAGCGGACTTGCACCCTGCCAAAAAAGCACCGGCTGCCGTTATGCCGCTCAGCTGCAAAAAAGTTCTGCGATCCATACGGGTTCCCTCATTTGTGACAGGTCCAGCAGTCGATGCTTGCCTTATGCTGGCGATGGCAGTTCAGGCACCAACCCATTTTGATTTTGACGCTCCGGGTTATCCGCTCCATGGTGGCCACGTCGCCATGGCAGGTACCGCAATTGAGCCCGGCACGAATATGCAT
This sequence comes from Nitrospirota bacterium, assembly GCA_035498715.1. Classification (GTDB taxonomy): domain Bacteria; phylum Nitrospirota; class UBA9217; order UBA9217; family UBA9217; genus DASPSR01. The sequence continues at coordinate 7,782 of DATJZV010000129.1, forward strand.
CATATGCGGGAAATAGACGAAGTCCGGCACGCCGTAAACTCTGACCCACGGAATCGGCTCTTTATTCTCCCAGTACGTCATCAGCTTTTTGATTTCCGGTGAGTTCTGAGCAATGAACAGGTGGCAGGCGCGGCAGTCAGCAACTGCGGGAATGCCGGCGACTGTGGACTTTGGGGCATATCGATGACAGAAAAGGCAAGGAATAGCGTTGTCGCCGGCATGTTTCTTATGGCTGAAGGCGATTGGCTGGACCGGAGAGCGGTCACGAAGATCGAGCGGCAGAATGTACATGTACGCAAGGACGGCTAGAACAGCGATGAAGATGACGAGCAGCCCGCTGATAAGCCACGTTATTTTCATGCCGTTTGCCAGGGATAAACCGATGCCTGCGGAGCATTCAATGTCGCGGTTTTACCCCCTGCCCTCCTTGCTGCGAGTTTCCCTCCGGACACGAAACACTTTCAATTTTACCTAAATCGCGCTAATAGTCAAGTCAGATGATGAGAATATCCCGCACGCCCCTGACATACCGTTGTCCGAGGGAGAGGAGTTTGAGGTAGTATTGGTCAACGCAGGGTACGAAATCGTGCGCGGACACGCGGACCCGTTCCGTATGGCCGTCAGCCCTGATAAGCGCTGCATCAAGGTGGGCCTGCTTTCCCGAGAAAAGCGCGATCCCCTCTTCCACATCCATCTCGATAACCCCATCGAGCTCTTCACGCTGCAGTGCCAGCTCTTCCGGGCTAATCGTGCGATACAGCAGAAACACATCCTGAAATTCATTCTCCGTTATGCCCGGGGTGAAGCAGTACACAAACACCCTGCGGCCGAGCGGCACGAGATCTTCGAACTGCACATCAAGCCCCAGCTCTTCCTTGATCTCGCGCGGTCCTGCAATCTCCGCATCCTCGCCGGAGGCATAGTGTCCGCCCACGCTCACATCGAATTTGCCCGGAGCAATCTTCTTCTGTGCAGCCCGCTTCTGAAACAGCGCGAACGCCCTGCCGTCGCGCTCGTAGATGATGAGGCAGTGAAACGCACCGTGCCAGACTCCGGTCCGGTGCGCCTCATCGCGTGCAATAGTCTCGCCGGTCTTTGCACCGCGGCAATCCAATATATCGAAGGTTTCCGTAAATACCTCCTGCACAGCTCCATGAAACGATGGAACGACGATATGATCATTATAAAGGAAACAGTTTCCCCTTGCACGACAATTTCCGCTTTAAAACTTCTCTGGCAACCGCCTACTGATTTCGGTATAATATTGCAGACGTGAGGAGGACATGGTCGTATTGCGTATCAGAAACGATGGCTTATGAACCATGCATTATGAGCATATCAACTTTTTTCAGCTCCTTTGCGGGCATGTACGTTGCCCAATCGTTCTGTCATGCGCTCATTGCATCGGTCCTCATGGATCAGGCTCTGAGGGCGTGGAGGATTGATGACCCCTTGATACGGCAGCGATTCCGCCTTACTGTTGTATTCTTTCCGATTTTTTCGTTTCCGTTCTACCAGCTGATCAACCCGGACAGGGGTTCCGTGCTCTTTCGGCTCAATGCGCTTTTCGATGTCAATCGGTGGCTGAATATGGAGATCTGGGGTGTCGTCTCTTTCGGTCTTATTTTCCTGATCGTGCTGGCAATCACCTCCCTCATCTTCCTGTTCCAGGAAATGATCCCTATTGTCAAGCATACGCTGGAATCACGGACCATGGAGCATGAGGGGACACAGCGTGAACCGGACCCGTTCATCGAGACTGCATCCCGTGCGCTCAAGATTGAGACGCCGCAAGTTCTCATCGTGGAGGACGATGAACCCGTGATCTTTTCGACGACGGGCAAGAACGCCCTCATCGTCGTATCCACGGGCCTCACCGAAACGCTCACGCAGGACGAAATGCAGGCGGCGCTCGCCCATGAGATTGCCCATATCGCCCGTAGCCAGCGCCCCCTGCTCCTTGCCGTTTTTTTCCTCAGGATGATCCTGTTTTTTAATCCCATCACTCTTGTCGAATTCAGACGGGTCGTCCGGAACGAGGAAAAAATTTGTGATGACATGGCCGTCTCACTGACGCGCCGTCCCGAGGCATTGGCAGAGGCCCTGAAGAAATTTCTTGCCGTCCGCAAAGATCCAGAGCCCGATGCCCAGCCGAAACCGCTGTTCACACCGGTGCCTCTGGAGGAGTACAGTTACAATATCCAGCTCGACGGCAGGATTAACAGGCTTGTGGAGAGGCCACGGCACAATGCCAGCGGCCGATGGTTCCTTCTTATTATTGTATTTCTCATCGTTGCGTCCATTAATTACTTTGTCGTATGACAAGGAGGTGATCGTCGTGAGAGCCAAAGCGTATGGTTTCTTATATCTCGTATTGACGATCGCAGCCGTGCTCATCGTCCTGAAGACCCTGAATTGGCTGCCTATGCTGCTCCAGAAGGACATGTTGAGAAAGTTCGACAGCGTGGACGAGGTGCAATCAAAATTGAATATCAGGGATTTGCATGTACCGTCGTATTTCCCCGAGAGCATCATCTGGCCGCCTTCGGAAATTCTGGCACAGGCCAAACCCTATCCTGCAGTGCTCATGATATTCAATGATGCGAAAACACGGGATGTCGTACTTGTCATTTCAGAAGCCGCTTCTGACACCTTCTCGAAGAATTCGCTCCTGCCGTTCGTCCAGATCACGAGAAAGGTATCCTTTGATTTAAAAAACAGGAAGGCGCTCCTCGAGGTTGGTACGTGTAAAAACGATGAGCCCTGCAGCAGGCTCTCTTGGACTGAAGATGAATACCGGATCGTGCTTACCATGAAATCCCCTCCCTTCGAGCTGATCCGGATCGCCGAAAGCATGCTCCACTAGTGTCACGTTGTGTAATCCGGCGATTTCCCTTCATATCGGAGCGGCATTTCCTCCAAACCCCGCTGTTATTAAGGACAGCGTTATTTTTAAAGCCCTGCTCATGTTCTCTCTCACAATCAGCTCTCGTGAGCTATTAGAGCGTCGGTTCCCACTGTTTTTTGTCATATGTTGCTCTAGTCCACCTGCCGTGACACTCCCCAAAATTCCTACCACTTTTAAGATAAATTACCCGTGTCGATAGGAGTTATTTCCAATTTACCGAAGGCAGAATCCTTGATATACGCAAAGTAAATCAAGTAATGGAGGTGAATACAATGATTACCTACAAAGGCGGACAGAAGGTTGGAAAGGGAACGTACTGGGACCTGGCAAATGGCAGGAGGATTGATGTGCCGAGGGAAGCTGTACTCGCAGGAGGAACCGCTACATACGTCAAGATGTCGTCGGGCGTTATGTTGTTATCGGGTCCGGTCATCGGTCTACTCTATTCGATACTGATGCCGTTTATCGGCATAGCAACCGTGGCAACCCTGGCAGCACTCAAAATGATGGGAAGTGTATACCATGTGGCGGAAAAGAGCGTCTCTTTCGGATGGCGACCGAGTAGCGCCTATCTGTCAGGAAAAAAGAAAAAAAAGGCGGCATTCTCGGGAAAATATTTCTTTTAAATGGAGACCCATGGAAGCAAACTTTTCCGGGAGAAAGAAGAGAGAAACCGATGAAGGTGCAAAATAGCGCTACATAGGTTACAATTCTAATACTTTGTGCATAGGATAAAATTCCTACTCAAAATAGGAACTTATTACCATTCTCATAACTGAATATACATGATAGACTGAATGTGAGAACTAAGGAAACCAGAACAAATGCGAAAAAAGGAGGTGACAAAATATGCTTACCACAAAAGGCGGACATAAGGTAGGTAAGGGTACGTACTGGGATTTACGCAAAGGACACAGAATAGATATTTCTCATGAAGGCGTGCTCCCGGGCGATGAGACAGCAACTTATTTCAGGATGTCATCAGGTGTAATGCTGCTGTTGGGACCGATCGTCGGCCTGCTCTACGCGATACTGATGCCGATCATCGGCATAGCAACCGTAGCAGCCATCGCAGTTCGCAAAGTTCTGGGAGGCATGTACAATTTAGTTGCGAAGAGCATCTCCTTCGGATGGCAGCCAATGAACGCCTACCTGTCGGGGAAAAAGAAAAAGAAAGAAAAAAAGTAGCTGAGCCCTGCTACTGCAGTGGAATGGATCGCACATCCTGGAACAGACAAACGAAAAAAACAGGAGCTGGAAGGTAAAATCCTTGACTATAAAGAGGAGGTAATATGTATACGCTTGTTGATTTTATCACGCACGTAAAGGGGATCGAGTACATCATGTCCCTCCTGGCCATCGGCGGTTTTCTCCTTTTCTGGGAGGCCTTGAAGCCTAAGCCATTCAAGACCGTGGTCGAAACAGGCAAAGATGACATTGGCTATATCGAGCAGGCAGGCGGAGCCAGGCACATCCTGAAGTCCGTCGGCAAAATCGCCGCCGCCCCCTTCATCGGTGCGGCATACATCATCATGCTGCCGGTCGGGTTCTTTGCGGCCCTGGCTATCGGGGTGGTCAACCTTGCCATGAAAGGCGTAGCGGCCATCGCGGGGAAGAGCATGACCTTCGAGTGGAGGCCCGTGGAGGCGTATTTCGCAGGAAGGAAGAAAAAGAAGGAGCAAAAGGCCGAACCCAAGAGGAGTGAAGGTAAATAAGATAACAAAAAATTTTCAGGCAACGGAGGGGAAAAATGAAAAAGAAAGTATGGAGTGTCCTGAGCTTCGCTTTTTGCACCATAGTGGCAGCGTTTCTGCTTACGGCTCCCGGACTGAAAACGACCGCCACAATTGCATCAGCGGGATCGGCTCTTCCGGGGATACGGACGCTGGGGAGCATCTCCGACCAGTATACCCCGGTAAAGTTCGACCACCCCAAGCATGTCATGATCGCCAGCAACTGCGCTATGTGCCATCACCAGCACCAGGACCTCAAGAAATTGAACTGCATGGGTTGTCACGCAATTGCTCCTTCGGTGTTCAAAAATTCGGTGAAGAACAATTTCACGGCCTGTTCAGCCTGCCACGGCGCCCCTGATGCCAATAATCCCACGATTCCGGGCCTCAAGGTTGCGTATCACAAGCAGTGCTTCCAGTGCCACCGGGGGATGGGCGACGTCGGTCTG
>DATJZV010000130.1:0-36185 GCA_035498715.1 Nitrospirota bacterium
TCGCGCCTCACGCAGGTCTGCTATATTCCGGAGCTGTCGCGGGCGCCGTCTATTCGAACATAGAGCTTCCTGATACCTTTATCCTTATCGGACCGAATCACACGGGTCTGGGAGCGTCCGTATCCCTGATGTCCAGCGGGCGGTGGGAAACGCCGCTCGGCACGGTGGACATCGACGAGCAACTCGCTAGCGCAATTCTGAAAAAATCCACGCATATCCGAGAAGACACGCTTGCACATCTTCGCGAACACTCTCTTGAAGTACAGCTTCCCTTTATTCAGTATTTCAAGCATGCTTTCAAAATCGTACCCCTGCAGATGCTCGACACCGCCCTTACGACCTGCCTTGAGGTGGGCCAGGCGATAGCAGCAGCAATTAAAGAACGGGGCCTGCGAAGCGCGGATGACGAACATGAACGTCACCATGTGCTTATCGTCGCGAGTTCCGATATGAGCCATTACGAGCGGGCAACGACAGCCAAAGAAAAAGACTCAAAGGCTATTCATCAGATCCTGAACCTCGATCCCACGGGTCTGTACCGTACGGTCAGAGATAACGGTATCACCATGTGCGGGTACGGCCCGGCGGTGGCCATGCTTGCCGCCTGTAACGCCCTCGGCGCGTCCCGGGCGGAACTGGTCAAGTATGCAAACTCCGGTGACGTGAGCGGAGACTATGAGCAGGTGGTAGGATACGCAGGGATCATAATTAGGTAATTCATTACATATCTGTGAAGTGTTCACACCATTTCTCCTCCCGAAAAATCTGCTAACTAATTGAATATATTGCTATATCTCTCGAGGCACGAATGTTGCTTTCATTCTTGCTAAAGAACAAGAATGTCATGTCCATGGAAAGGCAGACAAAAATGACCAAGTATATGATCATCTGTCCGGAATGCGGTGCAGCAATGATTACCACAACTCCTTCAGCGACCATATGGGAACTCTGCCCATACTGCAGGCATCATGTCGTGGACGGGTATGATGTGATGATGGCTCAAGCAGTAACGGATGGCCCATCTTCCCAGACCGACGTTGCTGCACTGATGAACAAGGTGATCAGTAACTGAACGGGAGACCATCTATGAAGATATTACAGAGGTCCGGAAATCAGAAAGGTTTTACGCTGCTGGAATTGCTCATCGCGGTTTCATTTCTGGCAATGGCACTTCTCGCCGTTGTGGGATTGCAGACTACGGCCATACAGTCAAACAGTATCGCCAACAGGCTTTCCGCAGCGACATCCATAGCACAGCAAATTATGGAAGATTTTGCCGCTCGGCCGATAGACGACCCGCTCCTAAACAGTACGAACACGAATATTAACTATAATTTTAATGTGAATACTATGACCACGCCAGTCTTCAGCATCACTGTTCCTAACGCAGGCACGTATTCCGCGACGTATTCCACATCAGTAAATAATCCAACATCCGGCGTAACAAGGCTGGACATCGTCGTAACAGGTGACGCGGCCACCGGCAGACAGGTCGCACTCACCACATTTGTGAGGACTAACTAATGGGAAAAGCATTGTATCGCGAAGCCGGTTTTACGTTAATTGAGCTCCTGATTGTCATGGGGATGCTCGGCATCGTGATCACGGCGTTATACTCCCTCTACCTGACCCACCAGCGGTCCGCATATACGCAAGATGAGGTTGTCGAGGTCCAGCAGAATGTGAGGATCGCCATGGACAGCATAACCAGGGATATCAGGAATGCCGGGACGTTGATCCCTCGCACGGACAATCCCGCGACCGTTACGAATGTAGAAAACGGTGGCGTAGGCAGTGCCAGTACGAATTCCATAACCTTGAACATGGCATCTTCACAGGAAGGGTATGCATGGATAACGGCCGACCTGTACCCGGCGGGGCCTATAACGAATCTTACGCTATCTGTAGATTCCACAACGTCCCTCTCGAACTTCACCAACGGTGATTATGTAAGGATCATACGGCCGGAGCTCATGACGGAAGCGACCGGGTCCGTAGGATCGCTTTTTAAAGTAACTAGTGTCGCAGCCGCGCCGTCGCCTTTGATGAATCTGCAATATGTATCGGGTATCCAGCCCGGTGCGTCTACCCCGTTGAAACGGGGCGATGTTGTCGCCCTGGTAACGAATGCTGCGCCTGGCTATGTGCATCCTAACACCGTCATATACAGTCTGGGAGCCGGAGGCAGCTGTCCTTCTGGCGAAGTATGCATCACGCGGACGGAGAACGGCGTCAGCAATGTTGTCGCTACGAATATAGCGAACCTCACGTTCTCCTATATTATGGACGACAGTACGAACTCCGAACTTAACCAGATACCCACTCCTCCCAGCTATCCCAATCTGACTGATGTGACCAAGATAAAAGAAGTACGGGTCACTGTCACGGGCCAGACGGTTACAACGGTTGCCCTGTCAGGAGGACAGGCAAAACAAAGACAGATGACCTCGATTATAAAACTCAGGAACAGGTGAACTGTTCTGATGAACGGGGAACAATACACGGCTGGAATCCAAAGAATAGAGGGTGCCATGAAGCAAGAGCGAGAATCCATTATGAAAAATGAAAGAGGGATAGCCCTCATCGTGGCCATGGTCATGCTCATTCTCCTGACCATGATCGGCGTATTTGCCCTGAACACTTCCTCGACAGAATTGCACATCGTCGGAAATTACAGGAACACCGAGGTGGCATTTTTTGCGGCAGATGGCGGGGTAGCATTCGGACAGACTTCCACAACGATCTATGATAGCTTAGTGCTTGCTCCTCCCTTACCTGTTACAACCTGGAACGGGTCCGTTCCTGTCAGTAATAACAGTGCGGATGTGGGCGTTGTCTGGGTGGGCAGCTCCAGTATAGTCCCCGCTAAAATCGCTGCGGTCACTGATCCTGATGCCGTGAAGGTAATAAATCACTTTGTAGGTACGGTAACCGGCCACGGGCCAAACAATGCAACAATTGTTATCGAATCCGAGTTCGTAAGATTGTATTAAAAGCCGCAGCTTCACAGTTTTCTCCAACAAAAAAATATCCTGCGGCTGGTATTGAAAATGCGCATTCCCGGGTCAAGGAGGTTTATATGAAGAGAAAAATGCTTTCCCTGAGCTTAACGATAATCCTATCGCTTGTGCTTTCCGGAGTAGCCTGGCCGGAACCTTTGTTGAATCGCTTAGATACGGCCATTTCCGGCAGGAGCGCACAGCCTTCTTTGATAGTTGCAGCTGCAAACGAACCGACAGGGAGGGGAGGAACGCCCGGAATCGTAGGTCCATACAATCCCGCGAAGCAATATGCCGGCTCCGCTACTTCCAAGGGGCTTTTCTTTAAAAATCCCGGCAGCGTCTATTGGCAGCGTGTTGCCGATGATTATCTGAAGCGCGTGAAATGTCCTGATGCAATAGATCATCTGCGGAGGACCGGTCTCTGGAAGGGCCACCTGGGCCAGGATGGGTCCTGTGGGCCCTTGGACGAGCCGTCAGACTGGGCCGTAGGCAACCGCCTGAACTACGAGGAGATGCTCTCGGGAGAAGAATAACCGGGAAGATAAGAAGGTTGCTGTTACGCGGAAGCCCTGACGGATTATGCAATCATGAAGGAGGATGTATGAAAACAACGCTCTTTACTATAATCCTTGCCGCTCTTCTGGCCGTCATATCGCCGGGGAACGCGCAGGCGGCGCCGGACCAGTATGCAGGTGATACGTCGATCTACGGCGGCGCCACGTCCGGCATTGAACCGAATGTCCTGATCATTATCGATGATTCCGGGAGCATGGCTGACTCCGTGCCGGGCGATTCCTTTAACCCGAGCACTACCTATGCCTCAACCAACAAATGCGATAATGGGGATCATACAAAAAACTGCATCTCCACCGCAGTGTATAATGCTACCGGTCAAACGAAGTTTATCAATAATGTAAGCTCGGTCACAACATCGTGCGGCGGAGTGAACCCTCATGACCTCTTGACCACCACCGGCCAGTATAACGGCAGGAAATTGAATAGCAACGGAACTTGTGGCGGGAACGGGAATAAACAGTATGTGACGGGTAACTATGTCAACTATTTGAACGGCCCGGGAGCCCTCAGGCCTAAAATCACGATTGCCAGAGAGGTCATCACGAACCTTGTCAACAGCACGAGCGGGATACGCTTCGGACTTATGACCTATCATTATCCCAGCGGTAATGCTCAGGGATCGCAGTTCCTCAGCGCCACCGTATCCGGCAGTACATACGTAACCACCGTCAAGGCCATGAATGACATCTTTACCGGTTCCACAACCAACCGGACCGCACTTACATCGGTCATCTCGACGCTCACGACGAACGGAAGTACGCCGCTCGGCGAGGCCTTGTACGAGGCCATGCGTTACTTTTCAGGAGGTGCGAGCGCATTCGGGAACACTATAGGCATCAGCGGCGGTAAGTATACCTCCCCCATTATAGCCAGCTGCCAGAAAAATTATGTTATCCTGGTGACCGATGGTATGGCAAATGCCGATGATGACCCTGTTCTGAAGACCCTATGCAATAACGGTGATTGCGATGGGGACGGCCAAGAACCGAGCAACCTTAACCATGTCCTGGACGATGTGGCAAAGTACATGTATGAGCATGATCTTATATCGGGAACCACAGGTTCGACGAGAAACGTCAGAACATACACCATCGGTTTCGGGGATATTGGTGCTGATCCGGACGCCGTGGCTCTCCTGACCAGGACAGCGGACACCACCCACGGCCGGGGGCAGACATTCCTGGCATCGAACGCATCAGCGTTAAGCACGGCCCTTACGACGGTCATTGGCCAAATTTTCCAGGTGGACACATCGTTCGTTGCACCGGTGGTGCCGGTAAGCCCCGAGAACAGGACATACAGCGGGAGCAGGATATACATGGGGTTCTTTAAGCCGATCAATATGACCTACTGGGAAGGCAATCTTAAAAAATACGCCATCGACAGCAGCAATAATCTAAGAGACATGAACGGAAATTTGGCGAACTACACTGACCTTAATGGGGACGGTTACGACGACAACGACGGCGCGCAACTCCCTCCGGGTGCCATAAACGGGACCTTCAGGCTCAGTTCCCGGTCCTTCTGGAGCTCAAGTGCGGATGCCGGAGAAGTGGATGAAGGCGGCGTGGGCGACGTCCTGCTCAACAGTACCGCAACCAGAAATCTTTATACCTACGTGAGCAGCACGAGCACCAACCTTGCGGATCCGACCAATGCCTTAAGCACGACGAATGCGCTCATTACCGCAGCAACTCTCAGCGTTGCGGCATCATCGGACAAGGACAATCTTATCAATTTCCTGAACGGACTGGACCCCTATGATGAGAACGCGAACAGTATCACCAATGAAAATAGAGCCTGGATATTCAATGATATCCTGCACTCCAAGCCTCTGGTCGTTAATTACTCGGCCTTTGACTTTACTACAACGAACGAGGCCAACTGCTCGGTAAATAAGACCATGATCTACATTGGAGACAACGACGGCTTTCTCCATGCTTTCAATGACTGTGATGGCACCGAGGCATGGGCATTTGTTCCTAAGGACCTTCTGAAAAATCTTCAATATATTCCCGGTACAACCCATACCTACTTTGTGGATTCCTCTGCATCGGTCTATATTTACGATAAAAATCGCAATGGGACCATCGAGACCGATGCAAGCAACAACGATAAGGTCATTCTTGTCGTGGGCTTAAGGAGGGGAGGGGGGTCGAACATCGTTCCTACCACGGGCATGTATTATGCGCTTGATGTGTCCGATCCGGCTAACCCGCAATATCTTTGGACGTTAAGCAATGCAGTGAGCCCCTCAGGGACCAGTACAGACTACCAGTATCTCGGCGAGTCTTGGAGCGAGCCGAAGATCGGCAAGATCAAGGTGGGCAGCTCTGACAAGATCGTTGCTTTGATCGGGGGCGGCTACGATAACCTGAACGAGGACAGCAGATACGGGAATACCCAGACATACACCGGGACCGGTACGGTGACCTTGACCGATTCAGGGGGAGGCGCTGTCACCAGTGCCGGTTCAGCCGCGGCGAACACCCCAAGGGGCGCGGCGATCTATGTTGTTGAAATAGCTACGCTTGATTCCACCGGTGCCCCTTCTTTTGTAAACAGCGGGTGGAAGGTGTGGGGTTACGCCTATGGTGCCAACATGACGTTCTCGATCCCGAGCGAAACGCTGGCGCTGGATACAAACTTTGATGGATACCTGGACAGGCTCTATGTGGGAGATACAGGCGGGAACATGTGGCGTGTCGATATGAGCTCTACGTCAACCGCGTCTTGGACCATAAACAGGATATTCAGCGCAAACCCGGGCGCAGATACCACGAACGGACGAAAGATATTCTATAAACCGTCCGCGATCATTGAGCAGGTCATGGTAAGCAACCAGATCGTTCCTCAAGTGACCGTCTACTTTGGCACCGGGGACCGTGAGCATCCTCTTAACACAGCGAACGTGGACAGGCTCTACTCGGTCATTGACAGACAGCAGACAACGTCCAATAATATCAGAGAAGGCAATCTGATGGACATGACCCTGGACCAGCTGCAGACAACGACAATCCAGAGCGGGACCGGGTCCGTGGCTGATATCCTGTCAAAACTGACTGCTACGACCAATTACGGGTGGTATATCCAGTTCAATCAGAACTCCGGAGAAAAAGTGCTTGCTCCGCCTGTTGTTTTGAACGGAGTGATCTATTTTACCACCTTTTCCCCCGGAGCATCGGTGGTCACCGACCCGTGCCAGCCCGGAAATCTCGGCACCGGGAGGATGTATGCCGTGGATTACAAGACCGGAGAAGCGGTTCTCAATTATGATACAACTAACGATAGCCAATATGCCACATTACATAATGCAACTACCGGGAACGCAAGAGCAACTGCAATGACGGGGCAGGTGCTCCAGCGGAGCGACAGACAGCAGACGATAGGGAACAGCATTCCGTCAGGCGTCGTTCTCGTCGTATCTGCAAGCGGAGAGACCGCGCTCTTTGTCGGGAGCGGCGGTGCCATGCCGAAGCAAAAGCCCAAAAAAGGCGGCGCTATCGTGCAAGAGTATTGGAGACAGAGGTAGACCCTTAGAGAGTGATCAATGGACTGCATGGGACGGTTAAAAAACATATGCGCAGGTACTAACGGACTCCCCCGCTCTCGGAGCGGGGGAACGTATTCACGCGGAGTCTTGTGGTGCCTTGATAGGATAACAATGTTATGGCTCGTGGCGGTCCTCTGCTGCGTAATGATCGTCTCTGCCTGCAGCAGAGAAAAAAGCGCGGCCGCCCCTGGAGATTCCCTGAAGAGCACGCAACAGTCGAGCGGCAAATTCACGGTCCGTATACTGCCGGAGGCTCCAACAGTTACGTCTGACCTCCAGGTGCTCCATGCCGTAGGTGGGAACGTGAGCTATCGTTGGGCACGGAACGGCAGGATTATGGAGGAAGAGACAGCACCTCTACTATCAAGAAAATGGTTTTCGCGAGGAGACACGGTTTCCGTCACGGTGATCGCCGACGGCCAAGAGGCAACTGCTTCCACAATAATAAATAACAGCCCTCCCGTTGTGACATCCGTGATGCTAAGTCCTGAACAGCTCCGGAGAGGAGTGGATATCACAGCACTTCCACAGGCCGTTGATGCCGACGGAGATAACATGAGGTTCAGCTATAGATGGAGAATAAATGGAAATGATGTGCCGGAGGATAAGCCCGTGCTAACTGGCAATCAATTTAAACGGGGCGACAGGATATCTCTTACGGTAACGCCCTACGATAGCAGCGGGCCGGGAGAAGTTTTCAATTCTAAGGAAATCATCATCCCCAATGCCGCTCCATCGTTTGTCACTACTCCAGCCAAGGACTTCAGTGGAGATACCTATGTCTACCAGGCCACGGCGGAAGATCCCGACGGCGATCCTATAATATATTCACTTGTCTCTCCGCCGGCGGGGATGACCATAGACAGTAACACGGGCAAGATTCAATGGAAAATTGGCGGAGACCAGGCGGGAAATCACACGATAGAAATTGTTGCGCAGGATCCAGAAGGAGCCAGAATGTCTCAAAAATATACATTGGCCATAACGATACCGGAGAGGTAAATACAATGAACTATACTAGATGGATGCCATATAACGTTGTTCGTTCACCAAAGGGTTTTACTCTCATAGAACTTGTCATGGTGATGACTATTATGGGGATCGTATGTGCTATAGCTCTACCGCCTTTTTTATCGTGGCAAAAAAATCTTGGATACAGAACGACCGCGAGGGGGGTTGTCGCCGCCCTCAGGGAGGCCAGGAGCAGGGCAATAACCGATAATCAGCCTCATCAGGTCATAATTGATTCAGCCAATAAGCAATATAGATTGGCAGATTACACGATGTGGACCTCTATCGCACCAGAGGTGAGTTTAAACACTGGCGCCACCACTACGCCGTATGTAGTGCAGTATAATCCCAACGGGACTTCAAGTGGCGGTACGATAAATGTTCAAGACACTGTAGGCACTCAACATTTTCAGATTGTTGTGAACACCACCGGCAGGGTCGTCGTTACGCCTTGAGGGCGCAGGAATTTGGCGGCAGGTCATTATGAAACTATTTTGCGTGGAACGCAAAAGGCTCCAGCCCTTACTCTCTGCCTGCGTTACACTTCCCCATGTATAATATCTTTTCATAAACCCTCTATCAAAACCTTCGTGTGATATCCTGCTATATGAGGTAACCGACAAAAGGCGTCTTTTTTACGGCAGGCATATCCGTGGGAAAAGGAACGCCTTGATAAGGAGATAATGCGGAGAGGTCATGAGTTCCTTCTCCGGCTGAACCTCTTTTTTCTGTCCTGAATTGCTCTCCTATTTCCTTTATGCTACTATAAACCTAGCTCCAGTGCGTCCAACTGGCCTTTATAAAAGAAACGCCTACATAAAGCATTACGTGGCAGAATGAACGTTAATACGAACGTATACGATAATTAAGGCGTGAAGTTACCGTATAGCGTATAGGAACCCGCTTATGGATAAATCAATCATATTGGCATCGAATTCTCCCAGGCGCAAGGAATTGCTGAGGCAGATCGGCGTCACGTTTACTTCGGATCCCGCTGATGTAGATGAACGTATTCTTCCTGGTGAGGGATCTGAAGAATATGCCATTCGCGTTGCACTGAGCAAGGCACGTGTAGCTGCAGAGAGGGCTGGTACAGGGATTATTATCGCTGCTGATACGATTGTCCTCCTCGGCACCATGGTCCTCGGGAAGCCGGTGGATAGCAAGGACGCTGAACGTATGCTCGGCATGCTTTCAGGCACAATGCACACAGTAATCACAGGGCTGGCTGTCATGAACGCCGCAACGGGAAAAACACTGACCCGCCTCGTAAATACGAAAGTATGGTTCCGCAACCTCACTCCCGAAGAAATTGCATCCTACGTGGCTACGGGTGAACCGCTTGATAAAGCGGGAGCTTATGGAATACAGGAGAGAGGATCTCTCCTCGTCCAGAAAATTGAAGGGTGTTATTTCAACGTCGTAGGGTTACCGCTGTCGGTGCTTGGTGAAATACTTACAAATTTTGGGATAAACATCTTTGAATTGGGTTGATATTATAATGTTACAATATTTCAAATACTTATATTGTTTCGTTGTAAGATCCTGATTGCAGCATGCTCTGCCTGCACCCAAATTTATTTGTTTTGTCCCTTGACAACCTTAGTATATAATTCTAAAATATCATAAAGGTTAAATTATCGCCGGGAGGTGCAAATGACTAGTACTAATATCCGAGTAATAATAGTAGACAATGATTCCGGTCAGATAGAAACCTTATCATCGGCAATAAAGAACCACGAAAACATTGAAATAGTATCTGTTGTTTCTACACGCGAGACAGCAATAAAACTCCTTACTCATGAACCCGATATCATGCTTTTGAATCCCCAAGTGCTGAAACAGCGGACGCTGTCGCGATTTATACATTCTGTGCAGCAAAAGTCTCCGAGGACCAGAATTGTTCATGTGCTGAATAGCACTCCACCTGATGAAAACGCGATTGCTGATATTAAGGCGGGAATAAGGGGCTATATCAAGATTACTGATGTGCCCGCGATCATTGCGAAGGCGATTCAATCTGTTCATGAGGGCGGCATATGGGCTGAACGCAGGATTCTCGAAAAGGCCATCGCCAATCCCATGCTTCTGCCAGAAACGCTTCAGTCTCATATCCCGGGTCTTCCCCCGCTGACCAACAGGGAGATGGAGATGCTCACGCTGGTGCTTCAGGGGGCCACAAACAGAGAGATTGCCGACAAAAGCAAAATCAGTGAAAGGACTGTTAAGACTCATCTCTACCGGGTATATAGAAAGCTCAAGGTAAAGAGCAGAACCAAGGCAATTGCTCTCTTGTCACATTCCTAAATATAGTGCAACTCCACAAAATACAACTTTTTATCTATTGACTTTTTTCAGTCTGCTGATATCTTAAATATTGAGACTGCGCTGTTAACAAGCTCTCGATGCGGAGAAGATTCAAAGCGGCCAACCCCCCCCTTAATGACCTGTTTTATGCCGCTGAAGAATCCAGCAACAGGTTGTCTCCGATGTTAGCGAGCTGATGCAAAAGCTTCCGGTCAAGGTTCAAAATCATCATAACAGCGCAGCCATTAAGGCGTCCCGATACCCCCTCTGCGAGTAGCTCATAACCGGCAGAATTTTCGGGGCGCCTTGTTTTTTAATCTCATCGTTCTCTTGCCCACAACTAAGGGATCAATGAGACCGTCACTGTAATTGAGAAAGCTTCTCAACAAGGTCAAGCACCGTTTATCCTTGTAGAAGATCAGAATTGTCTTTAATAGACAAAAGCGAAGATAAAAAATCCATCTCGTCTATTAAGAACATCCTCACCTGCCGCAAGCCGACTTTCATCTTGATTCTCTCAAAGAATATCTATATGATTCATATATGACTGCTCTGCTGTTTGTCGCTTACCTTGTTGTTCTTACAATCGGATACTGGCTCAAGTTCCTGAACCTCGTCTATTTGAAACAACACGCCAAATTGGTGCCAGCAGAATTTGAGGGCATCGTCGATCCCAGCCTTCTTGAGAGGATATCCCAGTATACATTGGAGAACAGCCGTGTGGGTATACTGGAATCAGCTATGGGAAATGTTCTCATTCTCCTCCTGGTTTTCGGGGGTCTCCTCGGTGCTTATGATAACTGGATCACTTCCATGACCGGTTCGTTTATTGGAGGAGGGGTGCTTTTCTTTCTCGTTATCCTTTTTATTGAAACGCTGCTAGGCATTCCGTTCAGCCTTTACAGAAATTTCAAGGTCGAGAGCCGGTACGGGTTTAATACCATGCCACTGCGGCTCTGGTTCAGCGATTTCATAAAATCCATCGCGATATCATTGATCCTGGGAACCATAGTCATTGTCTGTGCCCTCTCGATCGTACGGTCGAGCCCGCTCTGGTGGTGGCTTTGGGTATGGGCGTTTTTCCTGATATTCGGTATTTTCATGATGTACGTTGCTCCCTATGTGATCGAGCCGCTCTTCTTCAAGTTTGCGCCCGTCAAGGCCGAAGGACTGGAGGAAAAAATCAAATTACTCTTGGAACGGGCAGGCATCCGGGTAAGTCGCGTGTACCAGGTGGACGCTTCCCGCCGGAGCCGTCATTCAAACGCCTATTTCACCGGTATTGGCAGGGTGAAACGAATCGTGCTCTTCGATACATTGATCGAGCAAATGACGCAGGACGAAATCCTCGCTGTCCTTGCCCATGAGGTTGGTCACTGGAAAAAAAGACATGTGTTGAAGCGCATTATCCTCACGGAGATGGTAGCGTTCGCGGGTTTGTTCATCGCATACCACCTGCTCCAATGGGTCGGCCTCCCGGGCATCATCGGCTCTGGCCCTCTTTCATTCTACGCAAAGGTGATTGTTGTCGGCTTTCTCGGTTCTCTGGCAATGTTTCCCCTTACGCCTGTTTTCAGTTTCCTGTCCAGAAAGGATGAACACGAAGCTGACCGGTTTGCATCCGTCCTGACCGGAAATTCTGAGGCGTTGGCTAATGCCCTTATTAAGCTCTCACGGGAGAACCTGTCAAACCTACATCCCCATCCTTTGTACGCAAAGTTCTACTATTCCCACCCGCCGGTCGTCGAGAGGGTCAGAGAACTCAGGGGACAGAGAACGGTGAGCTGATATCAGACGACAGCAACGGGAATGAAGTAGCTCTGTTTGTCCTCTGCATATCTGTATCCTGTCATCTGATCCCGTACTTTCCGATTGACCATTATCGGTGGGATGTGCTATTTTTATTCTATGGCAAAGCCTTCAGATTTTTCGCGTCTTGAGCACAAGATCAAACGCCTCTCCACGCTCATCGAGGTGAACGGGCTTATCAGTTCGTCGCTGAACTTGGACCAGATCCTTGAGAACGTCATGACCATATCCAAACAGGTTATGAACGCCGATGCCTCGAGCCTTATGCTGATCGATGAAAAAACGAATGAACTCGTGTACGAGGTTGCGCTCGGGTCGGTTGGCGAAAAACTCAAGCAGGAATTCAGGCTGAAGATGGGACAAGGGATCGCCGGTACCGTGGCTCAGGAGGGGAAACCGCTCTTGCTAGAGGACGCGTACACCCATCCCAAGTTTTACCGCGGCCATGACGAGGCCACGGGTTACCGTACAAAGTCGATGATTACCGTTCCGCTTAAAGTGAGAGAGCGAATTACTGGCGTGGCACAGGTTATCAACAGGCTTGACGGCAAGCCGTTCGATACCGATGATCTCGAACTGTTCATCGCGCTCTGCAGCATGGTCGCCATCGCCATTGAAAACGCTAAGATGCACAGGAGCCTGATGGAAAAACAGCGGCTCGTAAGGGACATGGAGTTCGCCCGCTCGGTACAGGAGAGTTTCCTCCCGCAAAAAGCGCCTGAGGTGCAATACTACCGCTTCAGCGCCCACTACACACCCGCCCTTGAGGTCGGCGGTGACTTCTACGACTTCATTCATCTTGACAAGAATCTCACCGGCATTGTGATTGGTGACGTATCGGGCAAGGGCGTGTCCGCTGCGCTCTACATGGCCAAGATGGGCAGCGATATGCGGACGCTTGCCTTTACCGAACAGTCGCCGGTAGCGGCCTTGACGAAGCTGAATGACCTTCTCGCCGAGCGAAGCAGGCGTGGAATGTTCGCTACGCTGCTCTATATCGAACTCGACTCCCGGAGCGGCAAAATGGTCATTTCCAATGCCGGACATCTGCCACCGATCATCAAGAAGGCGGACGGGTCCCTGATGACGATTGCGAAAGCAGGCGGAGCTCCGCTGGGTATGCTTCCCGGCATGATGTTCCGCCAGGAGACGGCAAGGCTTGAAGGGGGAGACACGGTGATCCTGTACACCGACGGCATCGTTGAGGCCATGAACGCGAAGGAAGAGCTGTATGGGTATGCGCGGTTCGAAAACCTGTTGAAGAAAAGCCCGGCGGATCCCGACGCGCTCAAGACCGCTATTATTGAGGACGTGAACCGGTTCACCGGACTCAGCCCCCAGCACGACGACATGACGCTGGTATGCTTCGGAGCGCTGAAATGATCGAGTTAGTTACCCTGACCGTCGCGAGCCACCCCAAATACCTCTATGTCGTCAGGAGCGCCCTGTATCCCCTCGTGATCGAAGCAGGCTTTTCGAAAAAAGAGGCCCGGGAGATCGTCCTCGCGGTGGACGAGGCATGCTCGAATATTATCAAGCACGCCTACGAGGGAGATCACACGAAGACGATCAGGGTGACCGTCTTGGATGATACGGATCGGTTCATCGTTCAGCTCAGGGACTACGGCAGAAAGGTTGATACGGCGACGATTGTGCCACGGAAACTTGAGGACATCCGGCCGGGCGGGCTGGGGACCCATCTTATGGGACTGGCGTTCGATACCGTGACCTATGATACGAACCGTGAACAGGGAACGCTCTTGACCCTAGAAAAGAAGAAGCAAAAGGCGAAAGTATGAAGGTAGAGATCACCACGGAGAAGATCGGTGTGGGATTCATGATGTTGCTTAAGGGTGACGTCGACATGAACACATCGCCGGACGTACGGAACAACCTTGGCGAGGTGTTCAAGCAGGGAGGCGCCAAAGCGCTCCTGGTCAATCTGTCCGGTGTCCGGTATATGGATAGCTCTGGTATTGCGACGCTGGTCGAGGCCATGCAGAACTGCATGAAGCAGGGCATGAGGCTCAGGCTCGTGGAACTCAGCCCTTCGGTGCGTGATGTGTTCGAGCTTGCACGCCTTTCCAGCGTGTTCGAGATCTTTCCGAGCGTCAACGCGGCAATGGCAGGCCTATAGCGTTGAGGAGAGCCGGGAAGGTCATATATCGCTCGCTTTTTCATTCATTACCGGGGTCAGCGTGATGAACCTTTTTGGTTATATTGGCAGGATATTCATCACCTTCCTGCAGGACCTCTCGAGCATGTATCACCTGCTCGGGGAAACGCTCATCCAGACCGCCCTTTTGTTCAAAGACCGGAAGAAACTGAAACAGGCTCGGCTCCTCCAGTATGTCGACGGGATAGGTTCCAGTTCGCTTCTGCTCGTGCTCATGGTTTCGTCTCTTATCGGCGTTATCCTGACCGTGTTGATCGCGTTCAACCTGGATGAATTGGGCCTGCTGAACTATATCCCCGGAGTTGTCGTGATCGCCATTTTCCGGTTTTCGGCCCCGCTGCTGACAGGGATCATTGTAGCCGGAAGGATGGGCGCGGCCTTTACTGCCAGGCTCGGAACCATGAAGGTATCCGAGGAGATCCTTGCCCTGGAGACCATGGCAATTGACCCTGTGCGATACCTCGTGGTACAGAGGTTCGTAGGCATGATCATCGCGCTTCCCGCCCTCACGATCTTTGCCAGCTTTACGGCAGTCATCTGCAGTCTCTTGTACTGTAGCGGCCGTCTTGGCATTGGGCCCAATGTGTACGTCCGGGAGGTCCTCGACGTCCTCACTATGACCGACGTACTATCTGGCATCGTAAAGTCCTTCGTTTACGCCATCGTTATCGTGATCATTGGCTGCTACCGGGGACTGCTTGTGGAGGGCAGCGCCGAGGAGGTGGGGAAGGCGACCATGGTAACCATCGTATGGTCGATGCTGACGATTATTGTGATGGATGCGGTCCTGACGACGGCGTTCTATGGATAAATGAACATGTTCACAATCAGAAATATCGTGAAACGATACGGCACACGCTTGATCCTGAACGGGGTGTCGTTTACTGCCGAAGATAAGAAGATCACTTATATTCTCGGCACAAGCGGCAGCGGGAAGAGCACGTTGCTGAAGACCATGATCGGCGCCATCAAACCCGACGCGGGAGAAGTATTGTTCGGGGATGCGGACGTCGCGAAGCTGACGGGACGGGAGCTTGACCCGTACCGCAAAAAGATCGGCATGCTGTTCCAGCAGGGAGCGCTCCTCAGCTACCTCACGGTCGCAGAGAATATCGCGCTCCCCATGAGGGAGCACACTGCCCTCGACGAGAACATCATCAAGATCATGGTCAAGATGAAGCTCGAGATGGTCGGCCTCCGGGACTTCGAGGATCTCTTTCCCGCCCAATTGTCGGGCGGGATGCAGAAACGAGTTGCCCTGGCCCGCGCGCTTGCGCTGGACCCCGCAATTATCTTTTTCGACGAGCCGACCTCCGGCCTCGACCCCATCGTAGCGTCCGTGATCACCAAACTGATATCCGATTTGAACCGTCTTATGGGCATAACCTGTATCGTCGTGACCCATGCGGTGGAAGAGGCCCTGAAGACCGCCGACAAAATCGTGATCCTCTACATGGGCAAGGTCTTGGCGGAAGGTACTCCCCAGGAGATTCGACAAAGCACCGACCCCCTGGTTCAGCAGTTCATCACGGGCAGCCCGGACGGCCCCATCTCGTTCCGGGCATCGAGCAAGGATTACCGTGAAGATCTGCTCGTTGGATAGGAATACACAGGATGCTGATATCTGTAACCACGGTGAGAATGTGGGTTTGGGTCGCTAAGGGGTGAGCATGGAATACCGAAAAAATGAAATACGAGCCGGGATTTTTATTCTGCTATCGTTCTCTATACTGGTTGTCTTGCTTTTTGCCGTAAGCGATCTTCGGGGTATCTTTAAAAAAACAAATGAGTTTAAGGTCCTTTTCTCGGTGAGCGAGGGTATCGAGAAGAACGCGAATGTCCGTTATTCCGGCATCCGTATCGGGAGAGTGAGCGACATGCGGGTGATCCCCGAACTCGGTGGCAAGGTGGAGCTTACACTTAGCGTATACGAAGATACGGTGATCAAGGAGGATGTCAAGGTCTCAATCAAGACCACCGGGCTTGTGGGCAAAAAATATGTCTCGCTGGAGGGAGGCTCTCCGAACGCGAAACCACTGAAGCCGGGTGCCGTGCTTAACGGCGAGGAACCCCTGAAAATGGAAGACCTCACCAAAATGGGGCTCGAGATCGCGGGCAAGATGAAGCACATTGCCGGGAACCTCGACCGACTATTGGGCGATCCCGCTCTGTCCAAATCCATCAAGGGCACGGTCATGAACGCCCAGGAGGTCTCGGAAAATATCAAGGGCGCGGCCCTGAATGTCCAGGAAGTCACCGAGAACCTCAAAGTGATGACATCCGGCAAGGAAGAAGTGGCGCAGAGTCTCAAGGACCTGCCGGGACTTCTCAGAAAGCTTGACGACAGCGTGGCGAACCTCAAGGAGATCACAGACAAGACCGACAAGATGTTAGCTGAGAACAGGAAAAACGTCGACGTAACCATGGAGAACGTAAAAGAGATTACCACTAACCTGAAGGAACTGACGGACGATGTCAAGAAGCATCCGTGGAAGCTGATCCGGAAGCCGTAGTCCACTGTGATTCGAAAATCAAAAAATTATAACCAGGGAAGCACGTTAAGGGAGCATCGATGAGCATTCAGGCAATCAAGGGTGTAAAAGACGTTTTGCCCGCGGATATTACCGCATGGCACCATCTTGAGACTACGGCGCGGAGACTGTTCGAGGATTATGGATTCTCCGAGATCCGGGTCCCCATTTTCGAATATACCGAACTGTTCGCGAGGAGCATCGGTGCCTCGACGGACATCGTGGAGAAGGAGATGTACACCTTTGAGGACCGCGACGGCAGAAAGATCACACTGCGACCTGAAGGCACGGCCGGCGTGGTGCGCGCCTTTGTCGAGCACAAGATGTACGCCGATAGTCAGCTCACAAAGCTCTACTACATGGGCCCTATGTTCCGTCATGAGCGGCCGCAGAAGGGGCGGTACCGCCAGTTCTATCAGATCGGGGTAGAGGCGCTGGGCATGGACCACCCCCATGTGGATGTCGAGATCTTGGTCATGCTCCATGCCATGTTCACGAGGCTTGGCATCTCGGAACTGAGTCTGCAGATAAACTCTCTGGGGGACGGCGCATGCAGGGGGATATACCGCGACGCGCTCAAACAGTACCTGAAGGCAAAGCTTCCAACACTCTGCACGGACTGTCAGCGCCGGTACGAGACCAATCCGCTCCGGATCCTGGACTGCAAGGTGGATGCTGACAAGTTCGGTGACTCGCCGGTGATGCTGGATTTTCTCTGCGATGCGTGCCGAGTCCATTTCAAGACCGTCGAGGAAGGACTGAGGAGACTCGGCGTTCCTTTTGAGGTCAACCCGAGGCTGGTTCGGGGACTCGATTACTATACCCGCACCACCTTCGAACTGGTTATGGGGCATATGGGTGCCCAGAACACGGTTGCGGCTGGTGGCAGATACGACGGACTGGTGCAGGAGATCGGAGGTCCAGCAACGGCGGGGATTGGTTTTGCACTTGGCGTTGAACGGGTAGTATCGCTCATGGACTTGGCCGACCTACGGCCTCCGCGGCCGCAACTCTTCATTTCAGCGCTCGGCGATGAAGCGGTTGCCTTTGTTCTTCCCGTGATCCATAACCTCAGAGCCTCGGGCATTCAGGTGGAGACGGACTACACGGGCGCGAGTCTCAAGAGTCAGATGAAGAAGGCGGACAAATCCGGCGCAGGTCATACCCTCATTGTTGGCGAGCAGGAACTGCGATCACAGACGGCTGTTCTCCGCGATATGAAAACTAAAGAGCAGGTTGCTGTTCCGCTTGCCGATATCGTTGAGAATTTACAAGCAAAATTTATTGGACGCCGATGAGCGTAGAAAAATGGATTCCTGATGCGTGTGCAATTCAACGCACGGCTGGCTGCGAAGCTCAATGCCTCACTTTTTAAGGTTCAGCAATGAAAATAGGTGTCCTTTCCGATACCCACGTCCCTGCCATCATGCCGTCGCTTCCTCCGGCTGTATTCACGATCTTCAAGGGTGTGGACCTTATCCTCCACGCCGGTGATATTGTCGAGCTTTCGGTGCTTGATGAGCTCAGGACCATTGCGCCCGTCGAGGCTGTTGCCGGCAACATGGACGATACCGAGGTCCACATGAAACTTCCGATAAAGAAGATCCTTAGCATCGGCCGGTTCTCTGTAGGACTGATCCATGGCAAATACAAGATTGATATTCAGAAGGAGATGATCAGAAAAGAGTTCGACAACGTCGACCTCATTGTCTTCGGTCACTCCCATACTCCTTTCTGGGGGAAAATCGATGGCGTTTACTTTCTCAATCCCGGCAGCCCCACGGATAAACGATACGCGCCATATAATTCAGTTGCTGTACTGGATGTCGGGGATGAGTTGAAGGCTGAGATCGTAAGGATATAATCCCTTTCACCAGGATAACAGGATTGACGGGAATAAGAGCGAGTTTTATCGTATCTTTGGAGCGATCCAGTCCAGATTTGATTCGTGGTGTTTTAAGTTGCAAAGGGATACTATTTATGCTATTTTTTGAAAACCTATGGCTAATGGAAAAATAAAATTTGGAACCTCCGGATGGCGCGGGGTGATCGCTGACGATTTTACCTTCAGCAGCGTGAGGGTGGTCACCCAGGCCATCGCCGATCACATTACAGCGCAGGGTTTGAAGGAGAAAGGCGTCGTTGTTGGGTACGACACGCGCTTCCTGTCCGAGCGGTTCGCCGCCGAAGCGGTGAAGGTCCTCGCAGCGAACGGCATGCGCTCCTTTCTCTCAAACAGGGATGTCCCCACACCTGCCGTCGCTTTCGACATCATCCGGAGAAAAGCTGCGGGAGGCATCAACTTCACGGCAAGCCACAACCCGCCCGAGTACAATGGTCTCAAGTTTTCTCCCGCCTGGGGTGGGCCGGCCTTGCCTGAAACTACCAAAGATATAGAAGCACGGGCCAACGCCCTTATCGAAAAAAATACGATCTCTACCATGCCGCTTGTAGAGGCGAAGCAGAAAGGCTTGGTAGAAGATGCTGATCTTCGCAAAGCCTATCTCGACGACCTGAGGAAAAAGATCGATTTCGAGCCAATTAAGAGGGCAAAACTGAAAATCGCCGTCGACCTGCTCTACGGTACGGGCAGAGATTATCTGGACAGCGTGCTGAGGGACGCAGGATGTGTCATCACGGTGGTACACGGTCATCGCGACCCTTTATTCGGCGGACGCTCTCCCGAACCATCGGAAGAGAACCTAGCGGACCTGTCGACCATTATGAAAAAAGGACGATTCGACATCGGCCTTGGGGTAGACGGTGATGCCGACCGTTTCGGCGTCATGGACTCAGACGGAACATATATCAATCCCAACCAGGTCCTTGCGCTTGTCCTGGATTACCTCTGCCGTACCCGGGGATGGAAAGGCGGTGCTGCACGCTCCATCGCCACATCGCACCTGATCGATGCGGTCGCGAAAAAGCATGGAATCGAGGTGTATGAGACGGGCGTGGGATTCAAGTTCATCGGAGACCTGCTTGTGCAGGGCAAAATCATCTTCGGTGGCGAGGAAAGCGCCGGCATGACCATTAAGGATCATGTGCCGGAAAAAGATGGCATTCTTGCCTGCCTGCTCGTTGCAGAGATGGTTTCGAGCGAGAGAAAAACTCTTAAGGACGTGCTCAAGCGCTTGTATAAGGAGGTTGGGACCATCTTGAACGACCGGCTCAACATCCACCTCACGGAAGCGAACCGCAAGTCGGTGGGGGAGCGGCTTAGCCAACCCTTGAACGAATTAGGAGGCCTTCGGGTAAAAGGCAAGAAGACGACGGCCGACGGGACCAAGTATATGCTCGAAGATGACAGCTGGGTGCTCATGCGCGCCTCGGGTACGGAGCCGGTAGTGAGGGTCTATGTCGAAGCAGGGTCCGAGGAGAAAATCAAGGACCTCACCGAAGCCGGCAGGAAGTTCATCCTAGGACTATAGAATCTAGTGGGGATTGTGGAATTCAGAATGCAGATTGATAAAAAAGCAAGCTGAGAATCCGCAATCAGCAATCCGAAATCCACAGGGGGTATTCATGAGCGAGATCGTAGACATTTTTGCACGGGAAGTGCTTGATTCACGAGGGAATCCGACGGTCGAGGCGGACGTTATCCTGGAAAGCGGGGCCATGGGCCGCGCCATTGTGCCGAGCGGCGCTTCAACAGGTGAGCGCGAGGCGATAGAACTTCGTGACGGCGGTACGCGCTACCTTGGGAAAGGCGTGCAGAAGGCAGTGAACAACGTTATCGAAGTGATCGGCCCCGCGCTCATGGGCATGGATGCGACCGAGCAGGCCGTCATCGACCGCACCATGATCGAGATGGACGGGACGGAGAACAAGAGCAAGCTTGGCGCGAATGCGATCCTTGCCGTTTCACTTGCCGTAGCCAAGTCTGCGGCCGAGGAAGCAGGTTTGCCGTTCTACCACTACCTTGGTGGGCCGAACGCCAAGGAGCTTCCCGTACCCATGATGAACGTGCTGAACGGCGGGGCGCACGCAGACAACAACGTCGACATTCAGGAGTTCATGATCATCCCCGCAGGCGCTTCCTCTTGTTCTGATGCCATCCGCATCGGGGCTGAGGTTTTTCACAACCTTAAATCGGTGCTCAAGAAGAAGGGTTACAATACTGCGGTAGGAGACGAAGGCGGGTTTGCCCCGAACCTCAAATCCAATGAAGAAGCAGTGCAGGTCATTCTTGAGGCCGTCGAAAAGGCGGGATACAAGCCCGGGCAGGAAGTATTCATCGGCCTTGATGCCGCTGCGAGCGAGTTTTACGAGAACGGTGTCTACGATCTCAAAGGCGAGGGCAAGAAGAAGTCCTCGGAAGAAATGGTCTCTTTCTACGAAGAGTGGATCAAGCGGTACCCTATCATCACTATCGAGGACGGCATGTCCGAAAAAGACTGGAGGGGGTGGAAGCTTCTCACTGAGCGTATCGGCAAAAAAGTTCAGCTCGTGGGTGATGACATATTCGTGACGAATACATCCATATTCCGTAAAGGCATCGCTGAAGGCATCGGGAACTCTATTCTCATCAAGCTGAACCAGATAGGCACGCTTACCGAAACCCTTGACGCAATCGAGATGGCGAAGCGCGCGCAGTACACCGCGGTCGTGTCCCACCGGTCGGGCGAGAGCGAGGACACCACCATCGCCGACCTTGCCGTTGCCACGAATACGGGACAAATCAAGACCGGTTCGCTCTCGCGCACCGACCGTATAGCCAAATACAACCGGCTCATCCGGATCGAGGAAGAGTTGAGTGACGCGGCCGTGTACCGGGGCAAAGAAGTTTTTTACAGTGTTGGGAAATAATATCCGGGAGATAAAAAATAGCAGGGAGTAGTGACGAAAACACCAACCTTAATCCAAAATAGAAAAGAAATTATGCCGCACGATCGCAACGAGCGCAGACAGCCGTACTCATAGTATTCTCCGTCCGAATTCGCAGCGTCCCTCGCGCCTTGGCGGTCCAGGTTCTTTAGATTATGGTTCCTGCTCCTGCATTGTTCAATGGACAGACCCGCCTTTGAAAAATTGGTGCAAAATTCCCTCCGCCACTTGCCGCGCAGGTTCAAACAGAAACTGCACAATATCGCTATCGAGATAGAAGACCGCCCCTCGCCCGCCCTTCTGCAGGATATGGGAATAGAATCCGGCACGCTCTTCGGCCTGTACCAGGGAGTGCCTCTCACCCAACGTGAGTGGAATTACGGAAACGTGCTTCCCGACCGCATCGTGATCTATCAGCAGCCGATCGAGGCGGCAGCGGCCTCTTCCCCCGAAATCGAGGAGATCGTGATGGATACGGTGATGCATGAGATCGGGCATTACTTCGGGTTCGCTGATGACGAGCTCCATGAAATAGAAGAAACGAAGCGAGGGAAGAGGCCAAGGAAGTGACAAACGACCGGATGTGAACGTGAAACATCCCCAATGGGCATCGAGAGAAATTCAGCTTTCCGAACTCAACAATATTTTCTTACGATATTTTCTATAATCGCCGTTGTTGAGGCACCTTCTATATATCCGACACTGATCACGTTGCCGCCCTTTGCTTCGACAACATCACGCCCGATTATTTTTTCGACAGGCCAATCCCCCCCTTTTACCAGCACGTCGGGCTGAAGTTCCGAAATGATCTTGTGGGGGTCCGGCTCATCAAATATCGTGACAAAATCCACAGACTCGAGCGCAGCCAGATTCTCTGCGCGTTCCGCTTGCGCGTTGATTGGTCGTTTCTCCCCCTTGATCATGCGCACAGATGAGTCACTGTTCACCGCGACTAGCAGGATATCGCCGAACGACTTTGCCTTGGCGAGATAGCGTGTGTGGCCGGTATGGATGAGGTCGAAGCAACCATTCGTGAAAACGATTTTTTTACCCATTGCCTGGAGGATGCCGAGGAGGGGATGCAGCTCCAGGACGGTTTTTATTTTTTTGTGCATAAAAAAATATAGTATAAATGGTGGGAAAAAGCAAGAAACGTTTACTGAACCGTTTACTGTCGAGGATCTGGAAAAAACATAGGGATCTGATCGCTCGTTTATAGGTGATGGCGTGGTGAGGAGTTGTCCTAATCTTTGTGGGTATTGAAAATGTCGTCAAATACTTGTGCAATCTCGGAAAAGGCCATGAGGACCTTGGGGTCGAAGTGCTCAGGCCTAGTTCTACCATCACCTTCTGTAAGGATCTTGAACGTCTTTTCATGGTCGAACGCGGGTTTGTATGGTCTCCTGCTGCGTAAGGCATCATACTGGTCGGCGAGCATGACGATCCTGCCCTCGATCGGAATATCTTCTCCTTTGAGCCCCCGCGGATATCCCTTGCCGTCCCACCGTTCGTGGTGATTGAGTGCAATGGATGCAGCCAGCTGGATCACGGGATAGGACGACCCGGTCAGGATTTTCTCTCCCATAGACGCGTGTGTCTTCATGACCTCGAATTCCTTTTTGGTGAGCGGGCCGGGTTTCAGAAGTATATTGTCGGGTATCCCGATCTTCCCGATGTCATGCATTGCGCTCGCGAAGGTCACCGTTTCTAAAAAATCGGAGGGCATGTCAAGCGCTTCGGCGATCTTGTTCGCATAGAGACCGATCCGGGAGATGTGAGCGCCGGTGTCCGTGTCCCGGTATTCCGCAACGGCCGTCAAGCGTGTGGTGATTTCGTTGGTGATATTTTTGACCATTTGAAGAGCATCCGCCAGTTCCTTGGTCCTCTTTCTGACTGTGTCCTCGAGCATCCCCTTGTAGTTCTTTTCCATCTGGATAAGTTTGGTATACTTGACGGCTTTCTCGACGGAGTGGATGAGGTAATCAGGGTTGTACGGTTTTGTTATAAAATCGAATGCGCCTCTCTTGATGGCATCCACAGCGATATCCAGTTCTGCAAATGCCGTCATGAGGATCACGGGAATCTGTTGATTATAGGTGTGGATATGCTGGAGGAGGTCAATGCCGGTGACACCGGGCATTTTGATATCAGTCAAAACGGCATCGACCGTGGTCTTCCGGATCTTTTCCATGGCTTCGGATGCGTTATGACAGGTAAATACGAAATACCCGAATTCCTTCAGCAGTGATGAAGTGGATTCGAGTACGTATGGGTCATCATCGACAATGAGCAGTGATTCACCGGCTCTCCAGTTCATGAATCGTGAACCTCCCTAACTTTGTCAAAAGGCCCTTCGGGATAAACGCGTCATAAAATAAACTCACGTTTATGCTTTCATATCATATACAAGAATGTATCTGGCATCAGGCAATATCAGCTTGTGAACAGAGCATTGATGTTACCTCGATCTTCCGTATTCTTTCACTAACCATGCTGTCGTTCATTGCAGTATAAGAACATCCAGAAAATCCTGATTTATGCTTTTCTAATTTTTAGAAACGCAGTTGCTGCCAAGAATTTATAACTCATTGTATTTTATGGATTATTTTGCTAAAGATGGCCTGCCATTAGTCTTTGCATAGAGTCCTTGTCTATCTTATCGCACAAATTCCCTGTATCTTTAACGACATATGCACTTTTTTGTGCTTGAGGATAGACATAGAGCAGCATATCATCTATGACCTTTTGTATGAGATGATGCGTGTCGAATACGATGAAGTTCTCCACGGCGGAAGCTGTCCGGCATGCAAGAAAAGCGGGTACTATGGCAGGGTGAGCCTGTTCAAGCTTATGGAGTTGGCCTCAGAGTGGCGCAGGAAGCTGAAGGAATTTAGCAAATACGGTATCGGGAGGGCCGAATGTGAAAATCAAAAGACTCATATGCCCGCTTTCGAATGCCTCACTCAGAAATCCAGACCCTTACGCTGTGCATAGCGTTTGAATATTTCTTCGATGTCTTCTTCTTCAAGCCCGTTGATGAGAGATTCCGCCACAAGATCGTCCACCGGAAGCTCGCTTCGGGAGTCGAAACCGAAGACTTTCGAGACGAGCCGCTTGTTAAAGCTTCCTGAGAATAATGATTTGATCGCTGATCCCATCATATGAAAGGTGCTCAAATTATTCCTAACGAGTCTTATAACGCACCGCTCGATAATGATCTTTTTTTCTTCCTGAATAGCCATATACAGAGTCAAACTCCGAATCACAAATCTTAAATTTCTAATAAGCTTCGAGGCCTAAGTATAAGAAGGTCCGGTTATGTAACAGTACAATTTGGTTATTGGTCATGTTATCGTATATATGCTTCCGTGACATACCGCCGCATCATTCGGTGGCTGTTAAAGTAGTAGGCATTTTTACTGATGGCGTTCTTCATCATGCGGCTCCAATGGCTCTTGTCCGGATCATAGTATGCGGGAACGATCAGGTTCTCGAGCTTGTCATAGAGGTCAGCAGCGTCCTCGGCATCCGAAGTCCCTGGTTGTGTCGTTTCGGTCGGCATTGCGCCGATAGCCCAGCCGGTGAAACCCTCGATGTGTCCTTCGATCCACCACCCGTCAAGCACGCTGAAATTCAGCACCCCATTATGTGCTGCCTTCATGCCGCTCGTTCCGGATGCCTCAAGCGGTCTGAGAGGCGTATTGAGCCATACATCAACGCCGGATACGAGCTTGAGTGCGATATCCATGTCGTAGCCCGGGAGAAAGGCGATTTTGACCTTTCCTCGCAGACGCTGCCGGTATTCGTGGATGCCCTGGATGATTCGCTTGCCGTTATCGTCATGGGGATGTGCCTTGCCAGCGTAAATGATCTGGAGCTTCCCCTTCCCGACGATCTGCAGTAGCCTGTCGATATTGTGGAACAGTAGGTGTGGACGTTTATACGCGGTGGCCCGCCGCGCAAAACCGATGGTGAGGTCATTCGGGTCCATCACTTCCCCCGTGGCTTGACCGACATACTCCATCAGTTTTCGCTTGGCTTCGCGGTGCGCTTCCCACAGCTCCAGTTCCGGGATGATGCCGGAGCGGACAAAAAGTTCTGGCTCGTTTGCCCAGCCGGGAATATATTTGTCAAACAGTTTCGCCATCTCGCCACAGGTCCAGGTGAAGGTGTGAACGCCGTTCGTGATGGCATGGATATGGTAACCAGGGAACATATGCTGGGACACTTCTCCGTGTTTTTTTGCCACACCATTGATATATTTGCTCAGATTGAGTGCCAGGCGAGTCATGTTGAGGCTGTCCATGCCTGCGAGGTCCTTAAGGACATCGAACGGGATGATCTCGCCGAGCACCTGCTTGACAAGTGGATAGGGGAACTTGTCGTGTCCCGCCTCCACCGGCGTATGTGTGGTGAACACGCAGAGATCCCGCACCCGCGCCACGTCCCAAACCGACTTCTCATCCCACACGCTTTCGATGTCGCGCTTGAACCGGTGAAGCAGCTCGAGCGCAAGAAAGCTTGCATGCCCTTCGTTCATGTGATATTTCTTGATATGGAACTCCAATGCATGGAGCATGCGTACGCCGCCCATGCCGAGGACGATCTCCTGTTTTATCCGGTAGGTGCTGTCGCCACCGTAGAGAGAATCCGTGATCCCCCGGTCCCGAGGATCATTGTCGGGGAGGTCGGTATCAAGGAAGAGTATGGGAACTTTGCCGCCCGTGGGGCTCACGACCGTGTAGAGCCATGTCTGGATATAAACATCCCGTCCTTCGATCTGGACTTTTGCCTTCTGTGGAAGGAGCATCATGTCGTGCGCGGGGTCCCAGGTCACCGGTTTTTCTTTTTGCCACCCGTTGGCGTCGATCTCCTGGGTAAAGTACCCTTTGTGCGTGATAAGCGTGACTGCCACGAGTGGAATATTGAGGTCTGCCGCGGATTTAATGGTATCACCGGCCAATATGCCGAGGCCGCCACTGTACGTCGGGATATCGTTCTTGACGCCGATCTCCATGGAAAAATAGGCGATCATCGGCTCAACGAGAAACTCACTCAGGGTGTTCATATTTCTCCTTCTGGCTGCGGTATGGAAAGGCTTAAGGAAGAATCTTATTCAGAATAACAGAAAAAGCCCTCTATTTCAACAGGCATTCCATGCTTTGTGATATTGCTTGACAACAATAGACATTGAGGATAGAAATATAATAAGAGGAATGCGAGAGCGGGATTATTATGAATATACTTGCCTTCAACGGAAGCCCGAGGAAGGGCGGCAATACGCAGATGCTTTTAAAAGAAGCGGTCAAAGGGGCAGAAGAGCAGGGCGCTCAGGTGAAGGTCTACAATCTCAATGACCTGAAGATCAGGCCCTGCCAAAATTGCGGGGGATGTGATAATACTGCCCTCTGCGTTATTCCCGATGATACGCAGGCGATCCACCGGGACATAAGAGCTGCGGACCGGATCATCCTCGCATCGCCCATCTTCTTCTTCGGATTAAGTGCTCAGACGAAACTTATGATCGACCGGTGTCAGGCGTTCTGGGCGGAAAAGTACGTGCACAAAAAACCGATTCCTCCCGGCGAGTTTGGCCGCAAGGGGCTGCTCCTTCTGGTAGGCGGAATGAAACTTGGTATCAACAACAAGGGTTTTGAGTGTGCCGAGGTAACGGCACGGTCGTTCTTCAGGACCGTGAACATTCAGGAGCATGTGACGCTATCCTATGATTCGGTGGATGAGAAAGGCGCGATCGTGAATCATCCTACGGCGCTCAAAGAGGCGTACGATGCAGGACGGGCGCTGGTTGCTTTAAATCCTAGATAAGCTCAAAGCACAGGTATATTTTAAAGATTTTAAGCATTCGAGTTTTTTACATATTGAGAGCTTTTTTGGCAAGCTCGATCAAACCATAGACCTTCAGATCAACGAGGGTCCCTTTCGTTTGTGCATTCCTGAGGAAATCCAGCGCCTTGTTCAGCGGGACCTCGATCACTTCGATGATCTCGTTGTCGTCGCCGCCGTTCTTGCCCACGTGTTCAAGCCCCGTGCAGAGGAATGCCCTGAGCACCTCGGTGGATGCGCCGGTTGATATGGGGCCTTCCGCGAGGAAGTCGAGATTCTTTGCCGACCAACCGGTCTCCTCGATCAACTCCCGTTTTGCGGCTGTTTCCATGGATTCGCCGGGATCGACAAGCCCAGCGGGGAGTTCAATGACATCCCGCCCGAGGGGCGGCCTGAACTGTTTTTCGAGGAGCACACTTCCGGTGGGTGTTATTGCAACCATCACCACGATGCCGCCGATGCTTACCCGTTCGAGCGCTTCCCAGGTGCGCACGGCACCCCGCGCATCGCGGTAGGTGATCTCAACAGCGCTCATGAACTTTCCCTTCCAGAGGATTTTTTTGCTTAGGATTTCCATAGGAAATGTAATAACTAATGACCAGATTGCAATAACCAAATAATGGCAAATGACAACATGATAATGTCCGGACGCTTGAGGTTTGGACTTTGGTTAGTAGAACTTGTTGGCGATCTGGTCCTTAGAAATTGGCGCTTGGTCTGTCAGAGCCACTTCTTCAAATCCAGAGTCAACGCCGCAGGGATTATGGTGTCAACCTCGCGGATCCGCGTGCGCCCAGCCTTCCTGAACATTGCTTTCTGCAGTTCCTTTTCCTCGTCATAATGTTCGAAGATGGGAAAATCGAGTTCGGGGATCTCCCGAGTAAAATATCCGCATCCTTCAAGCCGTACCGCGCGCCGCGGGCCGCGGATTGTGGGGCCGAAGATACGGCAGATATGCGGCCGGTGGTCATAAATCATGCATGCGCCGTTCTCTAGTGCCGGGCAGGATAGCTTTGCCGATCTGCGGGAGATAGCGTCGATGGCGGGCAGGGATTTGAGCAGCGGGTCCTTGCGGGAAAAGGCTTTTTTCTTCTCCAGGATATCAAGCTGCTCTTTGGCACGCGCGATCACTCGTTCCCTGACGGATGGGGGGACCTGTTTCAGGGCACTACGAAGATAGATGGCGTCGAGGAGCGTGATGTCAAAGAATCCCACTGAACAACACTCATGGCATCCCTGCCTGCACCCGACGCCGTGCTTTGACGCGGCTTCCGAGAATACTGTACTGGATCGTTCAAGAAATTGTGCGTATTTTTTGATTATCCTATTCATTCACATGACGCCTTTCATGCAAGAGTGGTAGGGATTATACGTGTTTGAGGGGTTGTTTGTCAATATGTGGATAAGCGGATGGATTCACAGCCGGGACTTTGGTTGATAACTGATGCACCCATGACTATGTGTCTGTCTTGAAAAGTAAAAAAAACGGCAGATGATGAGTTGTCACGCATGCCAGTCTGCCGGCTGTTGTGGTTATTTTTGTAGATCGCGGTCGTTACTCGCTATCTGTTCTCCGAAGGCTTTCCTGCGCTCATGCCCTGTCCGGGGACTGCTTTTCCGGAACTGGAACCGCCGCGCATGCCTTGTCCATTGCTGCGGGCGCTCGTTATCAAGCTGCGAATCTCGCGAGCGAAATCGCGCTGAAATATAATATACCGAGCCCGCTGCTCGACCGTGAGGATGTCTTTGAGTCTTTTGAGCTCCTTGTCTTTTAGATCCGACATCTCATGATGGTTCTTCTCGAGCCTGTCAAGAATGGGCTTCAATTTACTCTCACTGGGGTGAGGGGACTTCAGAGAAGACCGCAGCTCTTTCATGGCATCCATATTCTGATCCATGAGTTCCCGGCGCTGCAAGTCAATGGCTCCGAGAAGTGATGCAAGTTGTGCGCTGGCCTTCTCATCAAGTTTGAGCGCTCCCGTGAGCCGGTATATCCTGATAGCCTCGACTCTTTTCCGGACTTCCTCTCTCTTTTCCTTCGAAGGCGGGTTCCATTGCCCCGGCTGAGCGTCGAGGCCCATCTCGTCCTGGTATGAGCCTCCCATCGGCGCTTGCTGTGCAAAGACGACTGTTCCGGCAAGGGTCAGAACTGCAGCTATCATAAATATCCTTATCATTTGCATATCATCCCTCCTGCTCCAATTCTTCAAGTCTTCTGGATAGATGTTCTATTTCCTGGCGGTTTAAGTCCGACAAATCTTCATGGATATCTCTCTCCGGCGCACTTATGAAAACATCAACGATTTCATTTCCCAGGGAGGCAAGCTCATTATCCGCCCAGCGCGAAACGTCATCGAGTTCTGTCTGGCTGAATTCGGTCAGTCCGGGAGTGTCCATGACGGTCGATTCATCGTAAGCAGCATCGTCCCCATTTGGCGTGATTGTGGAAACATCCTTCGGGAGGGGCTTTACGATAAGCAAAGTAACTACGAGCACGAGCGCGGCAGCCGTGACGCTCCAAGCCCACCGCGGGAGGAGCATCCTGTTCCAGAGGCTGGATATATCAATAAGACGAAGACGCTTCTTCTCCTCCATTTTTTGGACGTTCCGGTAGATTCGCTCCGGCATTGCTGCCCAGAATGCCTCACCGGGATCGGGCACCTGTTCTGAGATCATCATGCCAAGCAGTTTGATTTCTGCACGGCAATCATCGCACGTTTCAAGATGCTTTTCCACCCGCAAGGCCCACTCCTCTTCAAGTCTCTGCTCAAGATAAGCCGGAAGCATCTCTTTTATGTCAGTGTTGCTGCACATCGTGTCCCTCTTGTCCCAGGGTCCGGGAAACCGTCTATTGATTCTCTCCCATGATCTTTTTCAGCTTCTGTACGGCATGGTGATAATTTGCCTTGGCCGTGCCGATCGAGCATTTCATGATGCCGGCTATCTCTTCAAATTTCTTGGCCTCCTGCACCCTCAGAATGAGGGTCAAGCGCTGTTTCTTGGGAAGTTCGGCCAGCGACTGCCTGAGCCGGAGCCCGCTTTCCTGCTTGATCAACGTCTCAAGGGTCTTCGGATCTCTTCTGATGATCACATCGTCAATCGGAACCTTTTCGATCCGGGACCGGTCACGGTAGACATTCTTCGCAAGGTTGATCGCTATCTGATAGAGCCATGTTTTGAAGCTCGACCGGCGTTCGAATCCTTTCAGACCAGTGAAGGCCTTGAAAAAGGTCTTCTGCAGAAGGTCCGACGCGTCGTCATGATCGCTTACCATGCGGTAGAGCAGCGAATAGAGCGGTTTCTGATATTTAAGTACCAGCTCGTTGAACGCCTCACGCTCTCCATTTTCAATCCTGATGATCAGGTTCAGGTCTTCATCCATACATGAGCCGCGTACTAATTTTAAGACACAAAATGACTGAAAAGGTTTAATTTCATAACTAAAATAAATAGGGACATGGTGTTTCTACGTTGCCGCACGGGAGTGTTTGGCAACGTCATCGATGTTTTGGATATCCCCATAGAGGCATACCCTGTTTCTGCCGGACCGCTTCGCATGATAGAGGGCCTGGTCGGCCTGCTCGATCAAAGTTTCCTTTTTTTCGCAACTCCGGGAATAGGAAGCAACGCCGATACTCAGGGTGCACCGCAAGGTGACGCTACCCGCGGTTATGGCTGAATTTTCAATGGTTTTCCTGATACGTTCGGCCGTCGTTCTCGCGCCTTCGCTGTTTGCACCGACCATCCCTACGGCAAATTCTTCGCCGCCATAACGCGCCACGAAATCAATGCTGCGCGCCATCTCGCGGATGGTCCCGGCGACGAGCTTGAGCGCGATATCTCCGACCGGGTGTCCGTGCTCGTCGTTTACTTTTTTGAAATAGTCTATGTCGAGGAGCAGAAGGGAAAAATCCTGATTCTCACGGTCGAGCCGCTTGAATTCCTCTTCAATCTTATCCATGAAAGTCCGGTGGTTCAGGAGGCCGGTCAGGCCATCGGTGTGGGCCATGTCCCGTATCCGCTGGTGCAGCATGCTATTATCGATGACCATGGATACCTGGTTCAAGAGGGTGTCCATGAAATTCCGGTAGTAATCGGTGAATGCGTTGGTCCTGACAGACCCCAGGAAAACGGCGCCGATGAACCTGCCCCGTGCCGTGAGCGGCTTGCCGTAGAGTGATTGGAGAGGCAGCTGGAGCTCTTTGATCGGGAACAGCCCTATTTCCCGGCCACGGCTGCCGAGGTCCGGCCAATGGTAAGTTTTAGAGATCTTCTGGTCGTTCCACTGGGTAAACATCTGGTTCATAATGGCGCTCTGCTTGACGGGAAACCGGCTGCCTGCAAACCTGCTGTCGTAGCCCCGCATCGCGCTTATCACTGCGTCGCCACTCTTCTCATCGTGCAGGAGAATTGCACAGAAGTCGTGAGGCACTACGGCCTTGATCTTCGTGGTCAGTTTGTCCAGGACTTCCTGGATATCGAGACTGCTGCTCAGGACCGCACTCATCTCATGGAGAGCAGCGAAGTGTTGTGCTTTGCTATTCAACTCCTGTGACAGCTGTATCTTCTCGATGATCTCGATGAAGAAGGGTGCAAAGCGGTTCAGCATGTCCTGTGCATCGGGGGAGAATGCTCCCCGCTCCAAACTGTCCACCGCGAGCACCGCAATGGTACTGTCCTGATGGATGATGGGAAGAACCAAAAATGATTTGACCGGGACATCCCGGACATCCTGCCGGTAATAACCGAGATTAGGAAGGGGGATGACCATATCGGACAGATACTGGGGCTGCTTCTGGTCTGCACAGATATCGATCAGCATCTTGCCCTCGTGCTGGTCTAGTGCCGTACCTACCGGAAGGACGGCCCGTCCGCTTTCCGTCTTGATTGCCCGCAGGGAGAAGACGTCAGTATTTTCCCTGCGTTCCTTCAGAAATAGGGCATACGTGTGGGCGGGAACAAATTCATAGATCATCTGAATGAGGCCGTTGAATGTGCTCTCACGTTCTCCTGCAGCCTTTAGGTTTGCCGCCTGCCTGCTCTCGCTTGTCAGTGCTGTGAGCTTGGTCTCATCGCTCAAGGGATCCAAGGAGTCTGCCTTTGCGAGGAGCCGCTCATGGGCATCTTTGGCCTGATCTGCCTCCCTGCGCGTGCGGTTCAAAATGTACGATACGGCAATTGACAGACCGGCGAGCGACAGGGCAAAACCGCTATACACGGGCCACTTACTTGTTTCCCACTGTCCAGAAATAAGAAGGTTGGATAGTTCTATGCTGAGGATCAGTCCGGTCATTGCGTATGTCTGGCGAAGGGAAGACAGTGCCGCGACAACGGCTGCAAACAGAAAATATGCCGGCCAGATCGATGAGTGAATACCGCCTGTGATCTCTACAAGGAAGTTCAGAAGGATGATGCCGAGGACGATGAGGGGGAAGGGCTTGATGCGGTCTGGAGAGATGTAAATGGTATAGGTTACGGAAAAAGTGAGGAGGAGATACCCGACGAGCCAGAAAATTGTAAAGGGGCTGGACAGGCCTGATTCGATGAAGGCCCCCAAGCCGGCAAGAACGGTGTAAATGACCAGGCCGAGGACAATGATGTTTCTCAAACCTTCCTTCTCCTATGCATCTCTTCGTCCATGTATTTCCGGTACAAGACATCCCATTCGGGGCTTCCCTCGGGGACCCTGCGGGAAAGCGACTGGATGGTGCGCCGGGCAGCAGTGTCCGCCTCGTCCTCGAATTGGAGCTCTGCGGTTATGGTCCGCTTGATCTCGCGGAGGAGCCGTTCCTCGGGCTGGAGCACATCGACGTGCCTGTCCTGTACCAGCGCATCCAGGATCAAGTGTGAGATGTGGGATATCCTGTCTTCGCTCAATCTCACAGCACGATTCCTCTCTCTCTTGCGAGCTTCTGCTTGGTGAGCTCGAAAACCTTCCGGTAGTCCATCTGGCCCTTGGATATCTCGGCCTCGTGCGCGGCAAGGAGCTTTTTCACCTCTTCGTTGAGCTTGTCTTCCGCTATCATGTCCGCGGTAATCGTTTCGGCGATCTTCGTGGATATAGCATCCTTGGACACGTCATATCCGGCCAAACCCTTGCTCTCAAGGTTCCTTGCGATCGCATCGGCAATATGTTTAACCATCTCTTTTGAAAGACGCATGAGAACTCCTTGCGAGGCATTATATCAGAAAAGGGGGTAAAGTGGAGAAGAAAATTGAGGGATTGACGCAGTAAACGCCGAGATGAACGATGCGAATCGTGAGTTGCGAACTTTGAATGTCCTCCCTGCGTGTTCCCTGTTTTCTGCAGGAAGAAGATTTACGGATGCTGGATAACCCTCCGCACCTTCCTGAAGTCCGCCCAGATGTCCACCACGCCGAGGGCGATGACGAAGACGATGGTAGGCAGGGCCAGAATAAGCGCATGAATGAGACTGCGTGCAACAGCCTTGATGCGGGCTTTTCTGAGCACATGCTCCACGATCGCGATGCCCTGTACCAGGTATACGACAGAAAAAACGATCGCACAGTTCAATCCGGTCCACCGGGCCACCTCGTTCGGTACCATGATGAGCGCAAGTGCCGCAATCAGGCCCCATACCCATGCGTCGGGTGCATGCCATGCGGCGAGGGAAGGCTGCGGGGAGATAGGCACCGCTCCTGTTTTGCGCAGGATGGCGGCACGGGCAAGGGTGAAGCAGCACGCGGCCTGTATGAGCGAAGTCGCTACGGTAATCCCGGGGACAAGGCGCACCAGGTAATGGACAAAGGTATCCGTGACCGATGTGACCGACGAAGCCATGTCCTTAAGCCCCAGGCTGGAATAGAGCCTGGCCGCTTCGGCAAGGCTGTCCCGCAGGTGCCCCTCGAGAAGCGTTACCGGGTTCTTACCCATATGGGCAAGATAATATGACAGGACGACTCCTGCGGCTGCAATCGGCAGGAGCCCGCCAATGACGACGATGCTTTCAGGCCTGAGCCCCCTGTGCATACCTTCGCCCGTGCCGATGGCCATGAGACCGAAACTGAAGAAGAGGATGGCTGCAATGTGCCATCCAAGGAGCGCGGCGACGATGGCGCCCGTTGCGAGGAGGGCCGTCAGTCCTTCAGCCCTGCCGTCCCGGACATAGGTGACGATGATCGGTACCGGGGTGAACAGGACGAGCGCCTGCCCAAGCACGGGAATAATAAATCCCGCAAGGAACAGTCCTAAGGTTTGTACAGATGCGAGAAGCGTAGATCGGTAGTTCATTTCTCTCTCCAAAAAAAGGGGAAACCCATGGCCACTGTTTCAGCGACCGCCTGAGTTTCCCCTCTCCCTGTTCGTCAGATGGTTATAGCGAAATTACTTTTCGCCCGAGAATGGCACGAGCGCAATGTTTCTGCACCGTTGCACTGCGACCGTTACCTCCCGCTGATGCCGTGCACAGTTGCCGGAGATGCGGCGGGGAAGGATTTTGCCTCGCTCGGTCAGGAAAAAGCGGAGCGTCTTCACGTCCTTGTAATCAATAAAGGGCGTCTTGTCAACGCAGAACCGACACACTTTCTTCCGGACCTGGAACCTTCTCCTCTTGTCCGGGCCTTTGCTGGTTCTGCTGTCTCTTTCCCTTGGTCTATCAGATGATCTTTCAGATGATCTTGATGGGAACTCTGCCATAGTAGTGAACTCCTCGTGAAATTATAGTAAAATAACGACCAGTACCATGGAACCTTAGAACGGGATATCTCCCTCGTCAACGGGAACTTCAGGAGCCGGTTCCGCATGGCCGTGAGAGGCGCCCTGGCCGGCAGATGAGCGTTTCGGCATGAAGTTCACCGACTGAGCCACCACCTCGATCTTGCTCCTTTTTTGCCCTTCCTCGGTCTCCCACCGTCGCTGCTGAAGCCTGCCGTCGATCAGGACGGAGTCCCCCTTGTTGATGTATTGCCCGCAGGATTCGGCCTGTTTGCCAAACACGACGATATCGATGTAGCTTACCTCTTCCTTGGTCTCTTCTCCCTGTTTGTACTTGCGGTTGACGGCAATGGCAAAGCTCGCCACGGCGATGCCGTTCGGCGTGTAGCGTACTTCAGGGTCGCGGGTAAGATTGCCCATCAGGATTACTTTGTTAAAGCTCGTCATGGTACTACCTCATGTTCCCGATATCGCTCCTGCAGCGTGGCCGGAGCCGCATATCGGGTGGTTGTCTTCTGGGTCAGGTTACGCTGGTGCCTGACCGGCCTCTGTCTTAGCTGCATCCTTTTTCTTCGGCTTGGGAGCGGGTCTGGTGCGCAGCTCTTTTTCCAGCTTAACGGTCAAGAACTTGATCA
The DNA here is from genome assembly GCA_035498715.1 of Nitrospirota bacterium. GTDB lineage: Bacteria > Nitrospirota > UBA9217 > UBA9217 > UBA9217 > DASPSR01. The sequence continues at coordinate 35,947 of DATJZV010000130.1, forward strand.
CCGAATCGGTGAGCTTGTAGGTACGCTCAAGTTCGCTCACCGCCGCAGGCGCTGCCTTGAACTGGAAGAAAGCGTAATGCCCCCGCTTTTGCTTTTTGATCTCGTAGGCGAGCTTCTTTTTCCCCCAGTCCTCGAACTTGATCATCTCGCCGCCCTGCTTCGCGACGACATCCTGCATCTTTTTGATCACATTGTTGGTCTCTTCGTCCGAGAGGTTGGGATTGATGATGAAGATTGAT
>DATJZV010000131.1:0-4584 GCA_035498715.1 Nitrospirota bacterium
CTCTCTCAAGTGTCCGTTCGATGACGATCTCAAATGCTTTTGCATCCTCGACTGGCTTTACGACGTAGTCCCATGCGCCGAGGCGAAGCGAATCGACGGCGTGCTGCACGGTACCGGTGCCCGAGACCACGATAACGGGAGTCTCCGTGCTCTTCTCCCGAAGTGCAGCAATCATTGAAAGCCCATCCATCACCGGCATCCTCAGATCGGCGAGGATTAGGTCGGGCCCTTCCCGGTCAAAGGCATCGAGCCCCTCCCTTCCGTCGGCGGCCTCGACGACACAATAGCCGAGATCCTCCAAAAGCATCCGTAGGTTCAGGCGGATCAATTCTTCATCGTCCACAATCAACACTTTTGCCGGCTGGCTCATGTTTCGCTCCCCCCTATCGGCAGCTTCACTCTGAAAAGTGTCCCCTTGCCCGGTGTCGATTGCACCTCCATGAACCCCTTGTGGTTCTGGGTGACGATCATGTAGGAGACGGAGAGGCCGAGGCCTGTACCCGCCCCGGGCTCCTTGGTAGTGAAGAAAGGTTCGAATACCCTTCCGAGGATATCCTCAGTCATGCCGGGTCCGTTGTCCTCCACCTCGAGCACCGCATACCTGTCCTTCCGGTAAAGCCTTAAGGTGATCCTGGGCTTCCGGTCCGGGCGGTTTACGATCATCGCCTGGGCCGCGTTCTTGAGGAGGTTCAATATGACCTGCTCTACCTCCACAGAGACCATGCGGACCTGGGGGGTGTCCTGATAGTCTTTGATGATTTCGATGCTTCTGAAGTCGTAGTTCTTCTTGAGGTCGTAGTCACTTGCGGCAAGCTCCAATGTCCGGTCTACGATTTGAGCAAGCGACGCGAACTCCATGGTGGTATCGGCGCGGCGGCTGAACTGGAGCATGTTCGCAACGATCTTCGCCGCCCGGGACGATGCCGTGCGAATGCTTGCGATGGCATCCGATATTTGTCGCTTGTCGAAATAGGCGCGAATCCCTTCGAGATTTAGGCCGAGTTCTTCAGATACCTTCCGGTTTGCGTGCAACTCAAGCGAGATCCTCCGCTCGATGTTCTGTGCTGCCTGGGTGATGATCCCGAGAGGGTTATTGATCTCATGGGCCATCCCTGCGGCAAGGCCGCCTATGGACATCATCTTCTCGGCCTGGACCATCAACTCCTGGATGCGGGCCCTTTCGGTGACATCCTCGATGCGCAACACCGCTCCTCCAACAGTGTCTATGAGAAGCGGGTAGAGCATGAGGTCATAGAAACGGCGCTCGCCCTCCTTCTCGATGAGGAGCTTCTCCATCGATGAGGGGCGATGCTCGTCCATATCGGCTCCCATTATCATGATCCAGGGGGCGAAGTCGGGGAGAAGATGGACGATGGGTTTGCCTACAGCCTCTCCTGCAGGTATGCCGGTAAATGCCTCCGCCTGATGGTTCCACTGGGTGACGGTGCGGGCATTGTCCATCCCTACCAATATGGAGGGCATAGAGTTGATGATGTTGGAGAGGTGATTCTTGAGGCTGTTGATCTCGGCTTCGGCCCTTTTTCGCTCTGTGATATCACGCGCTGCGGCGAAAACGCCGATCGCGTTTCCGGCCTCATCCCTGTAAACGGAGGCATTGTAGATAACCGGCGTGATCTTGCCATCGCGGTGGCGTATGTTCAGTTCGTAATCACGCACCAGGCCCTCGCTGAAAGCCTCATGGTACCCCCTTCTTGCTTTCTTCGGTTCTGTGAAGTAATCGGAAAAGTCACTCCCGATCAATTCCGTACGTGCGTACCCGGTAACTTGCTCCGTTGTGGCATTGACGTCGGTGATCCTGCCTTCAGGGTCAATGGTGACGAGGGGATCGAGGCTTGCTTCGATCAAGCTCCTGTTGTAAACGCCTGCGAGCCGGAGAGCCTCTTCGGCGCGCTTGCGTTCCGTGATATCGATCGTGGTGCCCACCAGTTCGACGACATCTCCAGCCTCATTCAGGACAGGGTGCCGGACGACGTGGATATGTTTGACCGTTCCGCTGGGCAGCACGAGCCTGAACTCACTCGAGGCATCTACTTTTTCGCGGAGCGACTTCTCAAAGTCCCCCCCCACTTTGTCCCAATCCTCCGGGTGGACGCGTCGGGAAACCACTTCCCTGGTCGGTAAACCCTGTTGCGCATCGAGTTCAAAAATCCGGAGGCATTCCTCCGAGGCGTAGACATACTTGTTGCTGGCGAAATCGAAAGCCCAGCTACCTGTGTGACTTAGCCGTTGCGCTTCCGCCAAATAAGCTTCACTGCGCCGCAGAGCTTTGGTAGTATGCCGTAACCGATCCTCTGCTTGCTTGCGCTCTGTGATGTCTGTCAATACTGCGAAAACTTCCTTAACTTGGCTCCCTGGATTGAAAATGGGTTTGGGCGATACAATGGTCGTCACCTTTATCCCATCTTCGCGGGTCCACGTAATCTCATAATGAGAGTAATTTCCCTTTCTTTCCCTCTGGATCTCCTCTGCCAATACGCTTTGATTCGCCTCGTCAAGAAATTCTGTGACAGGATGCCCGATGATGTCTCCAGGTAAATGTCCAAGCATCAAGCACAATTGATCATTCACATAAGTCCATACTCCTTTCTCATTTCGTACTCCAAATCCTTCATTCATTGTCTCGATGAGTATTCGAAAGCGTTCCTCAGTTTTCTTTATCTCCTCCTCAGCCCGCTTACGTTCCGTGATATCGATCGCGGTGCCCACCAATTTAACGACATCTCCAGCGTCATTCAGGACAGGGTGCCGGATCGTCTGAACATGTTTCACCGTTCCGCCGGGCAGCACGAGCCTGAACTCGCTCGAGGTATCTACTTTTTCGCGGAGCAACTTCTCAAAGTCCCCCTTCACCCTGTCCCAATCCTCCGGGTGGATAAGTCGGGAAATTGCTTCCCTGTTCGGTAAATCCTCTTGCAGATCCAATCCAAAAATTCGGAAGCATTCCTCCGAAATGTAGACATACTTGTCGCTGGCCAAATCGAAAACCCAGCTACCTGCATGGCTCAGCCGTTCGGCTTCCGCCAGATACGCCTCACTCTGCCGCAGGGCTTCTTCGACCCTTTTTCGCTCGGTGATGTCACGTACAAAAACGACGGTTTGACCGCCGGCAATGGCCTGGTACTGACTACTGATTTCGACGTCAAACACGCTGCCGTCTTTCCGGCGATGGACGGATTCAAAACGGTTCGGGCCCAGTTCCGCGGCCCTTCGGATGCTGGCGGCGATCATCTCGGCGCTCTGCACAGCCTCTATATCCGCAATATGCATGGTCAGCAGTTCCTGCTCGCTATAGCCGCTCATCCGGCAATACGTCTCGTTAACTTCAAGGATTTGTCCTTGCGGGTCGGCGCGAAAGAGGCCGTCCATAGCCGTTTGGAGTATGATCCGGTGGCGTTTTTCGCTTTCGTGCAGATTCCGGTGAGCCAACAGGCTGGTCAGGACGTCACTCATACGCCGGGCGATCTCATTGAGCAGGTTCTTCTCGTCTGGCGTCCAGACGCGCGGATAGGAGCACTGGTGCATCCCCAATACCCACGGCTTGCCTGTCTTCGGATATAAGGCGATCATAATTTTAGACTTTTCGCCGAAACGTGATATTTCCAGGGGGTAGTCGCATCCGGGGCCAAGTGTTACAGCGCCGCTTGAGGCAAGATATAATTGAAAGTGCTTGGCGTTATCTGGGGCGGTGGAAATCGCGCTTCTTCGTGCCGGATATTCCAGTCGGGTGCGCTCCATGACCGCCTCAAATGAAGTGGCATCCGGATCACACGGGTAAACCAGAAAGGCCCGGTCGCAATCGAAAATTGACAGCATGGCATCCAGGACATCGCTCATCGTCTGCTCGAGGTCGTTCGTCCCCTGCATGGCCCGGTTGATCCTGTCCATGTTTTGAAAGAACTGGAGGTGAGACACAGACTCGTCCTTGAATCGAATGATTTCCTGATGTCTTAGTGCATTGGACATGGCAATGACAAAGGGTCCATGGAGCAGTTTGAGCAACCGCGCATGTTCAGCCGTATATTGATTCACGCCATCAGCGAATAGCGCAAGGCTGCTGACTTGATTTCCTTTAAAATTCAGAAGCATGTTCATTAATGAGGTCTTAGCGTTGAGCCCGAGTCTTTCCAGAATCTCCGGGAACCCCGCCTCCGGGTCGGGCTGGTTCCAAACTCGGATCACTACTTCATTCTTCAACAAGTCTGCCTTCAACATGGCTGCTCTTTCATTCCGGCCTTTCTCGGGCAAGGATAAAATTCGTCCAGGTTCTTCCATCATATCATCGCCGACCACAGCCACTAATCGCATTAGATTCAGGTCCCCATCGTGTATATGCAAGTACATTCTATTCATTGGAATGTAGAGCTTTACATAATCAAAACAACTCTTCAGAGCCTCTACAATATTAAGACTGCTGCAAATCCGCAGAGTCGCTTCGCGGAAAAAAACATTTTCATCCACGTTCATCGTTTTCTCCTCGCTCGTTTATCTTCCTGAGCATAAAGCCTCTGGGCGTAGTCCAGTTCTTTGCAATCAAGCGACTTTACGATATACCGGAACAATTAC
>DATJZV010000132.1:0-13295 GCA_035498715.1 Nitrospirota bacterium
ACCCCCATACCGGAATGATAACGTAGATCGCCAGTCCCATTAATACGGCGCGCCTCGTGTCGATCTTTTTTACAATACCGGCGAAGAGAAGCCTTCCTAGACTCAGTGAAAGGAGCACCCCCACGGCTTGATCTACTGCGAGAATGAGAAAGGTGCGAGGGATGCTGAGTATCCCGACTGCCTGAGCGTACATCCCTGCAACAGGCAGGGTAAAAGCCGTCCATAAAATCATCGACAAGTATGCACCACGCCATGTGTTTGATGTATCGGGGATACGCCCGAAGATGATCGCATAAGGGAACGCAACCATTTGCGTCATGAGAAGCGTTCCGATAAGCAATTTTAAGTGAAGTCCTAGCACTGCTCCAAATATGGTTGCAAGAAGAATAATAGCGCCGATACCCTCCATGTAGAACCAGAATGCAATGAGCATTTTAAAGAGTTCTTTATACTTCCTTATTTCGTGAAAAGTCTTGACGATCTGAACAAGTGAGTCACGAAATGGTGCTTTGCTTCTGTTCCGGGTCAACGAAAGTATTTTCGGTTCAGGGACGTTTATCGCAAAAGGGACAGTGAACCCTATCCACCATATACCAACAGACAAAAAGGCAATCCGGACAGCAACATCATTGCTGATACCAAGCCGACCGGCAAAGAGAAAGACACTTGTGTTTACGGCAAGCAAAATGCCGCCTCCTACGTAGCCCATTGCGTAGCCAAGGCTTGATGCTCGGTTCATGTCCTTTGGGAGTGCTATGTGTGGCAAGAGACTGCTATTCAGCCCCAAGGCGATATTAACGGCGACTTGGGTCAATAAATATAAAACCAGTGCCAGTATCCACATGCCCGTTGTTAGGAAGAACATCAATGAAGCGAGCATTCCACCTGCAACCGTAATTCTTACGAGGAGCCTCTTTCGCTGATCGGTAAAATCGGCATACGTTCCGATGACAGGGGCAAGGAGCGCAGCAACAAGAAGGGAAAAAGCAACAGTGAATGCAAATATGTTGGAAGCGGTGTCCCGTGCAAGAGCTTTTGTTGCCTCCTCCGTCATACCTGTTCCGGCTCTCATGAATACAGGAGTGGCTATCGCGAGATAATAGGGTGGGAAATAGGTTGTCGCAGTCGTTGTGATATAGGCATGATTAGCCCAGTCGTATAGCGACCACCAGAATATCCGCCGTCGATATTTTGTGTCATCATTTTTATATAAAGTAAGCGTGTCTATATTCATTCCTGCAACTCCAATCGCATGACATCTGCTAGTTTAAACCTGCACCTATCAAAAAATGCGAGCGCCTCATGATTCAGGAAGCAGGCCGCGTTAATTACAGTTGTCAATTAGAAAACTATGTCATAGAACTTCATTTTCAGTGTGGTTTACAATATGGCCTGACAGTTTTGGATATTATACCAGAAGCACGCACCTGACATAGAAAAGATATCATATACATTTCGTCATATCCTTTGCCGCCCTTGCGGCTAAATAGGCATTGATAAATGGCCTGTATGATCACTGATACATCGATGCGAGAAAGTCGCTCTCGGCGTGTCTCTCAAGGGAATCTTACCAGACGAAAGCATGCAAGGCGGCCACACTGAATTGAATTAATGATGTTATAGCACATCACTATCCTCTCTACGCGCCGACTTCCGTTCATATCTAAAAAGGATTGATGACAAAGACCCCTGGGCATAACGTAAATTTCCCAGGGGTCTTTTTGGCTACACTACCATATGCCGAGTCACGCAGCTTTCTTCGTCATTCTCCTTGCATGTTCTCCGGCAAGCCTCAATTCGTCCTTGAACTGCTCATAGTCAACCTGCATGCCATTTAAGTATGCGCTCCAGCCGGCGCTTGACTTGGCATAGTGTACGGCTTCCTCGATTTCCTTATCGGTGGCGCCGAATAACTTTGCCATCTCAGTATGGAAGAGCGTGCAGTAACGGCATTTGGACACCGCCGAAAGCCCCAGGCCAATAAGCTCTCGGTATTTGTTCGGGATTGCACCATCCTCGAGCTGTATCTTCTTGAAAAGCTCCCACTCATTCTCAAGCGTCGCTTCCGGTATTGTTTTGAAGAAACTCGGGACAAGCCCGAACCTCTCTTCTACCTCTCTATATATTTCTCCTTTGGTCTTCATAGTATTTTTTAAGGGGTTAACCCCCTCCTTTCTTTGGAGCTCCATTCCGCCATCTCAAACTTAGTATGTCACTTCAAGGGGCTTGGAATGGATAGTGCCGAACATTCTTTAATAATAGTTTACCATAGTTTTCTTTCCATGGTAGGTACGCCTAAAGTATACAGGATAATAATTATCTTAATTAGAGTTACCCGTTTATCAGGCCGGCAAGGTTATAAAGGAGACCCAAGGTTATTGATAGAGTGATTGCATATTTTCTGTAATAATCTCGACGACTTCAGCCCTCTCGCCCAACCATGATGATCCCCGGGGGACTATAACTGCACCACCTAAAATCTCCAGGTAACCCCTGCAAGATATGAAATGTCTGTCTCAGGCTTGGTGAGCCCGCCTTTGACGCCGAAATCGACATCGGCGCTCTCGTTTATCGAGTAGATAAGGCCGCCTAAGAGAAAGGCAGGATCGGTATTTGACGTCCTGTGGGGATTCCTCTCAACGCCGATATTGGCAACGGCTTTTAGGTCCTTATGGACTTTGACCTCTGATGCAAGAGACGCATGCCATATGTCTTTTCTGTTAGCGTCTTCATCTGATCGAAGATCGAATTCATCATGTATATAACCGAGATTCAGATGAAATGCCCACGGCAGCAGCTCTTCTGTAATGATAAAAAACAAGCTGCAGGACGCCTTTCCGTTGCCAAGCCCTTTGTTTTCGTCACCCGTCGGCAACGTAACGCCTGGTTTCACCGCAAAGCTCAACTTTCCTTGTTCATAGAATCTCCACTTCACTTGAACAGAGGCATCAGAGATGCCTCTCTCCGTGGTTGTAGCGCCGCCCTGTTTTGTCTCTCTACTCAGGTACGAAATGCCGATGACGAGGTCGACGGTATCAATCACGCCATACGACAATACCGGTACGGTAGGCATGACGAGCGTGTCCGTTGTGACTCCGTTGTCCCTGTCATGTCCATACTCACCGATAAATTCAAACTGATACTTTCCCTTCCCTTGCGTGCCGGTATCGTCCGTAATAAGAGGGTGGGCAGCATATGTCGTACCTTCCAGCACAAACAGGACAGCACCTGTTATTGCCAATATTCTTATAACCATGCCTATCCTCCTTTGTCCAAAAGTACCGCATAACAGTTTTCTCATGCCCAAGCTCCACTTCTTGACATTGATAATCATTATCATCTACAGGAATAATAAAATGGCCGCTTCTTTCTGATCGGCGGCCTTCCAAGGACCAGGGTTGATTCTGCGAGGCCCGTTCAAGTCTCCTTACTTACTGCCGCACGCTGAACATACAAGCCGTAAAATTCCAGTTCGTGGCTTCGAACCTTAACCCTGTTTTCCCCTGCCATATCGTGCTGGAGTGCTTCACTGAGATCATTCTCGCATTCGATTGTCTCGCCGCATCTGGTGCAAATCACCTAGTCACTACGGAAGTCCGTGTTCACTTGTTATTTGCCGGTGATGTCATCCTCAAACCGACGCTCCTCATCGAGGCCGGCTCCAGCCTTTAGCTTTAACATGCGGGATATCGTTACATTGCCGATACCGTTCCTTTTTACTCGATCTTAAAGCTTTTTGACACTCCAGGTGGTATCCTCCCACAGCGATTGTATTGCGTATGGCATCCCGATGTCTCGTGAATCAGATGCCCTGGTGCCCTGGCCTGAGAGGTGCCCAGACAATTGTTATACGGCAGATTTCCTTATATTTGATATTGATATCCATTTTCAATAACGCGAATAGTACCATTCTGACCCGGGGAATGTCAATATATTTTTGATTCGGATTTGTAGTCTGTCGGAGGTTGATTAGTATGCTCTATTTCAGTATTTTTTATGAGGCAGATTGGAAATTAACCTGTGGATGCTGTAATTGCCCAAAGGGGAGATATTCTCACCGACACCTACTCTCATGCAACCGCGATCATTCGAAAAAGGCGCAAAAATCTGCTTGAAACCCGCAACGATGTGGCTTCGCCAATCCTTTGCAAATGACGTATAAACCGCAGGAAATGAGTTGGCAAATGAAGCTGTTCCAAACTGCTACTTTTTTACATCCACGAGCAGTAGCTCGGTATCTTTATCGGCAAACACATCAATTCCTGGTTCTTCGGTGATCACTGCAGCGCCCAGCGTCGGGACCCGTGTGCTGTTGACGGTGATCGGGCCTCCCTCCAGCACGTAAAGATATATTCCGCGACCGCTCTCAAGATCATAATGCTCTGTTTTTCCGGCATGCAGAAAGCTGGAAAAAATTCGGGCATCGGAAACGATTGGGAGGGTATCTTTATCCCGGTTCGATACAAGCGGTAGGAACCGATCAGTCCTGTCCGCCTTATCGACCGCTTTCTGCTCCACTGAAGGATCGAGATCATGCTTTGCGGGATAAAACCACATCTGGATGAACCGCATCGGTTGGTCGGGGCGGTTGTTGATTTCAGAGTGCCACATGCCGCGACCCACAGTCGTATGTTGCACCCATCCCTTCTTGAGAACGCCGCCCTTCCCATGTTCGTCGGCATGCCTGAATTCCCCGCTGGCAACGTACGTGACCACCTCGTTGTTCCGATGCGGGTGAAGCGGCCAAACAGCACCGGGAGTCAGCGTATCGTCATTAAAGACGCGAAGCGTGCCGAAATCCGCAAATTGTGGGTCATAGTAATCGCCGAAAGCGAAATGCCACCTGCCGTGAAAGTTCCCGTCAGCGATTTCGCCATCAATCTGATAAATGCTATTAGGGTCACGAACTTGTATCATTGAATTACCTCCTTCCTCAAACCAGAGAAAACCCTTTTTTGCCATATTGGCGCACAGCCCATGAATATACTGGATGTAGTCTTACCGGATGCGCTAAACGGGCCCTGTAAAGACTACAGGTATCCATGAGAAACATCGGGCAATGTGAACAAACGGGGATTAACTCCGTTTGCCACCGGCAAACATGACCGCGAAGGGTCGGCCATCGAAGGCCGACTCAACGCGGGAGATCTTTCCGTTTTTGACCTGGTGCCACTCGGCCACCAAGGTCGTGGCTTCGGCCGGAGCCTTGGTTTCGAGCTCGAAGAAGACGGCGGCATCGTTCTCTTCTGCTATGATCTTCTTCACATCCAGCCGCACCACGACCTGCAGTAGCTTGGTCAGGGCTGCGATATATTCTTCGGCGTTATGGTACGTCTCAAAGAGCCCCAAGAACAATAGGTCGTCGTTCAAATAGCTGCGAGCCGTGGCGATGTCCTTTTTAATGACGACGGCGTAGAACTTTTTGAGGACTTCTCCTGCGTTTGGCATGATGAATCTCCTTTTTGTTTATGAGATGGAGCAGCGCTCTCCAAGTAGGAACTCCATTGGATCATGGACTATGCGGCTTTGCCTACCCGCTCACCATGAACGGGTGGAATGAAATAGGGCGTCGCGATCGGCACGAGGTGTCCATCATCATCGAACAGGCGCGCTTCGTAGGTTTTGATCTGTTTCCTCTCCTCGGGTGAGAGAACCCCGTCAGCCAAAAACGGTTCCAAGAACAGATACTGGTAGTCGGTGTGATCATGCCCTGGCGCTACAACCATATTCGGGAGCGCCTGGCGTAGCCGCTGGATACGCCTGATGGAGTCAACCTGCTCTTGTTCCAGAAACTTTCCACCAAACTGAATGGCTCGCACTTCGTCTACGGCTAAATGCCGCAAGGTGTACATGATGTCCCCCGTAATCAGGATCTCGTAACCATCCATCCGTGCCAGGACGCCCAGATGGCCCGGATCATGCCCGGGGGTCGGCAGCAGCACTACGCTTCCGTCACCAAGCAAATCCTGACTTGTGTCGAAACTATAGAACGGTCCCGATGTGAAGGAGACCGGTTCCCACACCTTTACCGTCTCAATGGACGGCCGATAGATGATCGGGACAAATCCGAACGCCTTCATTTTGAGGGCCTGCCACTCCGCATGCGCCGCGACGACTTTCGCCCCCGGAACGTGCTGAAGTCCGCCAACATGGTCTTCGTGGAAGTGAGTCAGGATCACCGTGTGAATGTCCTCGCACCGATAGCCCAGCCGTTCCACCTGCGTCGGCAGTTCTTGATCCCGCGTGAGAAGGTATTCGTCTTCGTCCAGCACGTAGTGCAGGGTGCCCTTGTAATAGCGGTCATGCTCGTGGGCCTGTTCCCAACTGATACCGGTATCGACCAGGATCAATCCTGACTGCGGATGGTCGATTAAATAGGCATGAATGGGAACGATAATATAGTGGCTCTTATCAGTGGTGAATCTCCATAACCCACGCATGCCCTTCCACCCGGTCAATCCTCCATAAAACTGTCCATAAGGAACTTTCGTATCTCCAATATGAAGAGAATATATCTTCATGATGTTTCCCTTCCTTCAGCAAACATAGCCGACCTTTCTTCTTCCGAGAAGATATATTGTGGTTTACGCCTTCTTTTCCGTGATACAGGATTTAATTAGTCCTGTTAATATTATACCATCTTGACGAGATTTTTGGACAGTGAGATACCGGGGAGATTAGGAGAGTGTAACGTTGAACTCGCAACAGTGAGACGCAGCGGTTCCTCAACTCGAGCTGAAACAGCGAATATTTCGAGCGATGGGGAATATAGCACCCTTAGGAAGCATCCGACAAACGATTTTAGCATCCCGAATGCTTCACTTTATTCAGTAATATGGAATCCCTGGTTTGGAAGTACTTGCAATTATCGGAAACCAAATAAACGCCGCATCCCATTCCACCCGACGATATTTGCCGACGAGACCGTTTAATACAAAGGGATCGCCCTTAATAAACTCCTTACCGTTTCACGCGTAGTAAAGACAGCCATGCCATTTTTCTGGTGGATTGCAGAGAGGGCCAACAATGCACGACGTGTGGATTCTCTTGGCGACAGTGTACGCGTAATTATGGTATGTTTTTATTAGAGCGATGGAAAATCTCAACACGATAAAGCATACGACTTACGGCGTATGGCTACAAAAACTGGTTCGAGTTTCAGCGCCCCTGGTGTTGGTGGTACTGTTTTGCGGACCTGGATGCGGCTCGGCACGCTCTACTGAGACTCAGCCTGCAACTCCCAAAACTGTAGGTGCGAGTGTGCTGGAGCTCAGCTCCGAAGGTCAAGCCTGGCTGGGCGACGTTATTAGCCGTGGCAGTTTCTCCGATTTGCGTTGGCCGGATTTCAGCGACTGCAGCAAAAACGTAAAGAAATTCTACGAGTTCAACGGTGATTCATTGTGGTGGGTCAAGGGAATGGAGCCGACCGAACAGGCTCGGCAGGTGATCGCCCTCTTGCTCAAGGCCGACCAAAAGGGGCTCTCCGTGGAAGACTACGACGGCTCCCGTTGGAACGATCGTCTGGAAAAACTCAAACCTGCGACGCGGCAGCCAACTGAGTCGGATGCTGTGAAATTCGATCTCGCACTCACGGTTTGCGCGATGAGGTATATTTCCGACCTCCACATTGGCAAGGTTAATCCGAGGCACTTCGCCTTCGCGTACGATATTGAGTCTAAGAAATACGATCTGGCCGAATTTCTAAAAGACCACGTTGTCGATGGTAGCGATATTGCTGGCCTATTGGCCCAAGTGGAGCCGCCCTATCCCGGTTATCGGCGTATGATTCAAGCTCTGCAAACGTATCTCGAGCTTGCAAGGAAAGATGATGGAGAGCAACTCCCGCTCGTAATAAAAACGATTGTACCGGGCGATTCCTATCCCGGCGTCACACGGCTCAGGCGACTGCTCGGGTTGGTCGGCGACCTTCCGGCTGACGCCAATGTTCCGGAGGATCAAACCGTTTACGCAGGTGCTCTGGTGGACGCTGTAAAGAGTTTCCAGCGCCGTCATGGCCGGGATCCGAACGGACGAATTGACGCTCAAACCCTAGCCGACTTGAACGTTCCTCTGAGCCGTCGGGTTCGACAAATGCAACTGACCCTTGAGCGATGGCGGTGGTTGCCGGACCTGTATCAAAAAGCGAGAATCGTGGTCAATATCCCCGAGTTTCGTCTCCGGGCCTATGACAAAGACTTCAATATTAGGGTGACGATGAAAGTCGTGGTAGGCAAAGCGTACGACCATAATACCCCGGTGTTTAGCGACACAATACAGTACATCGTTTTCCGCCCCTATTGGGAAGTGCCCTATTCTATTACCAGAGATGAGATAATCCCGCACATCGTTCGTGATCCCGACGACTTGGCTAAGAACGGATTCGAGATTGTGGACAGCAGGCAGAACGTCATATTGGCGGGGACGGTCACGAACGAATTGCTCAGAGAACTCCGGGCCGGGAAACTGTTCATCCGGCAAGCGCCGGGTCCAAAGAACGCCCTCGGACTCGTGAAATTTGTCTTTCCAAACAGCTACAGCGTATACATGCACGACACTCCGGCCACAAAAATCTTCGCGAAGTCCCGTCGGGATTTCAGCCACGGCTGTATCCGGCTGGAGAGGCCCGCCGATCTGGCTGCGTGGGTCCTGCGCGACAATCCCGGCTGGACCCCGGAACGTATCCGCGCGGCCATGAACGGCAGCACGACCCAGCGGGTGGATCTCGCGCAGCCCGTTCCGGTCTTGATCGTCTATGCCACAGTTATCGTGCTGGATGATGGACTGGTTCACTTCTCTGATGACATCTACGGGCATGACGCCGCCCTGGAGACAGTTCTTGCTAAGGGCTACCCTTATCCCCAATGAGGGTACCCCGTATGGCAAAAACGAAACCATAGATGGGAGAAACTCAGAATGCGTACGTACCACTCTGAACAACATTATGCCGAGCGAATAGGATGGTTGCGGGCGGCAGTCCTTGGCGCAAACGATGGCATTTTGTCGACAGCGAGTTTGGTGGTGGGAGTAGCAGCCGCGAATGCGGCGCGCGCAAACGTGCTGATCGCTGGCGTTGCCGGGCTTGTTGCGGGTGCGATGTCAATGGCCGCAGGGGAGTATGTCTCAGTCAGCTCACAAGCAGATACCGAGAAAGCCGATCTTGAACGCGAGCGTAATGAACTTGAGAATAACGAGGTATTCGAGCGTAAAGAACTCGCGGAGATATACGTTAAGAGAGGGCTTGAGCCTTCACTTGCGCAACAAGTAGCCGGTCAGCTGATGGCACACGATGCGCTGTCGGCCCACGCTCGTGATGAACTGGGCTTGTCGGAGACGCACACTGCACGACCAGTTCAAGCAGCACTGGCTTCCGCCGCCACATTCGCGGTGGGTGCAGCCTTGCCCCTCCTCATGGCTATGATCGGTCCGACTTCGATCATGATTTCCTTTGTGGCCGGAAGTTCTCTCGTCTTTTTGGCGCTCATGGGAGGCTTGGCCGCGCGGGTCGGTGGCGCAAATATAGCCGTCGGTGCCGGTCGTGTTACCCTTTGGGGAGCCTTGGCAATGGCGGCGACGGCGATCGTCGGTGCGGTGTACGGCAAAATGGGGTGAGTGCGCCGCATAACAATGCGCTTGCAGGTGACGACTGCACCGGTGCCACGAATTTTTTTATACTGGATGCTGACGCCAGGTCGAAATTACAGTCTTGCAGGTGAAAGTCGCGAACTCTGACACCGATGGCCACTGACGAGGCAGAGATCGTATCTATCAAGGGCGCTGCCCTGCTGCCATGATAGAGTAGATGTTGGAATATCCGCAGGCCTTGAGGCGGGCTTATGCAAGGGAATCTTGGTATTCTCCTGCTCATCCTTGTGTCATTGGCTTCGTACTCCTGTCAGACCGTACCCATCACCGGACGGGAGCAGCTCTCGTTTGTCCCCGCGAGCCAGATCCTACCCATGAGCTTTGATCAGTATCGGGATTTTCTCTCCAAACACACCATCGTAGAACATGGCGAGCAGGCCGAGATGGTGAAGCGCGTAGGAACCCGGATCGAACACGCCGTGGAACGGTATTTTTCCGAGCACAGCCTTTCGTCGCGGCTCAAAGGATACCAATGGGAATTCAATCTCGTGGAGGACAAACAGGTAAACGCCTGGTGCATGCCCGGCGGTAAGGTGGTGGTCTATTCGGGAATTCTTCCAGTCACGAGGGGCGAGAACGGGCTTGCCGTTGTGCTCGGACATGAGATAGCGCACGCCGTAGCCAATCATGGCGGCGAGCGCATGAGCCAGGCGCTCCTGGTGGAAATGGGCGGTCTTACGCTTGACGCCGCGCTCTCGCAGAACGAGACGAAGACGAACGGCCTTTTCCTCGCCGCCTACGGACTGGGGGCGCAGGTAGGCATCCTGCTCCCGTACAGCAGGGTGCAGGAATCCGAGGACGATCACCTAGGACTGGCATTCATGGCTATGGCGGGGTATGACCCGAACGGCGCCGTGGCGTTCTGGGAGCGGATGGTATCATCAAAGCACGGCTCCTCGCCCCCCGAGCTTTTAAGCGACCATCCGGCGGATGCTAGGCGGATCGAGAACATCAAGGAACTCCTGCCCGAGGCGCTTGGGTATTACAGATCGCGAGGTTAGAGGTTAGAGGAAAAGCCTTGCCTTTCGCATACTGATGTTCTCGTTTTTTCAGCTATTCTCCCCAGTGTTTACAGTCTTCTGGTCTGATGGAGATCCGGCGTAGCGGCGACCAGAAAGGTCATCAGCACTCCGGTTGTTACGAGCAATTTCTTCAGCATTCTTTCACCGCTCATGTTTGTCACATGACAATGAGCGCACAAACTCAAAATTATATCCTGAAACAAAAGAATTTACAGTACCCGCTTACCATGTTAGCACCCTCCTTATGAGAACGCGCACCATCTCGGATACCATCTCATTGGCCGAGTTGACGCTTCCCCAATCGAACAGAATGACTGCGTCAGTTGCCTTATTGTAGCTCCTGGATGACCATATGATCTTTTTGCTCGACCTATCGATCAGCATGACGGAAAAAGCCACTTGCGGCTGGCCGTATTGAGCTATGTCGTCCTGGTAAGCCATTACCTTCCCGGTCAGGATCAGGTCAGCATTGATGTTGCTGGCGATCAGATTGACATCTGAAGATGAAACCCCTTCAGACATGACTATCCTCATTGTCAGAAACTGCTGCCTGACGACGCCCGGCTCGACCACCGTAAAATCCCCCAGTTTCTTTAATTCTTTGACAAACTGAAACATCATGATATTGCCGGCATTCTTTTTTGTGCTTCCGTTGAAAAAAGGAGTAACGGCAATGGTGGGATTGGCATCCTTCACCATGACGAGGCGATATAGCCCGGGCCCGAGGAATGCGTTGTCCGGGTTCAACAGCTTCACTTCGATCGTCTTATCAGCTTCGACCAGAACATTGTCCTTCATGGTTATCGCGATCTCGGCACTCCGCGTCCCCGCTTTGATCACGACCGGGCTTGGGGTGATGTCAAAGTCTCTCCCTTGATCAGCCGAGCCGCTAACCGTGAAAGGCACAATCACGTCTTTCCCCGAAACTCCTGATAGCTGGACGGTGACGCTCGCTCTTCCTGCGCTCTTCCTGAGGCGCTCGTTTGCGGACAGAACCGCCACCGTCGGCTTTGGATGATTGTTGATTATGGTGTAGGTATGCACTGTGCTGCTGCCCAGCACCGCGTTCTTCGGATTCTTAAGGCTCACCTCAAGGGTCTTGCTATCATCGTAGATGTCGTTATCCTTGATATCTAACATTATTTCCTTGGCTGTCTCGCCGGGTGCGAAGGTCAACGGGCCTGCCTGCAGGGCGTAGTCCTTCCCCTGTATCGCTGTCCCTCCCGATACCGCGTACTCCACCGTCACCGGCCTGCCGCTCGCTGCAGAGAGCTTCACCTCAATACGTGCAGGGCCCGACTTCTCCTCCCCGCTCGAACCCCCGCTTGTAAACGAGACTGCGGGCTCGGTAATGGTCGCCTTCCCCGCGTTCTCCTTCTCCTGCTGGCTCGCTATCGTAGACGAGATCGCGGGCTGGGGATTGGTGCTGACGATAGTCATGGTGCTCGTGGTCGTCTTCCCCTGCACCGCGTGCGTCGGCACCCCCATGCTCACCACGACCGTCTTGTCGTCCCCGTTCACCCCGTTGTCCGCGATCTGTACCGTGATCGCAGCGCCCCGCTCCCCCGCCTTGATCACCACCGGGCTCGGCGTGATGGTGTAGTTCTCGGGGGTCTTCGCCGTCCCGCCCACCATGAACGGCACGATCACGTCCCTGCCAGACACGGCCGATAGCTCCACCCCGATCGCCGCCGTCCCCGCGTTCTTCTTCACCTGCTGGCTCGGCACCGCAAGTGTTACCGCAGGCTCTGGGTCGCTGTCGATGATGGTAAAGGTATGGACCGCGCTGCCGCCAAGGACCGCGCCCGTCGGGTTCTTCAGGCTCACCTCGACGGTCCTGTCTCCCGTATTCACACCGTCATGCCTGATGTCGATCTCTATGCTCTTCAGCGTCTCGCCGGGTTTGAAGGTAAGGGTGTCCCCCTTCACGACATAACTTTTCCCCTCCTCCGCCGTGCCGCCTGTGACCGCATACTTCACCGTCACCGGCACCCCGCTCTCAGAGGTGAGCGCCACAGCCAGCCTGGCCGGTCCCTTCCCCTCATCCCCGCTGGAACTGTTGTCCACAAAACCGACGGCGTTCAGCCGAAGGTCAGTGCCGACGACAGGGGAACGGTATGATGCTTTCGGTCCAAAGCTCTTCCGCCCGCCGGCGATGCGGGCCTTCTCCCCCGCAAGATACCCCGTTAACAAGTCGCCCAGCTTTCCCACAGCCTTGTGTTGCAGGATCCTGGGATCTGCGATCAGGCCAAGCCCGAGGAGTCCCGGGTGATCGCTGCCCGTCATTCCGACGCTGTCAGCCCATAAAACCGACGGTGTGGGTCCGGTGGAAACCAGCCTGGAGATAAGGGCGATCTGGGGGGGATATGCCTCGTTGTAAGTATCTACCGAAGTGATAAGGACAGCATTAACACCGACCTCGCTGCTCAATGACTTTGATGTCGCAGTATCCAGTCCTGCGATATAGCGGACACGGTGTTTCGCCATGAACTGCTCGAGCGCGGCGTCATCAAGCACATCGGCCCCCTGCGTCTTCAACCGCCGGATCAGCGATTGCCGGATCTCTTCCAGAGGCGCGTGGGCGCTACTCGGGTTATCGACGGGGAATACGGCGACATGCAGATGCTGTTT
>DATJZV010000133.1:0-2922 GCA_035498715.1 Nitrospirota bacterium
GGTACCTCGTATATTCCCGATCATAGGAGATGGGAGGCTGGCAGCGCAGCTCGTAGCCGATGTCTTTTGCAATGATAGTGGTCTTTAGTCCTAGTGCATCAAGATCATCGGCCACCTTTTTTTTCAGCATGTCGCCGAGCGGGATCTCGGCCAAGCGGATGTTGCCGTGGTCGTCCCGCGGCACGTCCTTGAGAAACGTCAACTCCTCGGGATCAAGGCGCGTTGCTACGCCTTCGGCGATCACCGCGACGCCGTGGTTTCTGCCGTAGGCAAAGCGCTTGATAATGGCGCCCTCGAGGATGGAAACGACCTTGTTCAGCGATATTTTGTTGCCTAGTTCCTCGGGAATGAGCGTGAGCGTTGCACCCGCACCCATACCCATCCCGAGCGCGAGGTGCCCGGCCGAGCGGCCCATGGCGATCACGAAATACCACCTTCCCGCCGTGCGGGCATCCTCCATGATGTTCTCGACGAGCTGCGTGCCAAGCTGACGTGCGGTCTCAAACCCGAAGGTCGGGATTCCATGAGGGAGCGGAAGGTCGTTATCGATGGTCTTCGGTACATGGCAGACTGAGATCTTTCCGCCTGCCTCCTGCTCGACTCGGGTTGCGGTATAGGCCGTATCGTCGCCGCCGATGGTCACAAGATATTTGATGCCGAGTCCGGTCAGGGCCTTGACAACGTTGGCCATTTTTTCCGGGCTCTTGGTGGGATTATCGCGCGACGTACGAAGGATCGATCCGCCGCGGAGGTGGATGCGCGTTATTTCTCCATTATCAAGACGTATGGTTTGCGACGTGTCTCCCTTTGCAAGCCACTTGAAACCGTCATAGATCCCTATCACCTCCAGACCCTGCTTTACCGCTTCAAAGGTGACCGCACTGATAACACCGTTGATCCCTGGTGCCGGGCCCCCACCGATGACCACCGCAAGCTTTTCCACCATTGCTCCCTCCTGAACCTCAAACTTTCGGACGTATATTGATGCTGTCGGATACGCGCAACTGTAGCAAAACAATCCAAAATTGTCAACCCGAAACAGACCCTGTTGTCTCAATGAGGCCACCAGCCGACAGAAAAACGACGTTGCCATCGTCACAGGCCACTCACCTAAATGCAGGCGCATCGTTTGCCCTTTCCCCGAGTAAATGTCTCTGCTCTTTTAAGGGCCAGCACGAAAGGCTCACAGGGGTCAGCAGTCGTTTCAGCATTCCTGTCCCGATCGGTTCAAAATTCGATTGACACCCATGGCCCGACGCGCTATTATTTCATCTGAACAAACCTCTTATCTGGGTGCTGGAATCATAGAATATCATAATAAGGGAGAGAAAATGGACAATTATTCTATCGACGAGATCATGGAGATGGCGATCCAGACGGAAAAGTTGGGGTATCAGTTCTACACCGGCATGTCGGAAAAGTTCAAGAAAGACGACAGGCTGGTCAAGCTCTTCACCACGCTCGCTTCCAAAGAAAGAGTGCACGAGAAGACTTTTACCAATTTGAAGGACATGATTGCGAAGCGCGGCACCGAGCCGGTACAGTGGGAAGAGGTGACCAATTACATGAGGGCGTTCGTTGAATCCGAGTTTTTCCTCGGCAGGGGCAAGTCCCTCCCGACCATGGATCATCTGAAAACGGTCCAGGATGCCGTTAAATTCGCGCTCGGCTTCGAGAAGGAGACCTTGCTCTATTTCATGGAACTCCGCTCAATCGTGAAGGAGAAAGAGGTCGTGGACGAGGTCATCAATGAAGAGAAGAGCCACATCAGGTGGCTCGACAGCTTCAGAAAAGGCTTGACAGGAAAATAGCGGGATGATTTATAAAACACGTAAGCGGATGTCCATCTGGCTATCCGCTTATTTTTTGAGCAATTCTCCGATTGTTACGAGAGTAAACCCTCTCTCTCTTAATCCGTTAACGATCTGCGGCAAAACTTCAGCCGTGTGCACGCCATTCCGGTTCATGTGAAACACAATGATACTCCCCCCTTTGGCGTCCCGGAGTACGCCGCGCACGATCCTTTGCGGTGAAAGGTTAGGATCCGGATCGCCAGAGGCAATGTCATACTGGACGGTTATAAGTCCTGCCTCGGCAGCGAGCATTGCTATCCGCTCATCCACTTCGCCGAAAGGCGGTCGGAAGTACTGCGGAATCCGGCCTGTTATCTTCCTGATCAACGTCTGAGTCTTTTTCAGTTCGCGAAGAACGCGTTCATCATCTTTTTCCAGCATGTGGGGATGGTAATAGCTGTGTGCTGCTATCTCGAATTGGGGATAGGACGCCAGGAGCTTAGCTTTCTCGGGATTTTTCTCCACCCACCGCCCGCTCATGAAAAGCGTTGCCGGAACGTTTCCCTTGATGAGGATATCAATCACTTTTTCATCGTATTCATCAACTTTCCCTGTGGGACAGGCATCAAAGGTGAGCGCGATCTTCGAACTGCTTCGCGGGCCATGTTCAAAGATGAGTTGCTGATTCGCTTCAGCAGCGATCAGCGAATGCGGATTGATCAGTATTAAAGAAGAAAATATCAGGCTTAAAAACAAGCGCATGCATTATTATAACACGAGGTTCACGAAAATCAATACAGAACCCAATTGACATCCTCCCCGGCCTGAAGGCCGAGGATTCCCGAATCAGGCCCTTACTTCGCTAAGGGCCACTGCTGATCCTGTTCGCGGATGCGGCAGGGATGTTTGCCACGTCCCCGGTTTATGGGCTGTTGTTACGGGCCTGGTCTCTCTCCAGGCAAACCGGTTGACCGCAGGCTGTGCCAAACAGCCACTACTCCAGGAGACACCTATTTGCTCCGGGAGATACCTTTTTAAGATGTTGATTGCGCCGTTCACGTCAGCGTTGATCACGGCACCGCATTGGTTGCAGGCATAGAGGCCACGATGGACACGATTGGATCTGCAT
>DATJZV010000134.1:0-47524 GCA_035498715.1 Nitrospirota bacterium
ACAGTCTATCACCTTGGATCACGGGCCATTGGCATTGCCACGTCCTGGAGGCAAGTCCACCATCATGGATCAATCAAGGACCCGGAGTTGTTGGCGAGATATCAATCGACTGTTTTGGGTAAGCAGCCTTGAATGACATACTGTATTAGAAGTCATGAACAGACAAAATCAGGAGGATAATATCATGGATTATTATTATCATTATGTGCCTGGGAGATTAAGGATAGAAACGCCATTTATCCGCGGTAACCCGCAGAATGCGGCGACTTTTGAAAAAAATATACGGGATTTGGAAGGGATAACATCGGTAGAAATGGACCCTGTTACCGGCAGTGCCTTAATGCATTTCGATGAGAATAGGATCAAACACGAGCAGATTATCGCCTTTCTCGAAAAACAGGGTTATTTTGTAATGTCTCAGGCAAAGACATCCGATGAAGTTATAGAGCAGGCAACAGAAAAGGTCCTTGATATGGCAGAAAAGATAGTAGTCGACTCGGTTGAAGACGGGATTGGAGAGGCTTGATAAATCTTTCTTTAACGTCCGCTTAGCCTCTTTCATACAGCTTTATAGGTGTCATCTCTTACTCGATACTCTTTATAGACGATAGAAGTTCCCGCCTGCATGTGATTCCCAAAAAGACTTCACTTAATACTGTTATCAACAAAACGATTGACATCGTTTTCTTGACATCATCTATATTCGATGCTATCCTTAAAGAGGACAGATATTATCCTGTTCATATCATAATTAATTAAAATGAGGAAATTAATGTCGTATTTATAAAAAAAGAGAATGGTTAAGTTGCCGATGGAGAAGCTGTAGTAAGCTTCCTGCCTAAGATGTACTGGTGCTTCATGCACTTGTTATACGACAATAAATGGAGAATGTTTAAGCGGGTCATTGGGCTCGAGTCTCAATGTCACAAGAAGATAACTACAACGAAAGGTGGGGTAGATATGACAACTGAAGAAACTATAGAAAGAACAACAACAACGGGTTCTCTCGGGAAAGCAGGATTGGCTGTAAAAGAAGGTGTCGTTAGCAGTCTTAAGGGGATCAATGAGATAGAAGCGGAGATCGTCAGCCTTGTACGGAATGCCGTGTCTAATACGTTACGTGCAACAGGTTTCGTTGCGGGCGAGACGGTCGGTGTTATCAAAGATGTCGTCAAAGGCGCGATTCAGGCTACGGAAGAGGTCGGCACCGGACTCATCCTGAGCACCAAGAGCGTAGCGAAGGGGGTGGTTATGGGTGTCAGTGATGTAGGCGGTGACTTGGTGTCGGTTGCTGGATCGACGGTTAGGGACACTGTCAAGGGCGCGGCTGGGATTGGCGCCGATATAGCATTGGTTGCGCGACGAGCTGTGGATGGTGTTATAGAGGCTGCGAAAGAAGTTGGCGGTAATATTGAAGAAGTTGCAAAGGTAGCCGTGACAGGCGCCATTGACGCAGCCGCCGCCATCGGTAATTTGGCAGTCAAGGCTGTCCAGGACATGCTGGTCGGCGTCGTCGAAGGAGTGAAAGAGGTCCTTAGCAGAGCGCTTCCCAAGACGAGAGCGGCGTGAATCGAACACATCTGGTGGCTCATTATTCATCAAGAGAAGAAGGGTTTTTCCTGGTGGCGAAGGCAGTATATGCCTCGGTAGTAAGATGGGTCTGCTGAAAAAGTAGGGGCGATGGCCTGCCTTAAACCACTGAAAGGATGGATTCAATAAGAATCCGCACATCCTCTGTGTCTACCTGAATGTGTTCATAATACCATCCTGTAAAAAATATAAATTAACAAGTAAAAATCCTCAGTAGTTAGATCATCCTGAAGTCGATATTCAAATTGTAAATATATTGCCACAATTCCAAGTGCTTTCCAAGTAGGGATTTAATGATTGTTGCTCTTCTATTGCAAATGCTTATGATAAAATAGTAAGAAAAGATCTCCCAGTGGCTATTTGGAATTGGGAAGAAACAATTGATTTAGCTGCCACGAAAGCAAAGCTTGCAGTAAAATAAATTGTTTATGGCCCAGAGACTGCTTGGAGGGCTGTCTCAATCTGGATTAGCAATGCTCTCCATCGCATAGCTGTGCTGCTTGCTCTATAGCTTAGAATAATATCAAGGAGCCAAACAATGACAAACACATTAACAACGGTACTCGAGAAAGTTCAGGACGGTCTTGGACAGGGCGGCGTTTTAGATCAGATCGATAAGATATTTCGTAAGCAGCAAAGAATCAATTTGTTTGAAAAGCTCGAAATGATCGATGAGAAAGAGGTAGATAATGTGCCAGTCATTCTTTATAAGAGCTTAATGCCAAACGGGAAAAAACAGCCTGCCCTATTGCGCTTTTACCTTCCGTCTTGGAAAGATCACGATGAAATCTTTTGGCACTCACTCGGCGATTATGTCATTCTCGCTATGCACCGAGTGACAGATGTAGAATTCGATAGTTCCAGAGGCAGGATGAAGGTGAAATATTTCCCCAAGATAAAAGGCCGGATAAAACATCCGGAAGATATCAGGGTGATTATCCAAAAAATTGCCTATCTTGTGGATACAGAAGGTTTGCCGACAGACTTCACTCGCTTCCGACGCATGACAGAAAGACGAGATAGCTTGGGCGAAATGAGCAAAGAACAGGCTGCAATTATCGGCGCGGCATTAAAGCTCATCCAAATACCGTAGTGGCAATTCACCTGTTGAAAATCACGTCATCCCCATAAATGGCTGACGATTACTCTGTTTCAGGATGTAGCTTTCTCTAATAAGGAAGAGTTGGTTCGCAGAATATTTCATCACCGGGTCCATAACCCAAAGGTTGTCGGTTTAAATCCGGCCTGCGCTACCAATAGACTCAAGGGGTTGCATCGACAAGTGCAGCCCCTTTCTTTGCTCTGTGATAAGGATGTGACATTTTTTATCCAGAATCAGAGCGCAGTCCCAAAGGTTTGCAGGATAGTGGTGGACATGCCGTTAAGCCATGATAGGGGATAGACACGATGCATTCCTAAAAAAAGGGGTAATCAATGCAGAGAAGACATATTGTTTTTTGGGTTTTATTCCAGATATTGATTTTATCAGGATGTACAAAGACGGACCCCGTTAATGTGGTCAAAAACGGTGTTCTGGAGATGGATAGGTCAGTCAATATCGGCAGCGCATTAGATCACTATGCGTTCTTCAAGAGTACAAGCTGGAAAACAGTTCGAGATTCTCATATAGGGAATATAGTCATATTTGAAGGGGCATTGGACATCGATAAGTATTCTGGAGCAAAAATTGAAGAATTGGGATTCACTGTCGCGCCGGAAATGGTGCAGAGGGGTAAGGCCAGATTAGATGATATAAGCTTTACCTTTATTGCTCAATTTACCGTCAACACAGACGGCAGCACTTTCCAGTTAACAAACAGTTCTCATAGAATGGAAGGAACGAACAGAGATACAAAACAAAAATTTTCTCAAGATATGCCTGATCCGAGCAATCAAATATTCAGATTATATATTTACAAAAACAAGCCCGACCCCATATTATTGCCTTTCCTTCTTCAGTAAACCATGTGACAAGGGCTTACACCAAACGTGTGACCACTTCTACTAATTTTCAGCCTCGCTTAAGCCCGGCTGTGATCCTTGTCGTTCAACCCAAACAGTTTCGGAAGGGGCTGAAAATCCTGGGTGACCTTCGGGGTCATCATCGGGATGGAGCGAGAGTATGCGGATGCCGGACCTCCGCAGAACAGGTTTCGAAGCCCCTGGCGTCCATTCAGGATGCCGCTATGTTTAAGGTGATTTAGCGCATGCGTGCAAATTCTGTCAATAAAAAAGCAGGAAGCTCCCACACTTCCAGAAAATTTGTGATATGTTTTCACATAAGAATAACTTCTTCCTACGGGTAGTTGCCACGCAGAGCTTGGAGGAGAGAATCAAGTAATATAAAAGAAATTTGCTGCTGAAGAATCCGCATTCGATGGATAAGAACTGCGAATTATCAGACAGGGCCTTCGGCAAGAAGGTCCTCACATGAGGTGATGAAATGGCTGTTCAAATGCCGGAAAAGCCAGAAGTTATACGGATCATCCTGAGAGACGGGCATACCTTCAAGGTTCGTCCTATTGCCCTGGACGACAGAGACATGCTCCGGGATTTTTTTTATCGGCTGAGCCCCCAGACCCGGTATTTCCGGTTCGGGCACATGAAGGAGCAGATCAGCGACAAGGAACTTGATTACTTTACCGATGTGCATCCGCCCGAAAGCTACGCCTATCTGGGGCTTACCGGCGAAGGCGATGAGGAACAGATCAGGGCCGTGGCACGGTGGTTCCAGTCGCCGGACCCAAGCACGGCCGAGATCGCTTTTGTCGTCGAGGACAACGTCCAGGCAAGGGGCATCGGCACGGCGCTTCTCGAGAAGCTCGCCGAGACGGCGCTCAAATACCGGATCAAAACATTAATCGCCAATGTCCTTCCCGATAATAGGCGCATGCTGCGTGTCTTTGAAGAGAGCGGGTTCAATATTACCAAGCGGATGCACGAAGGCTATGTTGAGCTGACGTTCGACCTTGAGCAACAGGAGGAATTTTCGAAGCGGCAGGCCCTGCGCGAGCATATCGCACGCTCGCTCGGCATGCGCAGAATGATGTATCCTAAGACTATCGCCGTCGTCGGCGCATCCCGCGATCCCGGTAGCGTCGGAGGAAAGGTGTTCCGCAATCTGCTGTATAACGATTTCGGGGGCGCCGTTTTTCCCGTAAACCCGAAGGCAGCCTCGGTCAACGGAGTCTTGAGTTACGCCTCGGTGTCCGACATTCCCGGCGATGTCGACCTCGCTGTCATTGTTGTGCCCGCCCCGATGGTCTTGGATATCGTCGATGCCTGCGGCCGAAAGGGGGTCTGGAGCGTCGTGGTAATCTCGGCGGGGTTCAGTGAGAGCGGTCCCGAGGGGAGGGAGCGTCAGCGGCTCCTGCGGGAAAAGGTGCTCTCCTACGGCATGCGGTGCGTCGGGCCCAACTGTCTGGGCATCATGAACACGGACCCAAGGGTGAACCTGAACGCAACCTTCGCAAACACCTGGCCCCCACGGGGCAATCTGAGCATCGGCTCCCACAGCGGCGCGCTCGGGCTTGCCTTGCTCGATTATGTCAAGAGCAACAATCTCGGCATTGCGCACTTCGCGAGCATCGGCAACCGCATGGATGTCTCATCCAACGATCTGCTCGAGTTCTGGGAAGACGATGAGAACACATCCGTCATCCTGCTGTATCTCGAGACCTTCGGCAATACGCGGCGCTTCAGCCGGATCGCACGCCGCATTTCGCGCAAGAAACCGATCGTCGCTGTGAAGTCAGGCAGGAGCGATGTGGGCGGCAGGGCCGCCAGTTCCCATACCGGAGCGCTCGCCGCCTCTGACGCAGCCGTTGACGCGCTCTTCAGGCAGGCGGGCGTAATCAGGGTGAATACCATCGAAGAGATGTTCAACGTCTCGAAACTGCTGGCAGGGCAGCCCCTGCTGCAGGGACCGAACATTGGGATACTGACGAACGCGGGCGGCCCGGGGGTTCTGGCCGCCGATGCCGCCGTCAACTGGGGACTGTCCGTTCCGGCTCTCTCCGAGGCGACGCAGAAGAAGCTTGCCTCGTTCCTGCCGAAGGAGGCCGCCCTCGCGAATCCAGTCGACATCATAGCCTCGGCCACCGGCTCGCAGTTCGAGGAGTCGCTCAGAGTCATGCTCGATGACCCTGCCGTGGACGCGGTACTCGTCATCAATATTCCGCTCCGGGAACCGGAGGAAATAGCGTCGGCGATCAGGAAGGTCATGGACGGCTACACGGGGCGGAAACCCGTGCTCGCCTGTTTCATGATGTCCGGCGCATCGGGCATCGACCTGCATTACGGTTCCGGCCGGGTCCTTCCGGTCTACATGTTCCCGGAGGACGCCGTCCAGTCCTTGGCACTTGCCTTGCCTTATGCACGCTACCGGCAGCGCGAAGAGGGGCATCTCAGAAAGTTTGATGACATCGACGAGGAGGCGGCTAGACGTTTTTTGCATTCTCACGGTACGCCCTCCGAGGAAGGGGGCTGGCTTGCGCCCGAGGTCGCCATGGGGCTGCTCCGGAGGTACGGGATCCCCGTTGCCGCGACGAGGGCGGCTTTCACTCCCGATGAAGCCGTACAGGCTGCGCGGGAAGCGGGCTTCCCCGTTGCGATGAAGCTGCGCTCGACATCGATCACGCACAAGACGGACGTCGGTGGCATCGCACTCAACCTGCAGAACGATGCGGAGGTGAACAATGAGTTTATCGGGATGCAGGAGCGGCTGAAGCTCGCCGGGCGCGGGGACGCCATGGAGGGGGTCATCATCCAGCCGATGATAAAGGGCGGTCAGGAGGTCATCGTCGGGATGTCCCAGGACCCCGTCTTCGGACCGCTTCTCATGGTCGGCCTCGGCGGCGTGCAGGTCGAGCTAATCAAGGACGTGGCGTTCTCGCTCCATCCGCTCCTGGACAGGGACCCCGATTACTTGCTCGTCCAACTCAAGGGCCTGCCGCTACTGACGGGATGGCGGGGAAGCACGCCGAAGGACGTGGATTCGCTCAAGGAAGTGCTCCTCCGTTTCTCTGCGCTCGTTGATGATTTCGCGGAGATCGCGGAAATGGAGATCAACCCGATCATGGTCTTCGATGCGGGAAAGGGAAGCTCCGTTGTTGATGCCCGCATTTTCTTCAGGGGCGAGCATCCCCGGTAGGCCGTACCGTAAATCCCGGGGACAAATGAAATCCCTCTTGAACTCAAAAAAGTACAGTGGTATCAATTCGAAAATTTCCAAGTCAATGCCGCACCCTGACAAAAATGTTAAGGTTTGGAGCTCGACCTCGTGAAGGAGGCGGAGAGGGGGCGGTTGCTCACGGTAAAAAATCAGATTGAATTGTGCACGTGGGCTAACACGTCGTTTCAGGCCAACCGATCCTAACGGGCCGGCAGCCTGAGCTCTAACGTTCATATGTAAGATACATCGAAAAGACTAAACCTCTGTTGATGAATCGTCCATTCAACTCTAGTAGATGGAGGATCGAAGCTTTCATGTTATTTCCGGATGCTTTGTTCTAGGATGTAGTTATCGCTACTACCGGTGGATTTAAATTGTAGAATATATTACTATCGGGTCCATGTTCCAAAGGCCATTTCTTCACTGTTCATTATAAAGTAATGATTTAGGAAACGCTAAATAGGTCTGACGGGAGATTTAACAAGGTGCGGCTTGACTGATCGTTCCAAGGATTCTCTTCTCATTTTTTCACGGCGGTGTTCCAGCAGGATGCCCGCAGTCCTCTGTGTGGCTGTGACGACGGGGATGCCCAGTATCATACCCATGATGCCGAAGAGTCTCTCCCCCACGATTAACGTGATCACGAGGAGCATGGGATGGAGGTGCACGCCTTTGCCAATCAGCAGCGGCTGTATAACGAGGTCGTCCAGGAGCTTTATGACGAGGTACAGGACAACAACATTCAATAAGGGGTCAAAGCTGCGGTACTGCATCAGAGCGACGAGGGACGATACTGTGCATCCGATAATGGGGCCAAAATATGGTATTATATTTGTCACACCACTCAAGATGCCGAGCGTGATCGGATAGTTGATGCCGATGAGCGAGAGCCCTACTGAAGCGAGTATCCCTATAGCAAGACAGTCAGCGGCAAGCCCGCGGAGATACTTTCCTACGAGGATATTGATCTCTCCGATAACAGAAATGGTCGTTTCCACGTAAGAAGGAGGGACCCAGTCCATGACCCTCTTCATTACACCTGGCCAGTCTTTAAGGAGGAAAAAGACAAAGAACGGGACAAGAATGAGCGCCATAACGAATGGCGTTGCCTGCATGAGGATTTCGGATGCGTTCAGTGTGCGTTCGACAAATCCGCCCGGGCCGAACACATTGTCAACAAGTTTCATGATGCTTGATTCGATGAAAGGGTATTTTCCTGCGGCGCTTTGCGCAGTTGACAGGAGAGCGTCCTGTATTTGACGCGAGAACTCGGGAAACTTTGCGTAGACAAGCATGATTTCCTGCTTAAGATCGGGAATGAAGATAAAGTTTGCCGTAATCACGAATACGGCGGCGAGCACAAAGAGCAGGATGACCGCCACGCTCCTCTTGATTCCAAGCCGTTCAAAGGCACTGATAACCGAACTGAGGAGATAGGCAATGACCGCTGCGGCTATCAGCATCGTGAAGAGTTGCGTAATACGGGATGCGATGACTGCTGCGACACCGAGAGCCAGGAGGATAAGGACCCACCTTGGCATCTGGTTCCGGAGCTTGCGCAAATCGGTCAGTGCGGTTCCACCATTATGCTTTTCATCAGTCATGGCGATATCTATTTATCGACTCATCCGGGCTGGTTATGGTGTATGTAGTCCGCCAAAATCTCGGCGAGGTTCAGAAGAATTCTCGCCGAGGCTGCACTATTGCACCGGATAAGATCGTCAAAGTAAGACTTGTACATGATTAAAAGGAGCGAATCCTCTTCTGCAACGGCAGTCGCAAAGCGTGTAGTGTGCCCGATGAGGGCGAGCTCACCAAAATGGGACCCTGGCCCCAGGACATGAAGTGTCTTGTTCTCCGAATTCGACCCTTTGACTATTTTGACCGACCCCTCGAGGACGACATAGACCGCCTTTCCGCTTTCCCCCTCGTGAAAGATGATATCGCCCGCTTCATATTTTTTTTCGATGAGGTCGATAAGCAGTTTCCTGAGTAGCTTCCTGCTCATACCCTTGAAGAGGGGACCGTCACTGAGTGTTTGGAGCCGGGATTCCCTGTTTGCATCCAGCGCCCAAGCGAAGTATCTTCTCACTATTTTGCTTTCCAGAAACATAGGTTGCAAATTTTACCGCATTTCCATGGTTCCTGGCAATATGTTTCTTCATGAAAAGCAAAGGCTAACCCTAAATAATGTACCTGCAAGTGAAGGGGAGGAGCCTACCACTTCGAGCACGGATGGGGGATTTACACATATCCAGATATCTATGAGACCTGGAAGGATTCATGTTGCTAACAAGAGATATCACGCAAAAGAGATTGCAGTCGCCTGGTCCGGTATTTTCGAACAGCTGGCTCAAGAAGGATGCTTGTCTATAAGTTATTGATAATATTAGTGTTGCCTTATATATGTTGCCATAATCTCCCCTTTAAATACCTTAAGTTTTATCACACAAATACCGATATAGTTCTTCAGATGATGGAGGTACCATGCAAATATTGAGAAAAATGATAGGTGCAGGTGTATTGATCTCTGGATTCATTTTTGTAGTTATGAGTTTCATAGGTACAGTCAACAGCACCATGAGAGTCATATCTCTCGGAGTCGTATTTATCGGAGGAGGGGTGTGGTTTTTGATGCAAATGGGGAATATGCAAAAGCCAAACGAAGAGGCGCATACACCCCAAATAGATAATGCACGAAAACCATTCGACAAAGAAGACGAATTGATAAGATACATACGTACCAACGTGCTTATTTCAAATACGTGCAGTACCCGCAGGTACAATAACAAAAATGTCAACCTTGATGGCTTGGTTCAGGATATTTTTGATTTCTATGAGAGGCAATTCAAGTGGTCGAAACCTACTCGGATCCAGTTTGATAACATCATATCAATTATCAACAACGAAAGCATCGTTGTATTGATCAAAGGCATAAGTAATATTGTAGTGAAAGTTCATGTGCCTGTTGATACAAGCGATGCGAAGACTGAACTTGCAGGAACAGCATCATCGGCATCGGGAAACATGGCGTGGGATGAGTTGATCATCGGAAGGAGTTTCGGCAGAAATAATTCTGGTGTAACTTTAATGCAAGCGCTGAGAGCAAAAGACATGACGGTTGAGGCATTGAGGCAACAGGGGCGTCGTCTTGAGGAATCAATTGTCAAATATCTTGATGACCATATTAGAAATAATCAAGCATCACAAAAAAATGAGTCACTTGACATGATAAACCTGCGCAGCTTAAGAAATTGGCGGACTTGAAGAAAAGCGGTGTTCTGTCGGAAGCGAATTTGCACAAAGAAGAAGATCCTAAGTCGCGTGTGATCCTCGACGTAACGTTCACACAGATTTAAAAAAATCAGTAAATTCAAGGTAAAAAGGAGATCACTTATGAAGTGCCTTATGAAAACAGCTCTGGGAATTGGCTCCGCTGTCATTCTGATGGCGTCCGCGGTCCATGCAAGTCAGACCAGTGACCCCCGCATCCAGCAAAGAGAGCAGAACCAGCAGCAACGGATTGACCAAGGCGTCACGAGCGGCCAGATTACTCCTAGAGAAGCAGGGAAACTCGAAAGACAACAAACCAAGATCCAGCAGAACGAAACCCGGATGAAGTCAGACGGCAAACTGACCAAGCAGGAACGCCGGAAGCTTGCCAGGGAGCAGGACAGGGCAAGCAGGAATATCTACAGGAAAAAACATAATAACAAGAAGGCCAACGTATCTGGTAACCAACATTCATAATACCCGGGGAACTGTGACAGACATCCATCACGTACAAGGGGAAACGTAATTGTGCGTTTCCCCTTATTTTGTGACAAGAGATCTCAGAACAAGTGGTAGCAAGCAATCAGTGGATAGCTCGGCATTTTATATTGGCTGGCAAAACTTCTTCCCTAAAGCCTGCATCATCATGATATAGGTGTTCTGCCCCCCTCTCAAACATGTGTCACGCCGAGTGTTGCACTTCGCTATAGAACTGTCACCGATTTATCTTCCCTTATAAACCTCGGAATGCCTTTTGTGTTTCTCCCAATTATCAATATAGATTTTTGCCAATTCCTTTGACCGGATTACAAGAAGGTTTTCCGCATTGTTCACTTCTGCTGCCCTCGTAAAGTTAAAAGACCCGGTGATAACAACTTCATTATCAAGAATCATAATTTTGTTATGGGCGATGGCATGTTGAGCGTCAATGTAGGTCGGGATCCCCGCATGAGCTGTGAAATCAGCTGCGGAATAATTATCGCGTAAGTTAGATTTATCGAGGATGATTTGAATGCCGACGCCTCGTTTCTGTGCACTCAGGAGGGCCTTGGCAATTGCCCTTGAGGTGAACGAATAGGCTTGTATCAAAACTTCCGATTTCGCCCTTTCTAACTCGGCAACGATAGCCTTAGTGCATCCTCCCTTGGGCGAGAAGTAGACTTGTGCAGGGGCGTTGGTAAGAGTGATGTCACTGGCGATTGATGTAAAGGGGAGAACGAGAAATAACACCAGCAAAATGAGCTTTGATCTCATGAAGGCTCCTTCATCATTTACCTGTAATAATGAGTCTTACAATTCTCCCCAAGATAGTTATTCCTAAGATAATCCCTGTGATTATTGCTAGGAGGATAGCAAATAATAGAGTCAGCTTAAAAAAGAGAAAGAAAAGGGGAAATAGAACTATACATAAAATTATCGTAAGGCAGCCGGTAGCAAAATCTTTCGTTTCTAACATAAGGTATCCTTTCGTGATAGCTTCCCATGACCTTTTCAGGGTTTAGCCTATTGCAGATTATAACAGATGTGAGTGGATGAAGGAAAGACGAATAAGGTGCTTGATTCATAGTAACCTTGCCTTTGAGAGGTTCCAGGGTGTTAAACGTAAACCATTATGAATCAAGTGGTTACACAATTCAAGCTGACTTGTGGAATCAGAGGATGAAAGGCGCAGTAGGAGGATGCAACCAGCAGCGAATGATAGCATGTTAAAGTTACTGTATGAAAAACGTCCAATGTGATATATTTCTAGTATCGGCATCTTCTCTTCAAGCAGAATATCCAGGTTGAAGATATAAATATCAGCTTACATGATCTTCTCGTTTCGTATTTGATATTGCTGAATTCATATTGAAAGCCGAAAGGAGAATACGTGAAAAAAACACTCATCGCAGCAATACTAATAACACTGACATTTGCTGTACCAGCGTTCGCGGTTGAGGGTGGTCAGACACCGAATGCGCAAAGCCAGGCCACAGCGCTCCTTGAGCAGGGAGACAGCTTACTTCAAAACGGCAAGTACGAAGAAGCCAAAAAGGCTTTTACCGAAGCGATTGCCCTGAATCCAAATTATGCTGAAGCCTATGACAGCCTAGGGAAAGTTTTGATGCTGCAATTGAAATACGATGAAGCAACAAAAGAATTTGCCAAAGCAATCAATCTTGCCCCTGACGACTACACGGCTTACTTCAATCAAGGAGTTGCATATTTTCATTTGGGGCAATATGACGAAGTCATCCACAATTTAACCGAGGTTATTCGCCTCTACCCCAAAAACCACGCTGCTTACAACATGCGCGGCATTGCCTATTCCGAGGAGGGGAAACTCGACGAGGCGATCCGTGACTACTCAAAGGCCATCGAGCTCAATCCCGACTATACGAAAGCGTATAATAATCGGGGAATCGCTTATTTGCGACAGGGGAAAACTGCCGAAGCAGAGCGTGATTTCGCCAAATCTGGACAACCTATGTCCAGACCAACGGGAACACGTTCTAACAAATGCGCTTTTTAACTTCAGTAAAAATATTTTTGATATTTTATCATTTAGCCGACCTGACGTGATCGGGCGGTTGTAAATGCGTGAGACCTGCAATATTCCAGATGAAGGGTGAGGGTGTTGCTTAAAACATATTGTGTCGAGTCCTGCTCTTCTAAATTGTTACAGATGCCATTCTTTTAAGGATATAAAGTTTTAATCCGAATTCGTAATTTCCATCCGAAGCTGCGTTGCGGGATTCTCGCGCGTTCTATAAGATTCATATCGCCCCTCAATTCCACACCGGTGCCCCAGTTTCCTTTACAAGACCAGTCGATGCTCTCTATTTCCAAAAGACTGTCTCTGATATTAGGTCCTGGTGCCAAAATTACATTTTACCCGTTTCTGTGGTAACGGAAAGTCCCAATCTTCGCGGTCAAAGGGGCTGGAAGCGTCATTACGGGAATTTTTGATTTCATGGAGAGACCGGAGAAGGATTGTGGGTCATTGATCGTGAGACTGATGCTTTCTATGATTCCACGACTACCTTTGTGCATTAGTTTCCGTATCGATCGAGCATCTGCATACTACTTTGACATGAATATTTCTATATTTTGAAAGGTGTTGATGTAATAAATTGTAAAATAACGGGCACAGGGATTCCAAAGGTGATATTGATCACAGATAATTATTGCTAAATTAGATACTCTTATCCTGAAAGAACTGGACGGTAATCTGGCATGATGTAAGTTTGCAGGATACTTCGCGGGACTGCTATCCGGTCGAATGCGTATGTCGAAAGAGAAAATATGCTAAAGCAGAGGGGACATGAACGCACGATGAGCGTTCCGGCTGGAATAATAATCGGAGTCAGGACAGGAAATCTTGGCAGAAACCCGGAAGCATAAGAATAAAAGAACACGTATTTGAGTTGATTACCCTAAAACTAATTGTACTTTATCCTCTTTACAATAATAAAAAAAGTTATTTATTTGGTATGTGATGGGCAACAACAGTTAATTTTATTGTCGGGGCTGGAGCGATACACTAAGACAAAAAAAGAAAAAGTTCCTTATTCGAGTTATAATAAATCTATTATTGATAATCGACATTTCCGGGACATCTTGGTGAGGCATGATAATATGCGCATAGCCACGAACAAAACATACGGTTATCAGTATTGATATATTGCTGCAGATGCAGATATTATAAACAACGTGGCAGGTAAGCTCTCTTTCGTCGCAATTTACAGTGAGGATTTTAGAACCTCTGCATAAGGAGGAACTGAGGCATGCCTAAAAAATCACGCAGCAAAAGCAGGCCGAAATCAAAGAAATCCACTACCCCCAGAGCCGTCACAAAAACCATGAAAAAAAAGAAAGCACCTAAAAAAAGAGGCATAACGAAGCCCTCAAAGAAAGCCGCAATAAAACCAGTCCCGACATATCAGAACAGAATTCCGCTTCCCGGCAGCGAACGGTCTGCTCTTCTCGGGGCCCGCGTTGTTGGTCCGGCCGATCCCGGCGAACGCATCCTGGTGACGGTGCTTGTCCGCCGTCGCCCCTCGAGCGTGGGGATCACATCCATGATCGAGGAGATGGGAACCCGCAAGCCCGCGGATCGCACGCATCTCAGCCGCAAGGAATTCGCTGTTTCGCATGGCGCCGATCCTCATGATCTGAAAAAGGTTGAAGAGTTCGCCCGTAGCCATGGTATCAGAGTTGTAGAATCCAACGTTGCGCAGCGCCGCGTAGTTCTCTCCGGAACCGTGGCTGCCCTCGGGACTGCCTTCGGCGTTAATCTGGCTAACTACGCACATCCCGGTGGCGCCTACCGTGGCCGTACAGGGCCGGTCAACGTGCCTGAAGATGTCGCGCACATTATTGAAGCCGTTTTAGGTCTGGATAATCGTCCCCAGGCCCGCCCCCACGTGCGTTTCGTGAGGCAACAGGAAAAAACGGTGGGCGCGCGCGCGGGAACTTCTTATACGCCGACTCAAATAGCACAGCTCTATAATTTCCCGCAAGGAACAAACGGCAGCGGCCAATGCATCGCCATTATCGAGCTTGGTGGCGGATATCGCACGGTGGACCTCAAGAACTATTATCGCGCCCTTGGAATTGCCATGCCGAAGATCACAAGCAAATCAGTCGATGGCGGCCGCAACAAGCCTATGGTGGATACGAACGCTGACGGAGAGGTGCTCCTTGATATTGAGGTGGCCGGTGCAGTAGCTCCGGGTTCGAAGATCGTGGTATACTTCGCTCCCAACACAGACGCCGGTTTCCTTGACGCGATCAAGAGCGCAGTCCACGATAATCGCAATAAACCCACGGTGATCTCAATAAGCTGGGGAGGGCCGGAGAAGGGATGGACTCGCCAGGCAATGCAGGCCATGGATCAGGCGTTCCAGGATGCCGCAGCCATCGGGGTAACCGTGTGCTGTGCAGCCGGAGACGACGGTTCGTCCGACCTCCGCCCGCCCGAAACAGACGACGGACTTCTCCATACTGATTTCCCTGCGTCCAGTCCACATGCGCTTGCCTGCGGCGGCACCCGCTTGAAGGGGTCAGGTGCGGTGATCAGCGAGGAAGTTGTCTGGAACGAAGGGAGAAATGGCGGCGCTACGGGAGGGGGGATCAGTGACGTATTTGCCCTCCCGAAGTGGCAGGCCGGTGTCAAGGTCCCGCCATCGGCCAACCCTGGCGGAAGAGTCGGGAGGGGAGTCCCCGATGTGGCAGGAGACGCCGATCCATTGACGGGCTATCAGGTCCTGGTGGACGGACAGAAGGGCGTTATCGGCGGAACCAGTGCAGTGGCGCCGCTCTGGGCCGGTTTGATAGCCCTTCTGAATCAGAAAATAGGCTCTGCCGTCGGATATCTTAATCCGCTGCTCTACAACCTGCCTGCTGCTTCCGGCGCATTTCACGACGTCATTGCGGGCAATAATGATATCAGCGGCAAGAACGGGGCTTATAAGGCTGGCCCGGGCTGGGATGCCTGCACGGGATGGGGCTCACCGAACGGGGCCAGGCTGATGAACGCCCTTGGCGGGAAATAAAAGAAATTTGCTACAGGATGAAATAATGGGATCCAAGAGCAATAAAACAGAATTGCTGGAGCCCTTGCGTATGCACATAAGAGAGTGAGGGAAATTTCTATGTCGCATGGCAATCCCAACCCCTTGCAGCATGTCGTAATAATTGTTAAAGAGAATCACTGCTTCGACAATTACTTTGGCACGTTTCCAGGCGTTGAAGGAGCAAAGATGACGCGCTCACCCAATCCGCCGACGAAGGACCCTGATCATCGTCACAGCGCCTGGTTGACGCGCAACAAAACTGCTGTCCGGAAGCAGTTCGTCGAAAAGGACATTCCCACTTATTTTGCCTATGCACGGCAGTTCGTCTTGTGTGATCACTATTTTACCGATGTAGCTGGGCCATCAACGCCTAACCATCTAATGCTGATTGCCGCTGCTTCGCCGATCATCGATAATCCCCCCCGCTATCGACTTCCCGTAGGCGGCCCGTTGTTCAATCTTCCGTCGCTCCCCATGAGCCTGGAAAAGAAGGGGCTGACCTGGCGGAACTACGGTGGATACGCATTCGATTTTATTCAGGATCTCAACGGTAAGCCTCAATACAAGTCGGAACAATTTGTACAGGACGCAGCAGCAGGAATGCTCCCCAATGTCTCGTGGGTCTACGCACCTCATGACGCGAGCGAACACCCTGCAGACCCAGGTGATACAGGCGGCAACCCCCTGATTGGAAATGTGACCCATGGCATGCAATGGACCGTCGCACAGGTTGATGCTGTTGTACAGGGTGGCTTGTGGTCAAAGTCGGCCATTTTCGTCACATGGGATGACTGGGGTGGCTGGTTTGACCATATTAACCCGCCTGAGATTGAGAAGTGGTCCGATGGCACACAGTTCCGATATGGATCGCGCGTCGGATGCCTGGTACTGAGCCCCTATGCCAAGCAAGGGTACATTTCTAAAACACTGCATTCACATGTGAGCCTGCTAAAATTCTGCGAAAGCCTATTTAAGCTGCCGGCGCTGAACGACCGCACGGCGAAGGCAGACGATATGTCCGATTGTTTTGATTTCAACCAACAACCTGTGGCTCCGCCGAAGAAGGCTTAGTAGCAGGCTGCTGTCCATAGCTAGCCAATTACCGAAATAAAGGAATAATTTATCGAGATTTTGCAAATGGAGGTGTACAGATCGACGCTATGAAGAGAATACATCCCCTTCGCTGGATGGCTGCAAGGATACCAAGAGGTCACAGATCTTTTATTTCTATAATTTTGGCCCTTTTCATCCTTGCTCTATCCGCCTGCAAAGGTAGTGGATCCACCGGAAATATACCGGCCTCAGCTGCTTTGAAAGCGCCTGTGATCTCATCCTTTATTGCCACTCCCTCGGTCATTACTCCAGGACAGTCCAGCCAATTGGCTTGGACCGTGAATAATGCGGTAAGTCTCACATTGAATGATATTGAAACCACAACCAGCGGCACAATCATCAGTCCTGGAGCGACCACTACCTATACCCTTGTGGTTACGAACAGCATGGGCAGCGCTGCTGCCTCGGTAACAGTTACTGTGGGCAGTCAGACACTGGCCTATGGAAACATGAAGGCTGCAGACCTCGGCGCAGGGGCCAACCTGAATGGCGCAATTCCCTTCCCTATGAGCAATGCTTGGAACGCAGACATTTCTACAGCCCCTGTAGACACCAATTCCAGTGCTCTTATCAGCGGCATAGGCCTTGGGACTGGGCTCCATCCAGAATTCGGGTCAGGGTTGTACTCAGGAGCGCCAATCGGCATCCCCTATATTGTTGTTTCAGACAGCCAACCGGCGGTGACCATCTTATTCGTCTCCTATGCGGACGAGAGCGATCCCGGTCCATATCCCGTACCGATAAACGCCCCAATCGAAGGTCAGCAGGCTGACGGCTCCGCCTTCGGCGGTG
Source organism: Nitrospirota bacterium (assembly GCA_035498715.1). Lineage (GTDB taxonomy): Bacteria > Nitrospirota > UBA9217 > UBA9217 > UBA9217 > DASPSR01. Next base: position 17,500 of record DATJZV010000134.1, read on the forward strand.
ACCGCCACGTGCTAGTCATTAATCGTGATGCAAATCTCCTGTATGAGTTGGCCAACGCATACCCACAGAGCGACGGGAGCTGGCAGGCTAGCTGCGGGGCAGTGTTTCACCTGGATTCAGACAATGTGCGCCCCAGCGGGCAGCCGGGCTGGACCAGCGCTGACGCAGCTGGTTTGCCCATCTTCCCCGGTCTCGTCCGTTATGAAGAAGCCGCGAGCGGTGTTATACGTCATGCCCTTCGGTTTACGGTTAGCACAACGAGGCGGGCTTACGTGCCTCCAGCTACCCATTGGGCCTCCAGCAACACAAGCCCTGATCTACCCCCCATGGGTATGCGCGTACGGCTGAAAGCCAGCTTTGCCATCCCCCCCGGATTTAGCACCGAATCCAAGGCCATTCTCCAGGCGCTAAAAACTTATGGCATGTTCGTAGCCGACAACGGCTCCAATTGGTACATCACCGGCGCTCCAGATCCCCGATGGGACAACGATAAACTCGTGAGCGAGCTGGGCAGCGTGAAAGGTTCGAACTTCGAGGTGCTGCGCATGGACGGGCTCGTGGCTCCATGATAATTTTGGATCCGGAATTACTAAGCATATCAGGTTCTTCCTGTATTCAACGACAGCTGCAGCTCTTGTAAATTGTAGACTTCATACAGATTTCTTCGATCGATTTCTACCCATTCGGAAACATTGACATAGCCTGAATTCAGGAATAAGTTCGAACACCGAAGACAGTGACATTATTATGGCAAGTAAATTTTAGCAGAACGTTCATTGAAGAGGGATTTAATACGAATACGTCGCATAACGGGCAACTCTATCTCATGCGTGAAGAGCACAACTTTCAGGTAATTTCCGAATGATCTGTTCCAGGATGAAGTTCGCGCTGATACTGGAGGAGGTAATTTGCAGAAATTATTTCCATCAGGTTTTTCCGCGAAGGTTTAATTGATCCATCACTATTTAAAAAAAAGTCAGCGCGATCGCGGCCTCCCGGATCCTGATTTCCCAGGCTTGTTCACTTCAGGCGAGAGGATGAGTTTCGGAGGGATCCTCTGCGCACCCAGGATTTCGACCAACTGGTCCAGTGCCGCGGCAATGGTCTTCAGGTCCCTTGTCTTCAACTGTTCGAGTCCCGAGACAAGGAGTCCTTGGGCTACTTCGGGAGCTCTTTTTACGAGGCCTTCTCCCTTACCGGTCAATTCTACGCGAACGACGCGGCGGTCTTCTGTTGAACGGACACGGCGGACGAGGCCGCGGGTCTCAAGGCGGTCCAGTATTCCCACTACAGTGGCGGGGTGGAGGTGCATGCGCAGGGCGATCTCCGAGACCATGATTGGGGCGCCCTGAGCTATGGTCTTAATCGCCCAAAGCTGGGGACCGGTGAGGCCTGTCTTGCGCTCGGCCTTTTTCGATTGCTCGTTCACGACCTGGAATACTCTGCGGATGTTGTCTATGATCTCCGCGACGGTGTCGCTTTTTTCCGCCATCGAAACCTCCAATTTGACTCTTGACAACGGGAAAGCCCTGTGTTACAAATGATTTGTATTAAAACCATTGTAGCACAAAACAATTGCCTGTCAAAGTAATATTTGAGACCGATCATAGGGTCAATGTAAGATAAAGAACAACGATTATTGAATGGAGTGCCGGGAATGGACAGGAATCACAGTCCTTAAATTGCCGTTTCAGGTTCAATCGCCGAGTACTTATCCCAAAAATAAGGAGATCGTGTATGATAACTGCTAACCGTAAAATATCTTCCCTTGCCGTACTGCTTCTTGTCGGATTGCTTTCGCTCACGGGCTGTCCGAAAAAAGCGGAGGTAGCGTCGGCTCCTGAGGCGCAGGCACCGGGAGGTCCACAAAAGGAAATGGTAACGCAACCAGCGACTCCGTCACCGGAAGGTGGACAGCGCGCTGAAGAAGCGAAAGAGAAAGCAGGAGCCGCTGCACAGGCGTTGAAGCCGATCTATTTCGATTTTGATAAAGCTTTCATTCGCGACGATGCAAAGGATGTGATGAAAGCGAATGCAGCCTGGCTCAAGGCGCATCCGCACGTGAAGATAAGGATCGAAGGCAACTGCGATGAAAAGGGGACCAAAGAGTACAACCAGGCGCTGGGTCAGCGGCGTGCCAGCAGTGCCGAGAAATACCTTGTGGATTTGGGGATCTCCAGCAAACGCATCTCGCTTATTAGTTACGGCAAGGAAAAGCCGGTTTGCACGGAGAGTGACGAAAGCTGCTGGCAAAAGAATAGAAGGGACGATTTTGTGTCCAACGAATAGTCGATCGTTCGCTGGCGCATAGCATGACCGGAGGCGACCTCTCGACTCGGAAACGGATAGGGAAGACGACATAATCCCTCCCTTATGCATGTTGTTTTCTCAATGGGTGCCGAAGGAGAATAGCGGTTCTTCGGCACCCTGTTCTTTTCCTAATAGACGGAGATGGAGCGGCACTGGCCGTATTGACGAAATACCCTCAATGCGTGACGCTCTGATGCCGCCTAACAATAACAAAGATGTGTCCAGGTATTATGTTCTGCCACCTTCATGCGATCTGCAGGGGATATTTTTCGTGACCCTTAATTTATAAAAAAATGGAAGGCTGGAAGGATTGGAACAATCTTTCTAGATAAGCTGTCCGGTATTTCAATGTGTTCTTTCTTGTAGCCAGTGTCTCTTATGCGTCTCCATGCAGTCACACCTCAATGCCGACAGATATGAGAAAATAGCTGATGTCATCTTTCCGGCCGGTTTTTGACCTCGCAGACGATCATTGCGTCAATATGTGTCTTTGAATTTTTGTAACCTCCCGAGAATTCTATGCGAAAGAAAATTGTAGAGGGATCCGTCCTTTTCATCAGTATCCTGAAGTGGCTGTTCCTTGCGACCTGCATCGGCGTCATCGTCGGGATCTCGACGGCTGCATTTTTGATACTGTTGAACATAAGTATCTCCAACGTAACGAAGCATCACTATTACTTTCTTCTGCTCCCGGTGGCGCTGTTCCTGAGCGCACTTGTCGTCAAAGTCTTTGCACCCGACGCTGAAGGCCACGGGACGGAGAAGATCATCGAAGCGGTTCACCGGTACTCCGGAAAAATGAACGTGATGGTCGTACCGGTGAAACTTGTAGCCACGATCATAACGATAGCCTTCGGCGGGTCGGCAGGCAAGGAGGGGCCGGCGGCACAGATCGGAGCGGCCCTTGCTTCGGCTTTTTCAAGGCTCTTGCGGTTTGGAGACCGGGACCGCAAGAAGCTGGTAATATGCGGCATCAGCGCCGGCTTCGCCGCGGTCTTCGGTACGCCTATCGCCGGCGCGCTTTTCGGGGTAGAGGTTCTTTTTGTCGGGTCCATGCTCTATGACGTGCTCCTCCCGTCCTTTGTGGCAGGTATCGTGGGTTATCAGGTGTCGTCTGCATTGGGGATCACGTACTTTCATGAAGCTGTCAGCCTTGTGCCTGCATTCAGCAGTTATTTCTTCCTGAAGATCTGCCTGGCCGGTCTGTTCTTCGGCATCTGCTCGCTCATCATGATCGAAACACTGATTCTTTTCGAACGGCTGAGCCATCGGGCAAAGGTCTGGAAGCCCGCCAAGGGTCTGATCGGCGGCCTGGCGCTCATACTTCTAGCCTGGCTCTCGTCTACCCGCTATCTCGGTCTCGGCCTTGACACGATCAAGAGCGTACTCTCCGGCGGAGAGGTGCCCGGCGGAGCGTTTCTGCTCAAAATACTGTTCACAGCGATCACGCTCAGCTTTGGCGGGAGCGGCGGCATCGTAACTCCCATCTTTTTCGTTGGCGCAACAGCAGGCAATGCCTTCGGCAGCGTCCTGGGGTTCAACACGTCGCTGTTTTCAGCCATCGGCATGGTCGCGCTTCTCGCCGGCGCGGCTAATACGCCGATTTCGGCAAGCATCATGGCGATCGAGTTTTTCGGGCCTCAAATCGGCCCTTATGCCGCCGTGGCGTGCATCATCAGTTTTCTCATGACCGGCCACCGTAGCGTGTATCCGAGCCAGGTCCTATCGCTGGCGAAGTCGTCGTCGCTCACTGTGGCCAAAGGCAGCGAGATGAGAGACGTAGGAGCTGTGGAATACCGACTTCGTCCGAAAAGTGTGAGCAATATGTTATTGAAATTTATAACCTGGCTGCGAGGCCAGTAACGATCGAAAAGGCACGCATAATGACCGATACACGCCTGAATGGCACGGAATCTGCACGTTTTAAAATCGTATCTTGCTGAAGACGCAGTCGGCAGCCGATGCAGAAGATATAACGAAGCAATCCATAATTAAGACCTATATTATCCCATTTTGACAATAAGAGAATCCATTGCTATAATTTATTAATAAATACGTTCTATGCTTCAACGTAGGAGGTGATCTATGAAAACGATTGAACGGATCCCACTGCTGATTCTTGCGGCGGTCTTTTTCTCAGTGTCGGCGGTCGCGGCAGAGAAACCGGCAGGAACTGAAGCCCCCAGCCCTATCGTTGTGTATCAATCCAAATTCCCGATTGCGCTCGAAGGTCACGAATACGATCTTCTCACCATGGTACTGGATTTGCCGACAGGGGCAGGGTTCCCGAGACATTTTCATGGCGGAAACGTGCTCGTAACCGTCCTTAGCGGTGAAGTGACTCTCGAACAGGACAACGTAACAAAAGTGATCAAAACGGGCGAAAGCTGGACCGAGAAGCCAGGTGATGTGCATTCCATCATTAACAAAGGCGCCTCAGCCCGAGGTGTTGCCGTCATGTTATTGCCCAAGGGAGCAGCGGAAACTACGGTGGTCAAGTAATATATTTCGGTTGCTTAGAGATGTCCCGAGTTCACTGGGTTAAGCGGTAATTCTCGGGAAGGTAAGGGGGCGTTTGGGCAGGCTCAAGGGAAGGGGGGTAGCATAGCAAGAAGGTATAGCCTTTCAGGCTCTACCCTACCTTCTCGGACCCCCGAAAGAAGCCTGGAGTGCGTGGTGTCGGAAGCGTTCGTGTGCTATATGATAACCTCTGCGGCAGAATTCCAGAATGCCGTGAATTTATCGGCAACATCCGCCTACCGCGAGGAGAAGAACTGGAAAGAGAGATTATATGCGCATCGTACGGAATCTGTTAATCCAGTAACTATCAGGACATTAAGGGCTACTACTAACGCACTTCTGTTTATTAACTCTTCTCCTATAGTTTAAAACCGCAGAATCAGCCATACCGTGTTCGTGATACGGTTTCTGTATGTTCTCTATCACTCGTTGCAATGGTGCAGCAAGGTGAAAAAGTTTCAAATACTGGTTATTGACGACTACCTATATATGTGATTAAATATAATCAAGCCTGGATAAAGCCAAGCCCTCTAGAAGGAGAGGATGAAAAGCGCCCATTTCCCGTATAGTCAGTCATGGAAGCATCGTGATGCATAATAGCTTGGTCCGGCCAACTTCTTTTGGGATAAGGCAATCAAAAGAATCCTAAACATTAGGGCAACCAAAGGAGGATCATATGTTGTGGACAATCGCCGTGGTACTGATAATTCTCTGGTTACTGGGGTTAGTTAGTAATTACACGATGGGTGGATTTATCCATATTTTGCTTGTGATTGCAATTGTAGTGGTCTTGATCAGAATTATTCAGGGGCGAAAATTAATGTAGTCAGTCAAGCTTAAAAGGCTCAAGAATCAACATAAAAAGATTGATAGCAAAATTATGTCTTATTATAGAGGTTTTCTGGAGAAAATTTAAGAGAAAGTTTCTCATTTGATGTGACAGAGTTTTCTATGAACCCTATCTGCATCGTAGACGACGAATCTTCTATCTGTTCCACCATAGCCGGTATCCTGAGGGACGAAGGGTATCAGGCCGCTCAATTTACGGATGCCGAGAGCTTTTGGCAAAAGCTTGATAGCATGGAGCCTTCTCTTGTGCTGCTGGATGTCTGGCTTCCGGGCATGGACGGCATGCAGCTCCTGAAAAGACTGCGGGACCGGTTCCCGCTGCTCCCGGTCATCATGATGAGCGGCCATGCCCGTATCGAGGCGGCGGTTGCGGCCATTAAGGACGGCGCCTATGATTTTCTGGAAAAACCGCTGCATCTAGAAGTCCTGCTTGACAAGGTGGCCTCCGCACTGAAGCACCGGCCCGCAAGTCGCGGCGCGGACCTGCCTTCGGACACGAGGCTTGAGACAGCCGATGCCGATCTTTCAATCCCTGCCGGTACGGTGGAAGTGGTGGATTCCCTTGTACCGCAGCGCACCATTAAGGGGAATGTAGTTCTAAACGGCATCGGACTTCTCAGCGGCCGGAACACCGGTATCATTCTGAGCCCCCTTGGGATCCATGAGGGGATCGTCTTTCAGACCCTGGACGGCCAGACCATCAGCGGCCATATTACTTCCGTTGAAGATTACTCACAACCTGGCGCAATGAAGACCTTCTCCGCCAACTCGACCGCCCTGAATAACGGGAGGCGGAGGGTGCGTACCGTTGAACATCTCATGGCGGTCCTTTCCATGTACGGCATCACGAACGTCCTCATCAAGGTCGATGAGGAGATCCCGAACGTGGACGGATCGGCCAAGGACTTCTGTGATCTCCTAGAGGAAGCGGGGATCGTCGAGCAGTCCGCCTCCACCAAGGTTGCCGTCATCCGCCGGAAGATAGGGGTGGGGAATGAGGGACGGCAGGAAAAGCATCTCTACGCAGAGCCTTTTGAGGGATTCGAGATATCGATGCGCGTTGACTATCCGCCGCCCATCGGCGAACAGATTCTCTCATTCAATCCGGCAAAGGGCTCCTTTAAAAAGGAGATAGCCCCGGCCCGCTCCTTCAACACCTTCGAGAATATCGAAATGGCCCAGAAGCTCGGAAAGGTCGGAGGCGGGTATCTTCATTCCCACATTATTATGCACGACGGCAAGGTCATCAACACAGAACTCCGATACCCCGATGAATTCGTGCGCCACAAGATATTGGACCTGATCGGAGACCTCTATCTTCTGGGCTTGCCGATCAGCGGACGCATCACCGCCAACATGACATCCCACGGATACAATCAGGCGTTTGTGCAGCGCTTGTACCAGGCTGTCCAGAGCAGTACCCGGTGACGCGCGGGTGATGGGCCCTTGATATTTCTAGAAAGCCGCCTTCAACGCTTTAGAGCGCGTTCCCAGGCTGTTATTCCCACTGCGTCAACAACCTTCCATCTGGTTATCTCAATTTATTATTTACTCGATGAAATCCTGCCCCGAGACCGCTGTAGTATTCACCGTTGCCGTGCGGCTAGTCGGCGTAAAGAGGCAGGTGCCGCACGTAGAATCGAAGGGTGTAATCGTATAGGTCCCAGACCGAGGCGCGACAAACATGAAGTTGCCCGCAGAATCAGTATAGACGAATGATCCCGCGCCGGTTGCCGCTTCCACGATTTTCACGGTGACGCCTCCATAGCCGCTGCCGTCAGGATGGGTAATGCGGCCGGAAATCGGGGCTCCCGTCGTGAAGTGCCACGTGTATGCCTGTCCCATCGAATTTCCTCCTGCGTAATCTTTCACACTGCCGTCGATGGTCGCCGTATAGGTCGCGAACACATCCAGGGCGGCTAGAGGCTGGAAGTCCGCTCTTGTATAGAATTGGGACAGGCTGGAGGAATAAATTTGCGTAGTGCTGATCGTCCCCGTGAGGGGAACATTTCCAGGTCCAGAGAACGTAAAGGTCGAGGGCGTGATCGAGGTGCTGAGCATCACCTCGCTGAAGTCTGCGCTGACAGTCGCGCCAACCCACGCATTCGGTGTTCCATCCGGCGGGTTAACGGAATATACCATCGGAGGAGAGAGATCGGGAGTGCGTGTTGCTGTAAGGCAAGACGAACCGCTGTTGGTCCCGGGATCCGATGCGGTAACAGTAATAGTATTGGACCCCAAAGCGAGCGGAACCGTGGCGCTCCACGTATGATTGCACAAATAGGGCTGGAAAAAGAAATAGCATATCTCGACGGCATGGTAGGCGATGCCGCTGCTCCCTGATGCTGAATTGCTCCAGCTGATTGTAACACCTGTATCATCAGCCGAGCCAGAACAGCATCTGTACCACGTTGGGCTGATGAATGCCGTACCGGTCAATCGTATGAACGCTGAATCGGGTGTCGTTGCTGCCGGAGCATCGATGGTTACCCAGCCGGCACCGGTATTAGTGCTACAGGCGCCGCTGCCGTTGCTGTTCCCGGCCCCGCCCCCTCCGCAAGAGGGTATGAAGGAGAATAATCCAGCAAGAATTGCTATCAGTGAAAGAGGAAATCTGTATTTCATCATATTCCTCACAGCCTATTAACAAAGCAGAGATTATGAAAGGCATCATTCTTCAGCAGATCGGCTATTTTGATTCATCATACCCGCCGATTTCCATCCAATCTCACGAAGCGTTTGGTTGTCAAGAGGTTTATTTATAAGGAGAAAATAATTCAAAATTAGCACGGATTCTGAAATATGATAATTTAAAAAAACTTAGCAACATTAGTTCACGACAGTTACTTTATTTTATCATAAAGAGGATAATCCGATAGGTTATTTGATGGGCAGAAGATAATGGTTGCGGCATGATAAGCAATGTATTTCAAAGAATTACGATTTTAAATCTAAGGATGAACAGATTGAGATACAAATTTAGCCTCCCCTACGAAGATCAGTTTCTTTGGTCTGTCGCAGCGAGGGACGATCATGTTAAACAATGCTTACGATGAACGCCACTCAGCCTTCGTCAAGGCCAATCTGCAGGTTACATCGACTATCGCGTGCGCTTCTCCCTTGCTCATGTCATCCGTCTGATAATAGATATATTCGTCAACCATATCGCACAGCTCTTTGCGGGGGATATCCCGCCTCAATTCGAGAACTTCCTCTTCAAACAACTTGGCAGCCTGAGGAGCCATCTCTTTCCTCTCTATCCTGTTCATAGCGCCTCCCTTCAGTCCCGGAAACAGGCTGCAAAACACTGTCGTCTTCGGGACCTCTTGATCCTGGAAGAACATTTTAGGATCAAATCTTTAATGTCAGACTTTCTCCGTCTCCCCGTGAGTCAGGTAGAGCTTTCAAGGACGCAGCTCTATGACGCTGTCCGAGCCACCTAAGCCGCACGCTTTGCCACGGCTGGCTTTAAGCTTAATTTCTCTCTGATCTCTCTTGCCGAGGCGCTCGTTGCATACACAGCTGTCCCAACATCGAACAATTTTGATGTCCTCAAGCCTCCTACGACGACGGGGTCAAGACCTGCGCGCTCCACGAGCTCATCGGCAGCTTTCAGTCCCTCTTGGTCGTCGCTGGCTATCGGAATCCCAATTTTATCGCCGTTTTTGTTCACTGTTTTTCTGAGGTCCTCAAAATAGACTGTATTGAAGGCTCTTACAATCCTCGCGCCCGGTAGAAGACGGGCCACCAGAGTGCCGGTGCCTCCCGGTTCTCGTCGTGCCTCTTCTGCGATCACGCCATCTCGTTCGGGATAAGGATTAGAGGTGTCGATCACGATCTTGCCCTTCAAAGCATCCCTTGTTTCAGCATCAAGCAGTGGTAAGGCTTTCAAGGGAAGCGACAGTACGATCACATCTCCAAATGCGACCGCTTCGGCGACGGTCCCGGCGCAGGCTTTGTGCCCGGCTGTCTTGACAAGCTCTTTGAGAGTTTCTGGATGTCTTGAACTATAGACGACCTCGTATCCTGCCTTTGCGAACAGTATTCCAAGAGTTCCCCCGATATGGCCTGATCCAACGATACCTATCTTATTTATTTTCATGTCCCTATCTCCTTTTCAAACGATTGAGCAGGGTACACCCTCGATGCTCAACTCTTCTGATTAAAGATATCACTTCCACAATTATCCACGTTCCTCGAGCCCTTATGCATATTTCAACTTAGAGCGAGCGACTCATCCAATAATTAAATTATTGCGCAACTTTATATGAATGTCAACCCGATGAAAATTTTAACTCGCGAATCGGCACGATCTGTAATACCGTCATGCACATAGGGAGATAGCCAAACTGCGGTAGATAAGCTCTGTATGCCAAGCCTTGGCGCTCCTAGGGTACAAGGGTGCACGCAGCATCTCAGTACATCATGATGGGGATTTTCTGGCAGATGTTGTCGAAGAAAGATTGAAACCTTATGTAGAATTTAGAATGGTAAACTACAACAAAACAAGAAGTTAAGATAAATTGTATTCTGAAGCAGATTATCCCATATTCAAATCGGTATTGTGGGTAACCCTTATGATATAAAAATGATGTAGAACAGCAGGTCTAAATATTTTGATACGACAAGTCTCGAGTTGGCCGCAGTCTTACTTGCGGTCAAGCGATATATGAGAGGTCCTGAGTGGATGCTCGGGGAGAAAGAGCACCAGGACGAACGCGAGTGCAATGACAAGCGAGCCCAGCAGGAATGTGGTGCTGATCGCATGCCGGTATGCTCCAACGACGATTTCTTTCTGTGCGACTGGCAGCTGATTGATCTGCTGAATTCCTTGTTCGAGCAAAGAGCGGGCCCCATGCCCCATTCCTGCCCACTTCTCCGAATGCAGCGTTTGCAGTCGTGACGTCATGATGGCGCCCGAAATCGCGACTCCAAAGGTACCGCCAAGCGAGCGGAAGTAGGCTGAGGCAGCCGTTGCAGAGCCAAGCTCGACGGGAAGGACGGCGTTCTGGATAGCGACCATGAGGTTCGGCATGACGAGGCCGAATCCCATGCCGAGGATGACGAGCGAGACTTCGACAATGCTGATACTCGCTCCCGCTACGGCCGACCACATGACCGAGAGAAACGCAAGCGTTGCCGCGGCCAGCCCCACAACGGGGAATACCTTATACCGTCCGGTGCGGGACACGAGGCGTCCTCCGAGAAAAGATGCTACGACCACGCCGCCCGTCATGGGCGCAAGCATGAGCCCGGCGCGCGCGGGAGCGAACCCCAGAACAAGCTGGAAAAACAATGGGAGGAAAATAGAGGCGCCGAAAAGTCCCATGAATGTTAGGAACATGACGCTTGTGGCTATCATGAAAACCCCGTTTCGAAGGATACGGGGAGAGAGCACCGGTTCCGCTGAACGGCGTTCCGTATACACAAGGAGCAGGATCATGACGATGACCGATACGGCCATGCCCATAATGAGCGGTGATGACCATGCGTACTGCACACCGCCCCAGGTCAGCACCAAGAGAAGGGTGACCGTAGCGGCAGTGAGCAATGCCGCTCCTGCGTAGTCGATCCGGTGAGAAACAACGTGGCGGGGGCGGTGAAATCCAAAAATGAAAAAGAACAGGGCGAGAGTGCCGATCGGCAGATTGACGTAGAAAATCCAGCGCCAGGACAGCGCGTCGGTGATAAAACCGCCCAGGAGCGGGCCCGCGATGCTGGAGAAAGCGAAGACCGCGCCGAAATAGCCCTGATAGCGACCGCGCTCGCGCGGCGTGACAAGGTCGGCTATGGTCGTCATCGCGAGCGTTATGAGACCGCCCGCGCCAAGCCCCTGGATCCCGCGAAAGATGACGAGCTGGGTCATGGAACCGGACAGCCCGCAGAGGCAGGACCCGATAAGGAAGATGACGATCGCCGCAATGAACAGCGGCTTGCGGCCATACATATCGCTCAACTTGCCGTACAGTGGCGTCGTAGTCGTTGACGTGAGGAGGAACGATGTTACGACCCACGACAGATGGGAAAGGCCGCCCAGGTCGCTCACGATCCTCGGTAGTGCGACACCGACAATGTTCTGGTCGAGCGACGCGAGCATGAGCGCAAGCATCAGGCCGGCGAGAACGGTCTTGACTTCGGCCGGAGAAGCCGGCGGCATTTCGGGGAATTCCTTTGGCACAATCTGGTGATTATAATGACAATGCGAGGGTTGTCAAGAGGGAATAGAAAACTAATTCAGGATGGAATTTGATGAATTTCAAAGAATGTACATATCGACACGAAGATGTTGCCTGGGATTTTCCAGACGATACATTAATGCAGTCACTCGAATAAGTTAATACTCCTTTGATCGAATATATTTAATGGCGCGTTCCGCCCATGTGCTATCTTGAAGGATGGCTCTTCCTACGCCGATCAAATCTGCCTTCTTCTCCTTCAAGAATTTCTCTGCGGCTTCTACTTCGGTAATTCCGCCGGTAAGGACCACGGGAATGGAGACAGCGCTTTTGATGGCCCCGCTGAGGGGAGCAAAATAACCTTGTCCGGTGAGGCCAGGGGGAGTGTATCCGACAAACCCGCCGGAAATGTGAATGATATCCACGCCTGCCTTTTCAAATGCCCGCGCGGCTATCTTGCTGTCTTCAATTGTTGTTCCGCCGTCCGTATAATCCGAAGCCCCTAGCCGCACCTGAATGGGGAAAGCCGGCCCAACTGCCGTGCGTACCGCCTGGATTACTTGCAGGTGAATGCGAATGCGGTTAGAAATATCCCCACCGTACTCGTCTGTCCGCTTGTTTGTCAGGGGAGACAAAAACTGATTGAGAAGGTAGCCATGAGCGGAATGTATTTCCACTGCGTCAAAGCCTGCTTCTCTGACCCTGCGGCCAGCGTCTTTGAAGGCATTCACTATATCGCCAATCTCCTTCTGTGTGATCTCGCGGGGCATGTCGCCGCGCCGCGGGTTCACCGTTGCTGAAGGCGCCAGGGGCGTCGTTCCCGTGACCTCTTTGAGCGCCGCGCTTCCGGCGTGGTTGATCTGCATTGCGGCCTTAGATCCGTTCCGGTGGATGACATCCGCCAATTTTCGCAGGCCAGGGATCACCGCGTCATTGGAAACGGAAAGCTGATTGTTGCTTGCCTTCCCTTCAGGGGTTATATAACTATGCTCGATGATGATCAATGAAATATAGCCGCCACGTGACTTTTCCTCGTAGTAATCGAGAAGCGCCTGACTTACTTTTCCGTCAAGCTCGGCTTTTGCCGTAGCCATCGGCGGCATAACCAGTCGGTTGGCTAGGTTCATTGAACGGACTTTTAAGGGTTTGAGGATATACGTCATAGATTATACAGCCTCCAATCAGAACCGCTTCCTGAATATATATACCTGATGCCATCAGTTGTCAACGCTTCCGACTAAGTATCTTATGGATAGATAAGTACGCAGCGTGCAAATATCCCGTTAAGTAGGCGCGAACTCCAGACATTCAATTCATATGCTATACTTATAGCCAGTTGGATTTATATGATATTCAGCAGATTTGAAGGTTGAGTGGCACTACGAGAGAATCTCCATGCCTTGTGACGACCTGTGACTGTGATCGGTTCTGAAAGTTTGATCCTCTAAGGCGTGCAATTTTTAGCTGGACATCGTGCTATTGGTTGCTGAATTTCGAGAAGTTGACGGTATAAAAGAATAGGCAATTCTAAGGGTGCCTTTTGCCCTTTTGTCGTTCACGCTCAAAAAAATACCATCCAGAGAGGCCCAAATGAAGATGTCAGTAATTTGCCTGTTCCTTTCTGCTATTGCCCTCCTTCCGGTCGATGCCGTTTTTGCCGCTTCAGCCGTTTTCGAAGAGGATCATGAGTGCCATCCCTACTATCCGTCCCTGATCAAAGAATCATGACGATTTCCACAGGTGGGCTAATGCCTCAAGTATAGAAGGCTATGAAGCAAACAACCAAACAAGGGGGAAATACCATGAAAACCAGTTCAATCTTCGCTGTGAGGTGTGCTGTCTCCCTGTTGGCGGTACTCTCTGTATTCGCCGCCGGCTGCGCCCACTGGCCCGCTACACCCCGGCTGGATCAGGTCGGCGGGCCTGGATACCGCCTCGCTGACGTGACCCGTCCCGGCCAGTCCGACGACCTGCTGGTGATACTCGCCATCTCCGGCGGCGGCACGCGTGCAGCGGCGTTGGGCTACGGCGTCCTGGAAGAGCTGCGCCGCACCGAGGTGATGGTGAACGGCGTCAAACGCCGCCTCATCGACGAGGTGGACGTGATCTCAGCGGTGTCGGGGGGCACGCTGCCCGCCACCTATTACGCCCTGCGCGGTGAGAAAACGTTTGAGGAGTTCGAGGAGAAAGTGCTGTCGCGCAACCTTGAGAGCGAACTGGCAAAGCGCATCATCCTGAATCCGGTCAACTGGTTCCGGCTTCCCTCCGGGACTTTTGGAAAGTCGGATCTCTTCGCCGAGCTTTACGACGAAACGGTGTTCAACCATGCCACCTTCGGCGACCTCCAGCGGGCAAACGGCCCATTCGTGATCATAAACGCCACCGATGTCACAACTGGCGCCCGGTTCAGCTATACGCAGGGCTTCTTCGACGCTATCTGCGGCGATCTCGCGCGGGTAACGCTGGGACGGGCCATTGCCACCTCTACGGCGCTGCCGCCCTTGCTCACGCCCATCACCCTGGAGAACCGTGGCGGAACCTGTGGCAGGAAGACGCCAGCCTTGCAGACCGCTGCCGAGGCCGCTAACGGCGAGTCCGAGACGCCCGGTCGCGCCCTGCTCTACGCCCGCGCGCTACAGTCCTACCAGGACCCGGCCCGCCCTTTCATTCACCTCTTCGATGGGGGTCTCTCTGAAAATCTCGGCCTGACCGAGGTGATCATGGCCTTCGAACTCCTGAAGGGCGACCCGGACCAGACGGTGCTACCAGCGCTCCGTCGGGCCCGCAAGGTGGTAGTCATTGTTGTGAACGCGCTGCGCTACCCCGAAGTGGACTGGGACCGTTCCCCCGCACCGCCGGACACCGGCACGCTGACGGACCAGATGTGGTCGATCCCGGTCGACCGGATCTCTCTGGACGCGGTAGAGCAGGTACGTGAGAAGCTGGAAGCCTGGCAGGCTGCCGCTCCGGCCGGCGGGCCGGAGCGGCGCGCGTACCTGGCGCAGGTCACCTTCGATTCATTGAAGGACCCGGCCGAACGCCTCTATTTCAAGCGGGTGAAAACCAGCTTGACGCTGCCCAAGGAGCAGGTAGACAAGCTGCGCGAGGTTGCCGGCCGGCTCCTGCGCGAGGCGCCCGCCTTCCAGAGGCTGCTCGTTGACCTGAATTCGAAACGCTCGGATCTGTTTTCAAAATGGAGTGTGGCTGCGCCAGAGGCACCACCCAAGTGAGGGAAAGAAGAGAACATTAAGATAACAGGATGCGTTTAGGGAGAGGTGGCCTGATCGCTTCAGCTATTGAAGCTGTCTTTGATCGGGCTGCATGGGTGAGCGGACGAACATGCTATAGGTCAAACAGTCTCCGCAGGAAGCCGTAGTTCAACCTCATCCGCCGTGCCCTCATCTATATCACGCCCCAAGTGGAGGAGTGCCTGCGAGAGAGCGGCGCGACAGATCAATGAACAGCGGGCACTCATCATGATCTGCCGTGTAGCAATAATTCGCGATCCAGCGGTGATTGACGGCAACTGGCATTGCCGAAGCGGAACAGTGCCCGACCACTGAACTGGCATAGAAACAGACGGCTTCGCATGTCGTGTGGCGGTTCCCGATCGTAAGGGTTGATTGTCCGGATATGTGCATGAGTATCTCCTTTCAAACCTAGTATCGCACAGTCATGTTACAATAATATTACAAATACTATGCATCACAGCGAGTGCTCGCTTATCGGTCTCAAGCAAAAGGCCTGTCATCACTGACAGGCCTTTTGTGTTGCAGAATGCATGACTTTTCCCGCTCGGTATTATGAAATAGCGGTATACATCATATTACTTTGTTGCCGGAGCTGCTGCCGGAGCGGCTGCTTCCTTCTTGTGCTTCTTGGTATGCTTTGCCTTCTTGGTTTTGTTTGTCTTTGCCGGAGCTTTTTCCGTAGTTGCCGGAGCCTTCTCAGGTGCTGCCGGCGCCTTCTCCTCTGCGAACGCAACGCCGAGGGTCAGGGCAAACGCCATTGCTGTGAAAAGAGCGACGATCTTCTTCATGTGTATTCACCCCCTTTCTGTTTC
The DNA here is from genome assembly GCA_035498715.1 of Nitrospirota bacterium. Lineage (GTDB taxonomy): Bacteria > Nitrospirota > UBA9217 > UBA9217 > UBA9217 > DASPSR01. The sequence continues at coordinate 33,418 of DATJZV010000134.1, forward strand.
TGCATTGACCATACATCTTGCACATTTCTGATGCGCTGTTTATATAGACACGACCAAATGATAAAGGTTTAATACCATAAAAAATATTATGCTCCAACCGGTCAGAGCGGCTGCATTTACTTAAACTTGCCCGTCTACCAAACCTGCCGCCAAACCTGTCTCTGACAGAATAAATTCCGTACAACAATTTAGATCTGCCATAGTAAAGAAGCAAAAACAGGATATTTCTATTTTGGACTGGCATGATCCACTTTTGTCCTTTACTTCTTTCAAATTTGATTTATACTTTTATGAAATTGCGGGAAGATTCCATCCTGGAACCTGCGGTCAATGAGAGCTTTCCGGATATGCAGATTTTATATTGCAATGAATGACCCGGTACCGTCTTATTCGACGAATCGTCAAAGTGATTTGCCGGGGACAGCCCTCATGCAAAGATCAGGGACCCGGCCCTGAAAGATCTCTGTATTCATTACTTGTCAGGTAAAATGGAGAGGAAACAACCTATGGCCGAAGTAGAACTCCCCAATGTCAAAGAACTCGAAGAGATCAAAGCGAAGACTTTTACGAGACGCATTGCATTGACCACGGCAATATTTGCGGTGCTCCTCGCCATCACTTCTCTGGGTGGCAACAATGCCATGAAGGAAATGCTGCTCGCACAGCAGCAGGCATCTGACCAGTGGGCCTTTTACCAGTCAAAGGCCCTGCGGGAGCATCTCTACAAAACGAACGGCCTGCGGATTGAAATGGAGCTTCTTGAGAGAGGCGAGGGAATGCGACCGGAGGCGAAAAAGCGGTATGAGGCGATGCTCAAGGACATTCGGGCGGAAGAAACGCGATTTGGCGAGGAGAAGAAAAAAATAGAAGAAGAGGCCAAGCAACTAGAAACCGAGCGGGACAAGAACCGCAGCAAGGACCCCTATTTCGACTTTGCTGAGGTCCTGCTGCAGATATCCATCGTCCTGGCATCGATCTCGATTCTGGCTGTCTCTCGCCAGATATTTTATTTCGCGCTTGTTTCCGCGTCACTCGGCACGATCCTGATGCTGAACGGGTATCTGTTGCTCTTTAAGTTGCCGTTCTTTCATTAACTGATATGAGACGTAGAGCACGATGTGCTTCCCGTAATCTGCGAAGATTTACGCTTCAGGAAATTGCGGGGCATCACTTAACGGACAAAATTAGGCTCAGCCTAGGGAGGGGACTATGAAAAAGTCACTGGGTGCTAAAACACTTGCTCAGCCAACACCGGTCTGGGTTGTCGGAAGCTATGACTCGCAGGGGAAACCGAACATGATGACTATTGCATGGGGCGGGATCTGCTGCTCACAACCTCCCTGCGTCGCTATTTCCTTGCGCAAGGCAACTTACACGTACGGGTGCATCAAGGAACGCAAGGCATATACGATCAACATCCCTTCGGTCGCGATGGTAAAAGAGGTGGACTATGTCGGCACCACTTCGGGGAAAAATATCGATAAGTTTGCGATGACGAAGCTAACCCCTGTTCGAAGCGAGCTCGTCGATGCTCCGTACATCAAGGAATTTCCTCTTGTGATCGAGTGCCGGGTGCTCCACACGTTAGAGATCGGGCTTCACACGCAATTCATTGGGGAGATCGTGGACATTAAGGCTGAAGAGTCGACGCTCGGCGAACAGGGAATGGTGGATATCCTGAAGGTCAAGCCGCTCGTCTTCGATGCAGGGCAAGGCTCATACTACGGCATCGGCGAACGTATTGGCAAAGCTTTTTCGATCGGGAAAAGAGAAATTCTTTCTTGATCGACGGCCACAGCAAGGAATGTCATAAACCCGAACCGCCTGAAATATGCGGGACAGGAAGTTCCCAAAGTATAGAGTACCGCAGGGATCAATGTTGGCACCCTCGCAGGAGAGGTCACCTCCTGTAAATAGTTGTTCAATGCGCCGGCGTTTCTGCGTAAAGTTATTTATATTATACGGCTAAACTTATTACTTTGAATCGTGTCTCATTTGAGTGTTGAGATTCTTACAAAGGAGACCGCCGCCCGGGAGATCGAAGCATGCGTGAGGTACCGACGAGTCCCGGAAACCGGTTAAGCACTGACAAAGCCTTTGAGAAGAATTCCATGGTTAGAATGTTCGGTGCAAGGTTTTTAAACGACAGCCTATGGCCAATAGGGAGGAAATATGAAAAAGGCAATAATCGTAGCAGCTTTGTTATCACTGGCATTCGCAGCACCGATACTTGCAGCCGAAGGTGGTCCGCCGCCATCTGCTCCAGGCCAAACTTTTGAGCAGAGGAAGGCGAATGTCCTGAAGATGATCGACGAGCGGATTGCCAGTCTTCAAGAGGGGAAGACTTGTGTTCAGGCGGCAAAGAGCGACGAAGACCTCAGGGCCTGCAGGGAAAAGCTTATGGCCGAGATGAGAGAAAAGCAGGGTCAAATGGGACACCAACATGGAATGATGGGTGGTCCGCAGGGCGGAATGGGCGGTTCGCAGGGAAAGTAATTTATGTCGTGGTGGAGTTCCATAAAATAGCGGGATGGTTGAAAGGCTATTCCGCTATTTTAGTAAATCCATGGCAGAATCCCGTCTGGTCACCCATTTGAAAGATCCCTGTCGGCTTATTCAATTGTATTATTTGCATTTCTTCTGACACCATAATTCCTGGCTCTTTACCCCAGAACTCACCTCCTGCAAAAGTTTATTCAAGAAATCCGTGCTCGGAAAACCGGGGTCGTGATACGAGGTGCTAATTTCCCATGATATACTATAAAAATTAATAGTAATACTTCAGAATTGTACACCGCAACAATGTGTAAAAACGGTTCCGTAACAGCTGACGATGCAAGGTAGAGGCGCGGTCGCTGGCTACCAGCCAGGAAAAAGAGGCTTTGCTCTCGAGAAAGTATTTTTATGAGTAAAAACATAGGAATTTTCACCTAGCAGCTGCAGGTGCCACTATCAGGAAAGATATCTTTCAGAATATGTGCGTTTGCCCGTAGTCTCGCTCCCACGAGATGAGGTGGAACATTATTTCGCAGAATCCGCTGATATACTTGTGGCAGGAGGAACATATGCGCTGCGCTGTCGCTTTATCCCTGATGGTAGTTCTGCTCATGTCTGCGGGTTGTGCGTCTGCGCCGCCTCCAGAAGCGCGATATTCCTGGCAGTACTATAGTTCCCCAACAGTCTCACCGGAAACGTTCGTCGGCCAGAGTGTCGCAATTCTTCCGGTCGCAAGCATTTTATACGACCCCACACAAGAGATATATCGTGAAACCCTTGCGGGTACGCTCTATAGATCTCTCATCAAATATCCTGACGGACCGCGCTTTATACCGCTCGATGCCGTACAAAGCAGCATAAACAAAGAAGGACTCTGGAACGATTTCCAAGTCATGTACAGTGAATATAAGGAAACGGCCGTGCTGCGAAAAGACCTTCTATCGAAGATCGGCCAGGCAGTCGGCGCACGCTACGTTATCGTTCCGCGGCTTCTCAGGTTCCAGACTGAGACTTTTGACCGCGCGACCATTCTGGGAATCGCTTTTCTACGGACACGCCAGTCGAGCGTCGACATCCACGCGCAGATATGGGACACGGCCACGGGAGAAGTGGTCTGGGAAGGGGCCAGCGAAGGAACCATTGCATCGGAGGTTGTCCGGGGCCGACCGGCAAGTTTCATGGCCGTGTCGGAAAACGCATGCGAGAGCCTGACCTCGAAAATGCCGTGGGTAAAGATCGAGAAGAAGTAGGCGTGTGGGCCGAAAAGAGTGCGAACGGAGACGGTCGAAAAAAAGGAACTGAAAGGTCTTCCTGCATCATGCAGTCTTAATTTCCCGGCGGAATGCTGCCGGGTGCGACTCGAATGAATGAATTACGCAGGTCCAGGGACACAGAGAGGGCTTATGGGGAAAAAAGAACCCCGGTCTGGGAATAACCGGAGATCAGGTGAAGATCGAAGAAAATACAATGAAACAAACGACGGTGGTCCTGAACGTCGAAGCGGAAATGACCGGAGATACTGGAGAGACCGCAGATCCTCTTGAGATCTTATATGATCCTGTAAAGACCTGACTGTTGTCCGCGTCAATTGCAGCTTTTGGAATTGCCGACTTCAAGCATAACTATTGTTCTGGAGGTGAACTGGAATTAACGAGACGAAAATGGAAACTAGCTGAGATATCTAAGCGCAATTGACCGGATGGTTTGAACTATAAAACGAGAGAAACATTATCCCAAGCATATATTATATATTGATGATATGCAAAACCTGACGAAACTGAAAGTAACGAGCATCATGTTTCTTTTATTCTTTTCGTTGTTATCAGGGGCTTCCTATGGCCAGGAACAAGAGGAGAATCCTCCTATCAGTTCGATGGTCGGATTCAACGTCGAGGTGAGCGCGACAAACAATCGCGACATAGTAAACGTTGGATTATGGATGGCCGAGCAAGGAAGATTGATACACGTGGGCCTTTATGATATCAAGCCAAAAGATGAAGGCGGAACATATGGAGTTGATATCGGCATGGGCTATTGTGCCACCGGTTATCGTCTCTGGCCTTTTGCCGAGGTTGGTGTGAAGGTGGGAGTAAGTGCGGGATTGACTAATTTCAGCGCCGAGTTATATCCTAAGATTGGATTTAGCATACCTATAACCTATCAGATGCTGATTTACATGGGGTATCTTTACAGCTTTTCAACTCAGGGCAGGCATTCGGATTATTCGGCCGTGAGTGTCGGTTTTGTGTGGTCGATAATGTAACTTTATGCGTGAAAAAATCCAACCCTCCGCCTGGTACTAGAACCGGGGGAAGTCAACAGGGCACTATGTAAACGATTTCGCTCATGGCCTCGAAAGGAAGGCGCTGTGAAGTTATGGTGCTCTGCGAGGAGGCCTGGATGGAACAGAGGTGACAAATCGTGTTTGAAATTGACAGTGCTGGCTCCAGTTTAGGCTGCTTGGCCAAGGCGGCAGTCTTCTAGGCCAGAACGTCGAACATCGGGAAAGGAGGTCTTGATATGTTAAAAGCATTCAAAGATTTTATCATGCGTGGCAATGTGGTGGATCTGGCGGTTGGTATCATCATTGGAGCGGCCTTCGGAAAGATCGTTACGTCGCTTGTCAATGATATCCTGATGCCGCCACTCGGCTTGATCCTCGGGCAAATGGACTTCAGCGGATTGTTCATCAACCTTTCCGGAACAGCGTACCCCTCGCTGGCGGCGGCCAAAGCTGCCGGAGCGCCCACCATCAACTACGGGGCATTCATCAACACGATCGTCGATTTTCTCATCGTGGCAGCGGCTATATTTTTCATTGTCCTGCAGGTAGCCAAGCTGAGAAAACAGAGCGAGGCGCCGGCGGCGCCGAGCACAAAAGAATGTCCGTATTGCCTGTCCTCCATCGCGATAAAGGCGACCCGTTGCCCTCACTGCACATCTGAAATGAAAGCAGCATAGCGGGAAGATCCCGAGACAGGATGACGGGCCGTAATCATGTCTATCAGCTGGAGGGAACCAACCATGAAGATAAGGACGCTAACCGTATTACTCGCTGCTGTTGTTGTGCTCGCCGCATCACCGGCCCCTGCCCAGATCAGGCCGGGCAGCGTGTCAATCACTCCTTTTTTTGGCGGTTACACATTTGACTCAGACTTGCACCTGGATACGAAACCGGTCTATGGATTGCGGCTGGGTTACGATATTACCCCCCGATGGGGCGTGGAGGTCGCAACCGACTATGTCTCCACCGAGCTTGAACAGGGAGGAGGAAATGTAAGGGCGCTCGGCTATCGCCTGGACGCGCTTTACCATTTCATGCCTGATAAAAAGTTCGTTCCGTTCATCGCAGCCGGAGTCGGCGGGACAACCCTCCGCTATCCGGAGGGGATGAAAAATGATACCGACTCGCTGTTCAATTACGGCGGCGGCATCAAGTATTTCTTTACCGATGCCTTGGCCTTGCGGGCTGACATCAGGCAGCTCCTCGTATTCGACGGGTCGCAATCTGACTTTGAATACACCATTGGTCTCACCTTCCTGTTTGGCGGTAAAAAGGCGGCGGCAGCTCCTCCACCGGTGCTTGACTCCGACGGGGATAGCGTTCCTGATAACCTGGATAAATGCCCTGATACACCGACAGGGGTAAGGGTAGATAAGGATGGCTGCCCGCTCGACAGTGATGGCGACGGGGTGCCGGATTATCTGGATAAATGCCCCGATACACCGAAAGGGGTGAAGGTCGATAAGGACGGCTGCCCGCTCGATAGTGACGGCGACGGGGTGCCCGATTACCTGGATAAATGCCCCGACACACCGAAAGGAGTGAAGGTCGATAAGGACGGCTGCCCCATTCCTGAGAAAGTGGCCGAAAAGGTCAGCATTTCCCTGGAGATAGAATTCGATACCGGCAAGGCGGACATCAAGCCGCAGTACGGTGAACAAATCAAGAAGGTTGCGGATTTCATGAAGACGTATCCCGAAACTACTGCTGTCATAGAAGGGCACACGGATAATGTCGGCAGGGAGGAATCAAACCTCCGGCTTTCCACAAAGAGGGCCGAGAGTGTTCGCACCTACCTGATCGAGAACTTCGGCATCGCTGCGAACCGCCTGACCGCCCGGGGCTACGGTTCTTCGCGGCCGATTGCAGATAATGCCACTCCCGAAGGACGGCAGAAGAATCGGCGGATAGAAGCGGTCATTGAAACGACCGTCAAGCAATAGGTTGTCTCACACAAGCGGCATTAGCAAAAGGAGAGCAAAATATATTTTAACACCGTTCACAATATCCCTTCGCTATCAAAACTCAGGAAGGGGAGCGGGGAAAACAGAGGGGCAGGAGACAGTCAAGCAGTAAAGAAGTGAACGCAACCCATAGTCACGGTAACTCCGTCTTGTGCATAATGCCAGTCTATCGCTTGGCGCGCAGATATTGGACCGGCCAGGGAAGGTCGACCTGCAGAGCTCGCGCCGCAACCATGGGCCAGTAGGGGTTACGAAGCATTTCGCGTGCAAGAAAGACCGCATCGGCAAGGCCAGTAGCAACAATCTGCTCTGCCTGGGCCGGGTCAGTGATGAAACCGACGGTTCCCGTTGCGACTCCGGCGTCCCTGCGGATTGCGGCGGCAAAAGGCGTCTGGAACCCCGCCCCCGCAGGGGGCGCGGCATGGTGTACCAGTCCGCCGGATGAGCAGTCGATGAGATCAATGCCCTGATCCTTCAGACGCCGGCAAAGCTCCACGGACTGCTCGAGGTCCCAGCCTCCTTCCACCCAGTCCGTGGCTGATATGCGCACAAAGACAGGAAGGTCCCCAGGCCAGAGGTCCCGGACCGACTTGGCGACGCAAAGCGGGAAACGCATGCGGTTCTCGAGGCTTCCGCCATATTCATCCTTTCGAAGGTTCGTGAGTGGCGATAAGAACTCGTGCAATAGGTAGCCGTGCGCCAGATGGATCTCGATGACTTGAAAGCCAGCCGCCCGTGCGCGCAGGGTACCGGTCTCGAACTGGTTACGGATGGCTACCAGGTCCGCCGCCGCTGCTTCACGAGGCACTGGATGGCCGGGGGCATAAGGCAGCGGACTCGGCGCGATTGGTTGCCACCCTCGTTGGTCCGGTCCCAGCGGCCCTCCTCCCCGCCATGGGAGGTCCGTGGAGGCCTTGCGACCGGCATGGGCAAGCTGAATCCCGGCAACCGCGCCCTGCTCGCGGATGAACCGCGCGATTGGAGCGAACGCTTCGGCATGGGCGTCGCTCCAGATGCCGCTGTCATCGGGGCTGATCCGGCCCTCGGGGCTTACGGCGGTGGCCTCGACCATCACTAGGCCCGCACCACCCACCGCACGGCATCCCAGGTGGACCAGGTGCCAGTCAGTCGGCATACCGTCGCGGCTTGAATACTGGCACATAGGGGATACGAAGATACGATTACGAAAGGTCAGGTTGCGAAGCGTCAAAGAAGAAAACAAGCGGCTCATCATGAATTACCCCGTGATTTCGTGGTCAAGTGTTCATTTTCAGAATACGCTATGCTTTGGGTCCGTAACTATAATCATCTGCGCCGTAAAATCCCGTCACTTCAGGGCGGGGAGGATGTCAAATCCTACCGTTGTTCATTCCAGGGGGAGTAAGACTCCGGACAAGCGAACACATTCTGCAAGATACCTTTCCTGAACAGCGGCATCTGCAGCTGCCGGGTGAAAATTCCGAAGTTTTTGATGATAAAAATATTTTCCTGAGACCAAGGCTTCTTTTTCCTGGCTAGTAGCCAGCCAAACCTGCGTCTGAGGAGCTTCCTCGAGACTACCGGGTGCTCCCGGTCCACCCATCTTTGTGGCCACCCAACCAGGTTCCAGCGCATTGGATAATACGTTGGGCCACTTACGAGCAACAGCAAAGGCAAGGATGACATTATGCAGTTTAGAATCAGCGTAGGCGCTAGATCCATCCCAGGGCCGGGCGTTCCAGGTCAGATCTTTCAAGGTGGGGTCGCCACTCCGATGCATGCCTGAACTGACATATACCAAGCGTCTTGGTTTTTTGATCAGGCATGTCAGAATGTATGGGGCCAATGAATTTACGGCAAAAACTAGCGGTAAACCATCAATGGTTTGGATACGATGTGATTCACGATAGCCGACACCCGCATTATGGATGACGGAATCAAAGAAGCCTAGCTCATTTACCTGTTCCGAAACATGCTTCGTTTCAGCAAGACTGGAAAGATCGCCGACTACGGCGGTTACAGCCCCGGGAACATTAGACAATGCTTCCTTGGCCCGACTTTGATTGCGGCCATGTAATACTACCTGGTGGCCATTTGCAACCAGTAATCGAGCAGCCATGAGACCGAGCCCATCGGCTGAGCCTGTAATAAATATTCTTGCCATAAAATTCCTATGTTATTGAGATGTCCAAAGTTCACACGTTAATAACAAAAGACAATGACCAACATGGAAATAACGTCATCTTTCTCTCCAGGAGCAAAAAGAGGTGAATAATAAAACAGTCAAGTTCGCATTCCTGCCGGGTATATTCGGACTTCGGCTCAACTGAAACCGAGCACGAGATGCGGCGTATACGGCTCCTCAAGAGAAGTGATCTCCTCAGGCGTTAAACGCAATGTGAGCGCTGCTACGGCGTCCTCAAGATGACGCGGCTTGGTTGCGCCAACAATGGGAGCGGTGACCGGCTTGCTGAACAGCCAGGCAAGAGCAAGCTGCGCGCGGGGGACGCCACGTCGCTCTGCGACCTCACCCAGGCGGTCCACAACTTTTCTGTCAACTTCTTCCGTATGCGAGTACATGCTCTTCCCGAACTGGTCAGTTTCGTAGCGTTTGGTGCGTTCGCTTTGCCACGGACGGGCCAGGCGGCCGCGAGCGAGAGGGCTCCAGGGAATGACGCCGATACCCTCGGACTGGCAAAGGGGGAGCATCTCGCGTTCCTCTTCTCGATAAAGCAGGTTATAATGATCCTGCATGGAAACGAAACGGGTCCAGCCGTGAAGGTCGGCGAGATAGAGAGCTTTAGTGAATTGCCATGCGTGCATGGACGAGGCGCCTATATAACGCACCTTGCCGGATTTCACCACATCGTGCAGAGCCTCGAGCGTTTCTTCGATCGGTGTTTCGTGATCCCAGCGGTGAATCTGGTAGAGGTCCACGTAGTCTGTCTGCAGGCGGCGGAGACTCTGGTCGAGCTCGTAAAAGATGGCTTTGCGGGAGAGCCCCCGGCCGTTGGGTTCGTCGCGCATCGCGCCGTTGACCTTGGTGGCGATGACGACGGCCTCGCGACGGATGTTGGCTTTCAGAAAGCGCCCAAGCACTTCCTCGCTGGCCCCGCCTGAGTAGACATTCGCAGTGTCAAAGAAGTTGATTCCGAGATTAAGCGCCTGACGGAAAAAGGGTTTGCTTTCTTCTTCGTTCAGGACCCAGGCATGGCTGCCCGGTTTAATTTCACCGGTAGCAGGCACTCCGTAGGTCATGCAGCCGAGACAAATGCGGGAAACTTTGAGTCCGGTCTTGCCAAGATTAACATAGTCCATTGTTCCTCCATAGAGGCACGGTGTGGCTTAGGCCAAGAGGTGTATTTCAATAGATTCAGGGTGTCACCTGATAAGTTTCTACGAAATACAACTCCAACAAGTACAGGATGGAGTTAATTATTATTATTGTTCAAAAAAACACAAACATCAATGAGAAATTCTATCCCAAGATACCCGTCAATGAAGAGAATCCGTCAACATGATCGCGCAGGAGTGGTCTGAAAAATGCCAAAAGGATGACATTATTTAAGCTGCACAAGGTAAATCGACTCATGCGCTTCTATCTGATGAAAAAAGATGGATCATTCAACTTTCCATGAAACACCTATCCAATATCGTTGACATGGGGCTAGAGAATTCATATATTCATTATATATTATAGTATAATTTTAGTGAACTAAGAAGACTTCCTGATTAGCGCGCATTTTGAGTTGCTCAGTAGGGACACGGAATATCCTGGTTATACGACCGACACGCATATAGAGAAACACAATCCAATTGATAGGGAGGAAAAAGAGATGAATCCCGTCGTTCACTTTGAGATGCCGTATGACAATCGGGCGCGTATGGCGAAGTTTTATAAGTCAGTATTTGGCTGGCGGACGCAGATGCTTGGCAAGGAAATGGGCAATTACGTGACTGCAACCACCACAGAAACCGACAAGACAGGTCCCAAAAAGCCTGGTGCAATTAATGGTGGCTTTTTCCCGAAAAAACCGGATTGGCCAGCGCAATATCCATCGATCGTTATCGCGGTTGACGATATCAAAAAATCAATGCAGAAAGTTAAAAATGGGGGAGGTAAAGTACTGGGAGAGCCGATGGACATACCCGATGTAGGACACTATGTCTCTTTCATCGACCCTGAGGGCAACCGCGTGAGCATGCTTCAGCCCATCCCGCGCAATTGGCATGCACCGCAGACAAAAAAACGGAAACAAGTCCGGTCGCCCAGGGATGTCAGATCGAAATCGCGATCGTCGCGAAGGACGATCTGACTATTCGGTCAGCCAGATCGGCGGCAAGCTGGTATGCGAGACCGGTTACTTCACTCATTAGCGGATGCAAGAGACCATTTCTCAGATCGGAGACATACATGGCTGAACTGACATTAACCACCTTCCTCTTTTTTGCGGACACAAATGGCGTTAGAAATGCTCCAATGTACTAACAGACAGACCAACAAGGCAATCCGTCCGACCTCATGTCCGGGGGGGCTAATTTTGTCTAACCCTCTAGTGTCACTCCTCGTAATGACAGTGCAATGTAATTGATTTTTGCTTTTTAAAATGTAATACTTTGCCTGATTGAGATCGCACCTGGCAGAGCAATTTTATTTCACGCTGTTTAAAGAGGTATACCATTATGGAAGTGAGCTTCAAGGCCGGGGAGGGAAAGAATGCGGAGTCTGCGGCTGGCGCTGCCATCAAGACAAAGAATATTTACAGCCGGATGGAATGGGCCGGTGCTTTCGGTGACGTCGGGACACTGATTCCTTTTGTCGTTGCGTACATCACTATCTTGAAAATGCCTCCACTGGGACTTATCTTCATGTTCGGTATTATGCTTCTCGCATCCGGGCTCTATTACAGGACGCCTCTTCCGATCCAGCCCATGAAAGCGATCGGCGCAGCAGCTATCGCCGGAGGCATCAGCCCTGCAGCGCTGTATGGTGCAGGCTTTACCACCGGGCTTTTCTGGCTTCTTGCAGGCGTTACCGGAATCCTGAGGCCGATATCCAAACTGGCAACAAAACCGGTTGTGCGCGGCATCATGCTTGGCCTTGGGCTTACCTTCATGGTTGACGGCATCAACCGAATGAAGACAGCGCCAGTTCTGGCAGGTATCGCCCTTGTCGTCACCTATTTTCTTCTCACTAATCCCAAAGTCCCGGCAATGTTCATGCTCCTCATCATCGGAATCGTTTCAGCCGTGATCATGAATCCTCAACTTCTGTCCGAATTGGCGAAAATCCATATAGGCTTCAATATGCCGGTATTCAGCCTCCCGATGATTACTTGGAACGACCTCGTGACAGGTACATTGCTTTTCACACTGCCTCAGATACCGCTGACCCTTGGCAATGCGGTTATCGCAATTACCGCCGAGAACAACGAACTCTTCCCTGACAGGCCGGTTACGGAGAAGAAGATCGCCATTTCACAAGGCATTATGAATCTCATTGCGCCTCTTTTTGGCGGCATTCCGATGTGTCACGGCGCCGGAGGGATGGCGGGACATGTTCGCTTCGGAGCAAAGACGGGCGGGGCTTTGGTCATCCTCGGACTCTTGCTCATATTTATCGCCGTCTTCTTCAGTGATTCCGTATCTATTATTTTCAGGATATTCCCTAATGCTATCCTCGGCGTGATCCTATTCTTTGCCGGTTCGGAGCTGGCGATTGTCGTAAAGGATATCGGGGCCAAGAAGACGGATTTTTATGTGATGCTTCTTGTGGCCGCCTTTGCCATGTGGAATATGGGAGCTGCTTTCCTCGTTGGAGTGATCATGGATAATGCGTTCAGAAGAGGATGGCTCAAAATTTGAGGAACCGGGTTAATTGAATATGAGGGCCCTAGATGCATCCGCAGGAGAGGCTGCCAGACCTCTTGTGATCCGCCTGAAATCATTCTCTTGACATCATATATATCCGGTGCTATCCTCAAATCAGGATAAATATAGTCTTGATAATGTGACATTTGACGAAAAGAGGATTGTTATTGACGGATTCCAACACAGGTGAGGGTTCTTTTATCGGTTTATGGGAAACAAATTGGTGGTAGGAAGGAGGTGGTTATCGTGGCAGAGAAGCTAAAAAAAGTCGAATGTGATCCAAAATGTGGCTTTATGGTACAAAGCCATGACGAAAAGGAAGTAGTCGAGATTGCATTGCAACATGCGAAAAAAGCGCATAAAATGAATATCACGGAAAAAGACGTAAAAGGTATGATGAAAGATGCATAGCTCAGACGAAAGCAAGGCAGAGTATTAAAGGGGCTTGGTGATTCCAAGCCCCTTTTGTATTTTAATGTTTCTACCAGGACTTAACATTGTTGCTATTCTTTGATCCTTGTCCGCAAGTAGGCGCTGCAGAAAGCCCTCACTCCCATCCTCAGGCGAAAGCGTCATCCCATGCTTCTTCCCTATCTTTTTTCGATTGATAATCAGTAGTCTTGTCGTTACCTGGAAATGCAATAATTTGAAAAATTTACGAATTATTGAAATTGACAACTTTAGTATTATGTATTATATTATAAAAAATACCCGACAAAGCCAAACCTTTCGTGAGGAGGGGACGGAAAGCCGAGGGTCTTGGAAGACAAGACAGCCGGGCTGCCAAAGGATAATGCCTTAGGTGAGCTCGGCTTTTTTTATTGGTCTCATAGGCAAATAGCAAGAAAGCAGAAAATAGCTGTGAAAAACCATTGCGCAATCAAACTCTTTTCATAGGGGTTTGTAAGCCTTGCACTTTTTTTTAGCATCGTTCCGCTTGGAGTATCTGACCAAGATCTTTGCAACTGGTCTTAGATTTTTTCTTACAGTCGTTGTCACAAAAGCAATCGTGCAGGGCATTGCAGACAGGGCAGACAATCAGATTCGGGACGGCATGCAGCTTACTCCAGCGCGTCATGGGCGCAGGTGGCTTTCTGTGAATCGCCCCATTCTGGGTTCGGAGCGTTTTGTAGCTTTTTTTAAAGGGGGATCCGGTCTAAAGCGGCGGCATGGGACCGACTGCGAGCGAACTGCGCTAGCTGGATGCTTCTCGTTGAATTCGTCTTTGGCTTTACTTCCGGGTTGCTGTTTTGAATGACAGCCGATAGTACGGTAATGATCTGTTCAATTTCAACGCGTGCGATCTTGGAACAGATCCAAACGATAAAACGATACATGCGCGAAGTGTTCGCCTTGAGCAGGTTTATCACTTAGAGGTGTCTCAACACCACTTTTTAACACATTTCCATGGGGGGCAAGCGTATTGCTTAAGAGAATCTTGAAAATAAAAAGTTATCAGAAAGATCAATCGCAGAATTTTGACAATAGGGAGATGTAACCAAGGGGGTCACTA